>CAZEZV010000001.1:0-41085 GCA_964516725.1 uncultured Phycisphaeraceae bacterium
GGGCCGATGCGGTCCTGGATGTACGCGGAGATCTTGCGTTCAAAGTAGACGAGGTACGCGCAGATCACGAGGATCAAGTGGACAACGAGCACGATCGTCGCGACGTTGACCAAAAGTTGAGCCGTGAACCAAGAAGGCTTGTCCATAGGGGCGCAAGGATACGCTGGGAGAAGAAAGCGGAAAACGAAAAGCGAACAGCGAAAATGAGCCGTGCTCGAGACGCTTCTTGCGCTGAGCGGGAGGAGGTTGGGCAAGCTGTCACGAGGGCGCGGGTTCGATTCATTGCGCGCTCGTACTGTTGTTTTGAACGCAGAGGAAAACAGAGAAGAAAAAGATCGGAATACAGAGGGGAATGTTGGGTGGTTGACTAGGCGGTCACACGTTTTTCTGATCTCCGTTCTCTTCTCTGGACTCTCTCTGTTTCTCTCTTTCTTCCCCTCTGTTTTCCTCTGCGTTCAAATTGCCTTTCGTCCCGCCCTTCGCCGCCGACCATGCCAAATTTTCCTTCCGCCGCTGTTGCCGCTGACCACGCTCTTGCTTCTGAAGCGGGTGTAGAAGCGCTGCGTCTTGGCGGCAACGCGGTGGACGCGGCGGTTGCGACGAGCTTTGCGTTGTCTGTGGTTCGGCCGTACTCCTGCGGCATTGGCGGCGGCGGGTTCATGATGATTCAGGGTCCTTGCACGAAAAGCGATTCTGCGATTGTGCTGGACTATCGCGAGACGGCGCCGGCGGTGGTCACGCAAGACTACTTTGAGCACAACGAAGACCCGCACGCGAGCACGCGGAGCGGGAAGGCGGTGGGTGTGCCGGGGACCGTGGCGGGGTTGCTTGAGGCGCTGGAGCGATTTGGGACGCTGCCGCGTGAGAAGGTGCTGGCGCCGGCGATTCGGATCGCTCGCGCGGGGTTTGCGATTGACCAGCATTATGTCACGAGTGCAAAGGACATGATCGCGTGGTTCAGAGCGGACGGTAATGACGCCGGGCAGTTTGAATCTCGCAAACAGCGATTTGCGTTCACTTGGCAGCGGTTTTTGTTTGATGGCAGGCCCAACGTAGGCGATGTTTTGAAACTGCCAGAGCAAGCCGATGTGCTTGAGGCAATCGCCAAGCACGGGAAAGATGCGTTTTACTCGGGGCCAATCGCGCGGGCGATCATTGATGCTGTCCACAACGACGGCGGCGAGATGACGCTGGATGATCTCGCGTCGTTTTCGCCCAAGACCCGCGCCCCGTTTGTGACTCGTTTCCGCCAGTACAACGTGGTGTCGATGCCGCCGCCCAGCAGTGGCGGGATTGTGCTCGCTCAGATCCTGGCGATGCTTGAAACGCGCGCGATGGACTTGCAGAACGCAGTCGCGAAGGGGCACAACTCGGCGGACTATGTGCATCTTGTCGTGGAATGCCTGAAGCACGCGTTCGCGGATCGGGCGAGATGGCTGGGGGATGCGGACTTTGTGGATGTGCCGTTTGAGACGATGCTTGATCCGGTGAGACTCGAAGCCGCGGCGAAGAAGATCAGCCTTGCGTGTACGCAGTCACAGGACTTCTATGGCATCGCGCCTGCGCTCAAGGATGGCGGCGGAACTTCACACCTGAGCGTGGTTGATGACAAGGGCAACGCGGTGGCGTGTACTGAGACGATCAACCTGGAGTTTGGGTCGTATGTGTCATCGACCCAACTTGGGTTCTGCCTCAACGACACCATCGACGACTTTGCGGTGCGTGCGGGGAAGCCGAACGCGTTTGGGTTGATTCAAGACGCGAGGAATGCACCGGCACCGGGGAAAAGGCCGCTCAGCGCGATGACGCCGACGATTGTGGTACGCCGTCCCTCCGGGAAGGGCGATGCAAATCCGGCCGTCCCGGAGGGACGGCCCAGCAAAATCATCGCTGGCGGTTCAGGCGGACCTCGCATCATCACGGCAACGCTGCAAACAATTCTCAACGTCGTCCTTTTCGATATGACCAGTGAAGAGGCGCTGACCGCTCCGCGATTTCATCATCAGTGGAGCCCGCACACTCTGCAACTCGAAGACGCGTTGCTTGAGTCGCCGCTGACGACGGCGCTGCGTGCGAAGGAGCACGATGTGTCCAAGCGCAATCCGATTGGGACTGTGCAACTGATTCAGCGGCGTGACGATCATTGGAACGCGGCAAGTGATCCGCGCAAGGGTGGAGTGCCGGCGGGACTTTGATGCGCCGTGTCACCGACTGCTGCTTTGAGCGATCGGTGATAGACCTCGGGGATCGTTCTGGTTGTGTGCAGAATGTTGGAACGACGTAGCGTTCGACGAACAGATGGGTCTGTTACGCATTGTGCAACTCCGCACCGACTGCTGAAAGCAGCAGTCGGTGGCACGACATTCTTGTGAACAATCGAATCAAGCCTCTACATCGATTGCGCGACCGCTGAACACGCCGGTGGCCGCGGCGTTCTTGTCGGCGGGGTGTTTGTACAGCGGGATCGACGTGGTTTGCGTTGGCGAGGCGCTGTTGGTGAAATCAACCTTGCCGGGCACAGTTGCGGCGACGAGTTTGCTCACGACGCGGGCGCGGGCAGCGCTTGTTTGTGAGACACCTTGAAGCTGCGCGGTGTCCTGCACAGTGCGACCGCTTTGAACACCATTCGTTGATTGTGTTGGCTGCGTTTGCCTGACGCCCGGCATCGCCTCAAACGCGCGGAGCGCGGCGGCTTGTCTCATGCGTGCAACAGAAGATTGGAAGTTGATCGCGTCCATGCGTGGACATAATGTACCCGCATTGCTTCACTTTTCAAAGGCGATTGCTGGGTTATTCACAGACTCACCCCGAGTTGTACACAGGTTGCAGGCCGCCAAGGTGCGAGAAGTGCGCTGCTGTTCGCAGAATACTCGGATACCAGACGCCGCAAGTGCTAGACGCGTTCGAGAGAAGAAATGCACAGATTTGTCTGCCGCACGTGGTGTCGTTCGTCTACCGCTGTGCAATCCACGCCTTGTGCTTCATGGTGCATACGTCGCACACCCATCCCCAGTGATATTTTCTTCCAAGTACAGCACACCCACCGCAGCGACCTTGAGCGCTGTGCGGAAACGCGGCTGCTGCATCGAAATACTCGTCACTCGGCAGGCCATACCAGATTCTGACTTTGTCCCACCTCATGGGAACGCGATGGACTTCGCACGACGGTAGATCGCCTGCGGGCGGTGCAACATAAGGCGTTGTCGTGCCGCACCCCATCACGGACACACACAACACGCCAATCAAAGTTCCGCGTAACCATCGAGTCATATGCCACACTCCTGGCGATCTGAGACTTCTCTTGTCAGTTGAGTGTACAAGCATCTATCAGCGAGGCCCGCTGCTATCTCAGTTCGCAATCTCAACGATCCCCTGCCTGAGCAACACAAACAACACAATCGCGAGCACAATGCGATACCACCCAAACGGCGAAAGCCCATGCTTGTTCAGGAATCCCACGAGCCACTTCACGGCGATCGCGGCGCTGATGGCGGCGACGATGATGCCGACGAGAACGGGCGCGACACCCAACACCTCAAACATGTTTGGCTCGCCAGTGTCGTGCGCGTGCTTCAGGTTTTTTGCGAGTTTGTACAGCGTCGCCGCGCCGAGCGTGGGCAACCCGAGCAGGAAACTGAACTCTGCGGCTTGCTTCGGTCGAAGGCCCGCGATCACGCCGCCCGCGATGGTCATCATGCTGCGGCTGGTGCCGGGCCACATCGCGAAGACCTGCATGCAGCCGATGAAGAATGCTTGCTTGAGAGTGACATCAAAGACGTCGGTGGTTTCGCTGGTGTGAAACTTCGGGCTGGAGAGTCGGCCTGCACGCCAGCGGTCGAGGACGATCATAAAGACGCCGCCAACGACCAAGGCGGCGAGCACGGGGCCGGCGCTGAACAACTTTGATTCGATCCAGTCATCCAGCAAAAGGCCGATCACAGCTGCGGGCAGGAACGCAACGAAGAGGTTGAGAAGCAGGGCACGCCCCTTCGCGTCTTTGCCCACGAGTCCCCTGAGCATGCGCACGACACTGGGCCAATAGAGCCCGAGCACGGCGAGGATCGCTCCACCTTGGATCACGATCATGAACGCGTCGACCGCCGCCTTTCGCTGCGGGTCGTCGAGCTTCATGAGCGAACTGGCGAGGATGAGGTGCCCCGTTGAGCTGACGGGCAGGTATTCGGTGATTCCCTCGACGAGTCCAAGGACCACGGCGTGCCAGATTTCGAGGGGGTGTGCGGGCATCGGGGGGAGGGAAAGTGCGAGGGTGCGACAGAGCCGGTCGTGCGAGAGTGAGAATGTATCGGCGATTTGTGGTGCGGGTCACTATCTGACGCTGCTCTCTACAGTGTGCATTGTCTGAAGCGCCTGTCACACTCATGTCCCCCATTACCATCACCAATCTATCAGACCCGCGACTCGCACCATACGCCAATCTCAAGGACGCGGCACTGCGCCGGACGGAGTGGGATGGGTCGCACAATCTGTTCATCTGCGAGAGCGAACTGGTGGTTCGCGCGTTGCTGGCGTCGAAGTACGAGATTGCTTCCATCCTGTGTACGCCCGCGGCGCATGAGCATCTCGCGGACGCCATCAAGGCGGCCCGCTCGGGCGGTCCGAATGCGCCAGCGAAGCGATTCGACACGTTGGTTGCGAACGAGTCGCTCCTGCACACTGTCACGGGCTTCAACTTTCATCGAGGTGTGCTCGCGGCGGGTCTTCGAGGGTCGCAGCCCTCGCTGGCTCTCGCGCTCAAGACCGCGACGAGCATATTGATGCTCGAAGGCATCTCAAATCACGACAACATCGGCGCGTTGTTCCGCAACGCGGCGGGTCTTGGAGGAGAGCGGCCACTGATCGTCGTGGGGCCGCAATGCTGCGATCCGCTGTATCGCAAGGCGATTCGCGTCTCGATCGGGCATGTACTGCATGTGGATTGGATCAAGGTTGAATCTTGGCAGCAAAGGGAAATGCAGAACGACGTTCTTGCCGCGGTTCGTGCGGCGGGATTCAGGATCGTCGCGCTGTCGCCGCGTGCGGATGCGGTTGCGCTTCAAGACGCCGCGGCGAAGAACGATGCGAGGCCCGCCTTGTTGCTTGGCGCGGAGGGACCGGGTCTTGCGGAAGACACCATGAACAGCGCGGATGTGATGGTGCGGATTCCGATGCGAGCGGGCGTGGATTCTCTGAACGTCGCGACGTCCGCCGCGGTGGCGTTGTCGTGGTTGGTGAAGTAGCGCGAGTTCCAGATCAAACCCGTGCCACCAACGCTCGCTACTTCTTGCCCGGCGTCTTGCCGGAAATAGTGAGCGTGGTCTTCACGCCCTTGCGCTTGCGCCGAAGCGGGTTCCACTTTTCTGGCAGCACGGCACGCAGGATGTACAGCAGCCCGCACAGTGCTAGCGTTGAGACAACCCAGAATTGCCAGTCATGGAGAGGCACGTCAATGGAGGGTACACCTGGCTACCCCCACGCTCTGCGTGGGGTGGTCACCAAGGCTGCTTTACTTCATCACTTGATACACAATCAACGCCGCGACATACGCCAACCCGCACATCCACACCAATTGCAAGACGGCCCACTTCATGTGTCCCGCCTCTTTCGCGGTGACGGCGAGCGTCGGGAGACACTGCATCGCGAGGACGAAGTAGACGAGCAACGACCATGATGTCGCGGGCGTGAACATCGGCGTGATGCCATCATCGCGAGTCGCGCTGCCGATGCGTTCGGCGACGCCCTCTGCTTCAATGTCTTCGCTGCCTGTCGTGATGATGGACATGGTGCTTGCGAAGACTTCGCGGGCGGCGAAGCTCGCGAGGACGCCGACTGTCAACTTCCAGTCGTAGCCGAGCGGCGAAAACACGGGCTGTGCAGTGCGGCCCAGTCGCCCCAGAAACGAATTCGCTGTGGCGTTCGAGGCTTCGATGCCGTCGGCTTGTAATTCCAGTTCCGCCGCGGCGTTCTCGCGCGACACGGTATCTGATGATGACTTTGCTCGCACTTCCGCCGCTGCCTGTCGCAGTTCCACTGCTTTCGCCGGCGTGTCTGTCTTTGGATACGAACTCAGCCACCACAGCACCACGCTGATCGCCAGAATCATCGTTCCGGCTTTCTTGAGGAACGCCATTGCACGGTCCCCGGTCGCGAGCAGGGCTGTCTTAAGACTTGGCAACTTATACGTCGGCAACTCCATCGCCATCGCGCGGCTCTTGCCTCGCAAAATCGTCCTTCGGGCAATCAGCGATGAGAACAGCCCCGCCGCCGCACCGAAGGCGTAGCAACTCATGAATGCGAGTGCCTGCGAGCCGGGTTTGCCAGGGAAGAGGAGCGCGGTGAGCAAGACGTACACAGGAATTCGCGCCGAACAACTCATGAACGGCGCGACGAGGATTGCGGCGAGGCGTTCTTTGCGATCGGGGATGCCGCGCGTCGCCATCAAACCCGGAATCGCGCACGCGTGGCTTGAAAGCAGCGGCACGAAGGCGTTACCGGAAAGGCCGAAGGGGCGCAGGAAGCGATCCGCGAGGAACGCCGCGCGTGCGAGGTAGCCAGTGTCTTCCAACAGACAGATGATGAAGAACAGCAGGCAGATTTGTGGGAGGAACACGAGCGTGCCGCCGATGCCTGCGATCACGCCCTCCGCGAGAAAGTCGGAGATGATGCCCGCCGACAGCGACGTCTTGACGAGTGTTGTGAGTTTGCCGAAGATCGCTTCGATGAGGCCCATCGGGACTTCCGCCACACGGAAGATCGAGTAGAACAGCGCGAACATCACGAGCGTGAAGACGAGCAAGCCCAGCACCGGGTGAGTCAAAACGCGATCGACGCGATCCGTCAATTGGTCTTCGCGAAGTCCGACGCGTGCGCCCTTCGCCGCGGCTTGGCGCGCGAGAGTGGTGAAGGTGTTGTGGGCCCATTCCTCAAGTCCTTCTTGCGAGCCGGGCGGCGTGACGTTGGGGACGCGAGCGACGTGCAGGTGATTGGCGATGGGCGTGATCCCCTCACGCTTGCGAGCGGAGCACGCGATCACGCTGCATCCCAGCAGTGACGACAAGGCACCCGCGTCAGGCTCCGCGCCGCGCTTGCGTGCCACGTCGATCATGTTGAGCGCGACGACTGTGGGAAGTCGCCGCCGAAGCACCTCACCAACCAGCAGCAGATTGCGTTCGATGTTCGCGGCGTCGACAACAACGAGCACAGCGTCCGGAGCCGCGGCGACTTCGCCGGGCGGCGCCAGTGTGCCCGCGAGGACGCCGCGACAGATTTCGGCTTCGCTCTGCGCGAGTTCGAGTGAATAGGTGCCGGGGAGGTCGATCAGGTGAATGTCGCGCGAAGTGTCGCTGTTTGATTCCGCGCTCTCGACGCGGCCGATTCGCGCTTCTTGCGTCGTGCCGGGGAAGTTGCCCGTCTTGTGGCGCAAGCCGCACAGCGCGTTGAACAGAGTCGTCTTGCCTGTGTTGGGATTGCCTACCAGTGCCACGCGCATCTTCAATCGCCTCCTGCGTCGCGCCTACGCCACGTCGGACACCATCACGCGCTCGGCCAGTTCCTTCGCGAGCCCGATGCGACAACTGCCCAAGCCGCAGCACTCGCGCCCGCCGCTGAGCACTTCAATGATGCACGGATGCCCGAGCCGGCACACACGCACGAGCGCGGCGGGGCGGACGCCCATTGCACGGAGGTACGCCGCGTCGCTGGCGTCGAGCGTCCCGCCCCGAACGATGGCTGTTTGCCCTGGCTTGAGTTTTGACAGCGGCGTAGCTTGCACCGCGGCTTCCACGGGTTGCAGCGCGGTCATGGCATCTTTGCCAAGCGCCTGTGCGGCTTGTTTCTCCAAGGCGCAGCCGGAGTCCTTGGAAACCAATCCGGAATCTTGACAAGGACATCCGCTCATTGAGGTAGTTTAGGCGAATTGAGACTGGGTCTCAATTGGGCATGGGGATTAGGCATTGGGCATTAGTGAGAATGTCCGAGATGACTGTTTTGCCAATGCCTGATGCCCAATGCCTAATGCCTGCTTCTCACTTCGCCGCCGCATGCTGAACGCTCTGCTTATCGCTCGCATCGCCTTGGAACAACACCTGCACGCGCGTCACGCGAGTTGGCTCGGCGGAGATCACGAGCACCGTGCCACCTTCGTAGGCAAGCGTTTCGCCCGCTTCGGGAATGCGGCCCATTGACACGGTTACGAAGCCGCCGACCGTTTCGTAGTCGCTGCCTTCTGGGAGTTGCACTCCCAGTTCCTTCATGAGTTCGTAGTTGACGTCCTCGATGCTGGCGCGGGCGTCGATCTCCGCCGTTCGGGTTGCTGCGTCGATCTTCACTTCCGCGGCGTTTTCTTCGGGCTGTTCGTACTCGTCTTGAATATCCCCAAAGACCTCTTCGATAATGTCTTCGATGGTAATGAGGCCGGCGGTGCCGCCGTATTCGTCGGCGACGAGGGCGATGTGAGTTCGCTTCGCGAGCAATTCGGGCAACAATTCGCGGATGGTTTTGGTTTCCGGGACAAAGACCGCGGGGCGGAGCAGGGCGCGAAGATCGAACGTTCGACCGCCGCGAGAGCCGCCGCTGGGTGGAGTTGCGAGATTTGCATTCTGGGTCGCGGCGTGATTCGCAGCGCTTTGTGCGGCTTGCTGGGGCGTGTGCGATGAGTCCGGGTGATGCACCACGGCATCGCCCGCAAGCCACTTCATCAGATCTTTGACGTAGAACACGCCCACGATGTGATCGAGGTCGCCTTCGTAGACGGGGATGCGTGAATGGCCGATGGTGCGGATCGTCTGCGTGACTTTGGAGAGATCGTTGACGAGCGGCATCGCTTCCATCTCGGTGCGAGGCGTCATCACTTGTGCCACAGTGCGATCGCGGAACTTCACGACGGCTTCGATCATGTCGCGCTCGGTGTCGTCGAACTTTCCTTCGCCCTGCGCCTCATTGACAACGTTGAGCAGCTCCTGCTCGATCGCTCCGTGTTCGTCCTCGCGCGTCTTGCCGGAGAGTCGGCGGATGATCTCGTCAATCAACCGTGTCAAAGGCCGGAATGGAGCCGTGATGTAATACACCAAACGGATCAACGCCGAGCCCGAGTAGACCGTCTGCTCCGCGGCGTGGCGAGCGATGGCGGAAGGGATGAGTGTCCCGAAGATCCAGAGAATGAACGACGCGACCGCGACAGCGATCGTGACTTCGACCCATGTCAAAACAAGCGCGCCGCGAACGACGCTGATCCAGTTCACGAGCGCGACGACGAAGAGCAGGTTGCACACGATGCGGGGGAAACCCATCGCCGCGGCGTGGCCTTCGACATCGCTGAGAATTCGATCAACCCGGTCCTGGGCTCCGCGGCGTTTGCGGATCGTGGCGATCTCTTCAAGAAGCGAGCGCGAGGTGTCCCTGAGCGACTGAGCGAGTGATGACAGCACCAGACCCAGCACCAGAGCGACCAACGCGATGATGATCCACAGTTCGCGCATCCTACCAACCACCGAATATGGGTAGCACGGGCGTCCTGCCCGTGTCAGACCTCAAGCGACGTTCGTCACAGGCGAGGACGCCTGTGCTACCGCCGAAAAACGGCACCCACACCAATCGCCTCAAGCACTACGTCTTCGACTCGGTGCATGAGAGCCGCGTCCTCTTCTTCATGGTCGTCGTGACCCAAGCAATGCAGTAGTCCGTGGACGACATAGAGCAAAAGTTCGCGTGGGAAATCGTATCCACGCTGGGATGCCTGCCTTATGGCTTCGTCGAGGCAGATCATGATGTCGGTATCCACCGTGTTCTGGGACTTTTGTTGGTCCAATAACTTCAGGTCTTCGAGGGGTTTGACGAGTTCGCCAGCCTCTTCGGGGTCGGTCATGTCGAAGGTCAGCACGTCGGTTGTGCCTGGAACTCCAGCGAATTCTTCGTGGGCTTTGGCCATCTCGGCGTCGTCGATCACGCGGACTCGCAGCGAGCCGGCGCAACGGAGAGTCAGCGCAGCGCGCTGGCAATTCTCAGCGAGCCAAGTCAATTGCGCCTTGGTCAGGCGATTGGTGGCGTCGGTCAGTTCGAGGGTGATCGGACGTGGTCGGGGTGTGGTCAAGCGTCTGACTCTACGCCGTCGGCGTCGTCGGTCACGACGACGGGGGGTGGCCTGAGCGAGACTTCGATGGCGTCGTGCGCGACGAGAGCGGCGTGGTATTCGGCGGGAATGGTTGATTTGCTGTCGCGCAGGCGGGCGAGGGTTTCTCGCGCGGGGACGTACGCAGCGGTGCCGAGGCCTCGGATGATGAGCAGGCGACACTTATCGTCGCGCTCGGCGTTGGTTTCGAGGCGTGCGAGCAGGGCGCGCAGAAGCGTTTCGCGCTCGGTGGGATTCTGCACGCGCAGGGCGTCCATGATCGCGACACGCCTGATAGCGGGGCCTGGGTCGGTGAGGCGGGTGAGAAGTTGGGTGATCGGAGAATCCACGATGGCTAACTCTTGACGGCGTAGCCGTCGAGGTCAATAGCCATGGATAGCCACGAAGTGGCATCCACGGGAAGGGCGAACAAGAACGACAGCACCACAAAGTGGTGCAGGAAGGATGGCGGAACACCTTCGCCACTACGTGGCAATTCATTGAGAATGCGATTGGATTCCGTGGATGCCGCTTCGCGGCGATCCAGGGCTATTCACCAAATCCGCTACGCGGCTGAACGTGCCAGTCCCGTCCTACACAATCGCGTAGCCACAACCGTCAGTTACCGTTCAAGTCTTCCGGCTGAACCACAACTTCAGTCTGCTGCAATTCGCCTTCCTGCTGAGCGACCGGCGGCAGGGTTGAGGGCTTGCCGTATTGATCGCCTGTGAGCGACGCGGTGGCCTTGGCCTTCATTTCTCGCTGGGTGATCACAAACTGGTTGGGGTCGTCGACAGCGGGGACGAAGGAGTATTCAGGAGCGCTGACTTGGCCTGCGGGCCACGATCGCGCGTAGACGACGTTCCAGGGTTTGATGCCGCCTTCCAGGTGAACGGTGATGAGTTGGTAGACGGGTGTGCCGTCAGCGCCGGGGCCCATTTCGGGCATGGGTCGGAGGATGTCAACATATGCCTTGTTGAAGCGCATCCAGACGCGGGTGACGTGGAAGGTGGGCAGACCCAAGGCGACGTTTTTGGGCGTCGCGGGGAGAACTTGCGGGCCCACTTTGCCCGGGATGCGTTCATAGAACACCTTGCGCATGCCCAAGGGCAGATTGATGACGCACGGGTAATTCACGTAAGGCAAGCCGCGGGGCTCGACTTTGGGATCGTACATGCGTTGGCCGGGCGTCCAGCGCGAACCAACATATTGCAGCGCGGCGACCATCGCCTGCTCGGTGGCGGGGCGATTGGGGTCTTCGGCGTAGCCCTGAGAGGTTGGAATTTCGGGATAGCTGCTTTGCTGGTAGCAACCAGTCAGTGACGCGGTGCAAACGAGGGCGGCGAGGAGAATGGATGCGGTGCGAGTCATGTGTCCCTCCATGGACCAGTGGGCCCGGCGTCTCGCCGGGCACTTTTCGTGAGTGGCGACAATCACATGCGACCTGCCTGGCGGGGACGCCGGGCCTACTGGGGGCAGTTCTTGCGCTTGCGACAATATTAGTCGGCTATTTGTGCCCGAACACGAGAGCGACGGCGATTGTGATTGCAATGAACGCGATTCCGGCGACTCGGAGAGGATTGTCCTTGAGGAACATCTCGGTAGGGTCGTCGTAGGCGCCGCGTTCGATGAGGACCATGCTCCGCAAGAGGGCGTAGGTGGCGGGGAGGATGGTGAACCAGAGCCAGTTGATGCCCGCGGGGACAAGGGCTGTCGCGAAGGCCGCCGCGCTTTCACGGGATTGGACGTAAAACGCGTAGGTGATCAGCGTTGCAACCGCCGTGACCACGACGCTCATGCGGAGGAGTTCGTCGGTGTACTTACCCTGGACGCTGCGGGCGGCCGTAGCGTCATACCCAGCGGCTTCCGCGGTGCGGCGTTCGCCCAGGCGTTTGGCGAAGGCGAGGAACATGGCGAGGAAGAGCGTGCAGTTGAGCAGCCACGTGCTGGGCATGATGCCGACGGCGACGCAGCCGCCAATGACGCGGAGGACGAAACCAAGGGAAAGGCTCAAAACATCGGCAATGACGCGGTGTTTGAGGAAGGCAGAGTACAGCAGAACGTTGAACATGTAGAGGCCCACGAGCAGGAGCGTGCCGGAACGGAAGTTGCTGTTCAAGAGGAGAGACAGGGCCGCGCCTGCCAGGACGAGCGCGATCATCACGCCAACAGCGAGGGCGGGCGAGATCGCGCCGCTGGCAATGGGGCGATTGCGTTTTCTGGGGTGGTGACGATCGGCTTCGACGTCGCGGAGATCGTTGTAGATGTAGCAGGCGCTGCTCGCCAAGGCGAAGACTCCCGCGGCGATCAGGCCTTGGATGATGATGTCCTGCCAGCGGTCTTTGGGGATGTCGCGCAGTCCGTACAGGGGACCCAGAAGTACGAACACGCTCTTGACCCACTGATGGGGGCGAGCGAGTTTGACAAGAGCCAGAAGAGAGAACGGGGCGGGCACTATTGGCACATGGGGCGTACTGGCGGCGTTCGCTGCCGGTTCAATCGGGGATTGAGCGGCAGAAACTTGCGACGCAGGTTGGGGAACAGGGGCGGACACGTCCGACAATCATCGGCTAGAAACGCCTTGAACCACACACCACACGAATCTCCTGCCACCGGGCAACCTCGATCAGATTCAGGCAGCCATGCCGACGGGCAGGGTGTTGCGAATGTGTGGCTGAATGTGGCGGTTGTGGTTGGCGTGTTTCTGGTTGTGGCTGGGTCGTTCATTGTGGCCCGGGTGATTCCCAATCGAGCTGTGTTTGATCAGCGTCACTACCACCAGCCAACCATCGAAGGGTTTGCGAAAGAGTGGCCCGCGATTGATGTATGGGATTACCTCTCGGCGACGACGCCTGGGTATCACTGGGTGTTGGCTGGTGTGCTGAAGGTGTTCGGGGCGGGTGTCGCGGGGTTGCAGGTTGTGTCGATGGTTTTCAGCGCGGGGTTGTTTGGGTTGGTGGCGTGGATGGTGGGGAGAGGGATGAGGGATCGAAGTGGTGCCGCGCCTGGGTTTGGCGCGGCGTTCCTGTGCATGCCGATTGTGTGCTGTACCTACTTCATTGTGGGCGGGATTGCGCTGCTGCCTGACAACGCGGGGTGGCTTGGGGTGTGCGCGGTGCTCGCGCTGGCCCTGCATGCGAAGTCGATGCGGGCCTTGTGTGGTGTGGGTTGCGTGGTGCTGCTCGCGCTGGTGCTGACGCGGCAGGTGCATCTGTGGACGTGCGGATTGTTGGTGCTGGCGTCGTGGTTGGGGTGTGCGGTGCCAAATGTCACGCAAGATGTCAAGCCTGATTTTTCGACAAGGCGATTTTCGCGAGCAGCAATCGCGGCGATTGCTTGCGTGCCGGCGCTGATTGCGGTTGCGCTCTTCGTGCGGTATTGGGGCGGGCTTGTGCCGCCCCGGTTTCAGTTGCAGTATCCGCCCAAGCCGGTATCGCAATTCTTCGCGTCGCCCGCGCCGGCCTTTGTGCTGAGTGTTTGCGCGATCTTTGGGGCGTTTTTGATCGGGTTTTGGTGGCAGGGGTTTCGTGCGTTGTGGACGCGGATGCGATGGGTGTTGTTGGTCGTGGTTGTCGTTGGGATGGCTCTGGCGGTTGCGCCCGCGACAAACTTTGACTATCTCGCGGGTCGGCGAACGGGGTTGTGGAACCTGACGCGGCACGCGCCAGTGCTGTTTGAACGCACGAGTGTGTTGATCGCGGTGCTTGCGCCGATCGGAGGCGTTGTGCTGGCATCGTTCTTTGTGTCGCTGCGCGAGCGTGGGTTGGTTCGTGATGCCGCAATCCTGCTTGCGACACTGGCAGGCTACGCAATCGTGCTCACGGCGAGCAACGAGGTGTGGCAGCGGTATGTGGAGCCGTTGGTGTTGGTGGTGATGGTGTTGATGTGTGCAAGGGTTGGGTTTGAAACTGACGCAGCACTGACGTCGCGGAGCATGGTTGGTGCTGACTCTGAAAAAGGCGCCCCTTCAGTGACGCAAGGCACCGACCGGCTGTCGCCAATCGGTGGCACGGCGATCAGGTGCGTCGGCGTCGTGAGTCTGTCGATCGCTTTGATTGCGATCACGTTGAAGACTATGAGTGTTGGGTTAGAGAAACTGAGCGATCCGCCGCCGCCGGCGATTACGGCGGATCACATTGGCCCTACGCCGCCGGTGTTGCTGCCAAGGCCAGAGAAGCCTGCGGGCAAAAAGTTCTGGTAGTGGGCGAGTCCGAGGCACTTCTGTTGTTGCTGACAAGCCGCGCGGATTGCGGGTACCGTTCGGTGTGGACGCCTGGGAGTACAAGCCGGCCAAGGACGCGAACCTGGCTCCGTTGGAGCGACTCCGCAGCGAGGTGCGCGAGCCGGGGTTGATGTCGCATGTGATCAGCGCGGTGTCGTGGACGGTGTTGCGCGGCTACTTCCAGCTGTACAACCGCTTGGAAGTCATCGGAGCAGAACATATTCCTGCGCAGCCGCCCTTTGTTCTCGTCGCCAATCATGCCAGCCATCTTGACGCGCTCGTGCTGGGTGCGTGTGTGCCGCGCGCGCTGCGGAACGCCGTCTATCCGATCGCGGCGGGCGACGTGTTCTTTGAGTCGTCGGCCCGCATGGTTGTCGCGGCGACGACGATCAATGCGCTCCCGATTTGGCGCAAGCGCGTGGGCGGGCATGCGCTCGATGATCTCAAGAATCGCTTGCACAGCGGTGAGTGCGCATTCATTCTGTTCCCCGAGGGCGCCCGCACGCGGGACGGCAATGCGCTGCGCTGGAAGCCCGGCATCGGCATGATGGTCGCGGGGACAAAGATACCGATTGTGCCGTGCCGCATCGACGGATGCTTCGAGGTGCTGCGTCCAGGAACGAAGGTTCCAAAGCCGCGCAAGATCCGTGTCACGATGACGCCTGCGATGACGTTCGAGAACGAGCCTGATGAGCGCAGCGGCTGGGAGAACATTGCCGCGGCGTTGAAGCAGCGGGTTGTGGGCTGAACGTGTCACAGCCAATAACCACGTCAATCTAGAGAGGCGATTCCTTGCGCGCTGTCACAGTCGTTGCAGTGCTCGCTCCATCGAACATCCGCTCGCTTGTTTGGTTGCGTACGCCGTGAATTGATGTACTTTGTTTTCACGAACCGCTCGAACGCACGCCTTGGCGTGTGCAGCGCGGCTCCAGTTGGACAAGCAAAGACACGGAGCAAGACACATGAAGACCCGCATGATCGCAGCGGCGATTGTTATCGCCGCAATGAGTGGCAGTGCGCTCGCACAGGCCACCATCACCATGAGCACGAATCAACTTCCCAGCGAGCAGGGCTGGACGTATCAGACGACCGGTCTGCACGCGGGCACGCCCGAAGTCGTGGCGTTCACGCCCGGCTCAAGCGCTCTTGGCCTCAACACGATGGGCGCTGGGCTCAACCTGACCAGTTCGTACCTCGGTGCTCGTAACTTCATGAACGAGTCGCTCTTCACGCCTTCGAGCGTCGTCACCATCGACCTCCGCGCACGCGTCCTCTCCAGCGAAGTTTCGCTCTACCACTACGGCTTTGGCGTCAGTGTGCAGGGCGGTGGGCGGTGGATGGGCTTTGGGCTTTCAACCACCACGCTCACGTACACCGACCTGCTCAACCAACCCGCAACCTTCGATCCGACACAGTGGCACGACTACCGCATGGTCGGCAACTGGTCCACCGGCACCTTCCAGATGTTCGTCGACAACAACCTCGTCCGCACGGCGAATATGGACTGGCAACACATGGCCGCGAACGCATTCATCGGCGACTCGACCGGCACGGCGAACGCCAACGTCCAGTTGGAGCGCCTCAACGTGACAATCCCAAGCCCGGCGGGCGCGAGCGTGCTTGCGGGCGGCGGGCTGCTTGCGATGCGTCGGCGACGGAAGTAAGAACGTCGTTACACCGAAAAGACAATGCGCAGTGGTTCACATCCGCGGGTTTTCAGGGCGCTTCAGGCTTGTCGCCCTGCAAGGCCCGCAGCTGCGCGCGCAGGTTCTGGAGCTGCACGCGGTTGTTGCGGTTGCCGCTTTCGAGGCGGGCACGCTGCTCGTCGGGCAGCTCGACGCTCTTGAGGCGCAGGCTGTTTTCGCGGATCTGCAGTTCGAGCTGTCGCATTTGACGCTTGATGTCGAGCGTCAGGTCCATACCGCCCAGCCCGTCCTTGGTCTTGACTGGGATGCGCTTACTGGGCTCGGGCTCGAACGACGTTGCTGCGTCGTCGGTCAATGCGCGGTGCAGCCCGGCGCGGACGACGTTGAGCGCGCGGAACGGAGCGGTGTCGGGCAGCACGCCGGCCTGCGCGTCGTTGCGTGCTTGTATTTCGTCGGCTCGCTTGCGACGGCGTTCTTCGCCCACGACCCGGCGATACTGCTCGGGATCAAACGGCGCGACAACGGGCTTGGGCGCGGGGCCTGCGCCCTCTCGCACGAGGCGGTATTGCCATGCGCGGCGTTTGTCTGCGCTCGTAAGACCGCCCGCGGAACGCTGCTGCAGGTCTTTGAAGCTGCCTAGGCGTAGGCGAAGCGACTTGGTCTCGCCGGCTCGCTCGACGACAACAGTCACTTCATCGCCTGGCTCGAAGCTGATGATGATGGGGCGCGCCTCCAACTGGCTGAGGATGGGCAGACCTTCGATTGACTTGAGCACGTCGCCCGCCATCAGCACACGCGCGGAATCAAAGCCTTCGGTTGGATGCTCGATGGTGACGCCGCTGCCTGGGAGGAAGGATGAGCGAGAAAACTGCACGCCCATCGCGGCTCTCTCTTGGCGCTCGAAGCGGACGTACCCGATGCGTTCGAGGCGGGTGCGCTGCTCTGGCGAGAGGTCATTCTTCGACAGTTCCTTCGCGATCTGCTTGACGCTGACAAGCGAGGTTGCCAACTGTGCTTCGGCCTCTTCTCGGGCTTCGAAGTCGTCGGAGTCAAGCTGCTTCACGAGCGAACTGATGTCGAAGTCGCTTAAACCGGCGGACGCGACGTGGGGAGTGCTGTCTGCGAGCGCGATGGTGCAAGGGCCGGTGATTACAACGAGCATCGCGCCGATCGCGACACAGCGCGACAGGACCGAGCGAGCTGGCTTTGGTTCGATGCAGCAACCCGCGCGACGGAAGTCGGCTCGCTGATTCATCATACTGATCCGTTTCTGGCTCATGCAACCACCCCCCGAACTTGCAAACTCCGCAGCAGTCAAGAGTAGCGTGGGAGACAGGCGGGTGAAGCGGGTGGATTCACGCCGTGGCCAGCGCCTGCTTGTACCACGCCACCGTCTCCGCAAGCCCGGTTTCCAGCGATGCGAAGGGTTCGTACCCGATCAGTTGCCTTGCAAGCCCGATATCCGCGAGGGAGTGCTTGACGTCGCCGTCGCGCTCGGGTGCAAAGGTCGGGTGGATATGAGGCACACCGCAGGCGATGGCCATTTGTGTTGCGAGGTCGATCACGCTCACGCGCCGGCCCGTGCCGATGTTCATCACTTCGCCCATGAGTTTCTGTGGGGCCGATCCGGCAAGCAGCGTCGCGAGGACGGCGTTGCTCACGTATGTGAAGTCGCGGGTCTGTGCGCCGTCGCCGTAGATCTTTGGCGGCTCGCCTTTCAGCAACGCCTTTGCGAACGCCGCCATCACAGCCGCGTATGCGGAGTCGGCGGATTGACGCGGGCCGAAGATGTTGAAGAATCGCACCGACGCGGTGGACAAGCCGTACGACCTTGACCAGGTCGCCAGCAAGTGCTCGCCCGCAAGCTTGGTCGCGGCGTAGGGCGACATCGGCTTTGGCATGTGCGTCTCTACTTTGGGCAACTCAAGCAAGTCGCCGTACGCGGAGCTTGATGCGGCGAACACGACACGCTCTGCTTTTGCACGACGCGCTGCTTCGAGCACGCACACTGTGCCGGTTGCATTCACGCTCCAGTAGCGCTGGGGTTCAGCAACCGAGCGAGGAACCGAACCCAACGCCGCGAGATGGAAGATTGTCTGAGCGCCCTCAAAGGCCTTGTCTAACGACTCCTCATCCAGAATCGATCCCTGGATAAACGACACACGATCTGGCTCGAGCTCGATGTGTCCGGACAGGTGATCGAGCGTGCTATTGGACAGATCGTCAATCACCGAGACGATCGCGCCGACCCCCAGGAGGGTGTCGATCAGATGCCCGCCGATAAACCCGGCTCCGCCAGTGACGCACACCTTTCGGCGTTCGTAGAACGTGCGCAGTTTGGCGACTTTGTCCGCAGGGAGTTTCATGCAAAGAGGATAGGGACGGTGTGCCCCCGAAGCCCCCGAAGTACCCTACAACGTACTTGCGATGCCTCTCCAGAGTTCGGATGTTTACCGGGTTCTGCGGCGATTGCCCCTGAACAGCCAAACACGGTCGGCGTATCTTTAGAGAGTGAAGCCTGTCGTTCTGTCCTTGCTGCTCGTACTGCAACTCTTCGTTGCACCGTGGATTCACGCGCGCGATGCTGAAAACACGACGGAAGCGGCGGCTCTGTCAAGCGAAACCGACTGCTGCTGTTGCGATTGCGGTTGCTGTACGGGCGAAGCAATGCCCGGCAGGACCGGCACCCCGTCCAGATCCTGCACGCCCGACAACTGTGGGTGTGGAGCGCGAGTGGCTCAGTCGGCACTGATCGAACGCCAAGCGGTTCGCAAGGCTGGCGTGGCTCGGAAGGCGAACACACTCACGGGCGCTGCGCGAGATCGCCTTGCGGGTTCGATGCGGCTGGTTTGCTTCGAGAGCCGCAACACGGTGCGCAGTCGTGCTGATGTGCTGACAACGCGAGCTCGGCTTTCCTTGTTTTGTTGCTGGACGACCTAGCTCGGAGATTCCGCGCACGCATCACAAGCTTCGCTCTTGCGTTTTGCAGAGAGCAATCGTCGCGTTCGGGCTATGCCCGGACTGATTCTTCCCGCAATCAAACTCTCAACTGCACAAAGGTGCAAGGACTCTTTTCATGTTGACCAATCGCTCATTCGTCGCGGCGTTGTCCGCGTCTGTTCTTGTTGCGTTCTTTGTTTCCGGCTGCGCGAGCACGCCCGCAATGGAAGAAAACGCCGTCGTCCATCACGTGTCCGATGCTGATACGCAAGCCGCGCACAGCAAGGACAAACTCCGGGGCACGACCGCCGTGCTCTGGGTCAATGGTCTTGGCTGTCCGCAGTGCGCGACCAACGCCGACCTGCAACTCAAGCGAATTTCTGGTGTCGGAAACATCTACACCGACCTCAGCACGGGCAAGATCAGCCTTTCGCTGCCTGGCGGCGAGAAGAACCCAACGGCCAAGCGCCTTTCCGATTCGGTCGCGGACGCTGGCTTCACACTCGTGAAAATCGAGTCCAACTGATCACCCAAGACACTTCAACACAAGGAACAACTCATGAAAACAAGTCTGCTCGCAGGCCTCGTGCTTGCCTGTCTTTCATCTCCGGTCCTCGCCCAGGAAGCCATGGAAACCGCCGCAGCGACCATGCCAAGCCCGGGCATTCTCACGTTTCGTCCGCAGTTCCATGTCTCCAGTTACGGCCAAAGGCCCGACGTCGCCTCGGGTTCGGGCATACTGAGCGACCGCACGCTCAGCGCGACAGCAGACATGGGCATTCAGTACGGCCTTGCCCGTGACTGGTCGCTGTCTTTCGATGTGCCGCTGACGCTAGAGCGTGAAGAAGACCTCTCCGGCGACACCGACAGCGCCGTCGGCGTTGAAGACGTTGACGCGTACCTCAAGTGGCGCTTCTACCGAAAGGATCACGGCGGCATCAACACCACGCGAGCCGCGCTCTTGTTTGGTGCGGAGTTCGCCAGCGGCGACAGCGAGAAATTCTCAAGTCAATCCGTCAATCCTCACGTCGGTGCCGTCATCACCATCGTTCATGGGCGTTTGGGCTTCAACCAAGACTTTCACTACACATGGAACACCGGCGGCTCCCGCGAACGCAACCTGGGCGGCGATGGGCCCGACGACCACATCAGTGCGGGCACGGCGTTTGTCTATCGCGTCTGGCCCGACGCTTTTACTTCCCAATCCGTCGGTGCGTGGTACGTGACCGCAGAGGGCATCCAGCACTACGAAACCAATGGCGATTACGAGCTGCGATTCCTGCCGGGTGTGATGTATGAAGGCAGGACGTGGGCGTTTGAGGCGATGCTCGTACTGCCGGTGATTGAGGAACTGGACGAGCGGCCCGAACTAGAGTGGGGAGCGGGGTTTGGGTTTCGATTCACGTTCTAGTCAGTTGGTCGGGCCAGAGACGGGCCCCAACACCAACAAAACCCGCATCGCTTGCGGCGTTTCGTCCGATACAACTCCGAGTCGTTCCTTGCCGCGTGCCGAACAATGCACGCGGCTTTTCGTATGTGCGCGAGGCACGCAAGAGATGGCGAACGTGGTTGAAAACGTCAATGGCGGACGCAGAATCTTCATCCCGGCCTGACGCCCCATTCGAAGCACCCCCCGATGCGTCCCTCATCGCGCCCGCAGACGAGCCGAACACGCCACCCGAGATCAGCGTGGGCAAGCGCGTTGGCTTTGGGCTTGCATGGACGCTGGTTGCGAACGTGATCGGCAAGGGTGCAGGCATCGCGCTCACGATCGTGCTCGGGTATCTGCTTTCGCAAGAGGAGATGGGTGTCTGGTCTGCGACGCTGGGCGTGTACTCGATCATGGTCGCGCTCCGCGATGGCGGGCTTGGAACTTTGCTCGTTCAGAGAGGCGAGCGCGAGTACGAGAACCTGATTGGCCCGGTCTTCTGGCTGTCCGCCGGGCTTCACATGTTTGGCGCGCTGGCGCTTGCGGCGATTGCTCCGATCTATGCGGCGCAGCAGCCGGACAAGGTGGGTTTGCAGGGCACGATGCTGCTGTGCGCGCTTGCGCTGCTTCTGCTGTCGCCCTCGGCGGCGGCGTTTGCGAGGCTTCGCATGCAACTGCGCTTCGCCCGCGTCGCTGCGATCATGCTCGCGGCGTCGCTCGCGAGGGTGGCGGTCGTGCTCGGGTGCGCATACGCGGGGCTGGGGCCCATGAGCTTTGGCTGGGGGCTTGTGGCCGTCGCGATCATCGAATCGGGCGCGATGGTGTACAGCACGCGGGAGGCGCTCTGGGCGCACGCTCCGCAGGTGCGTCGCTGGCCCAACTTGATCTACCTCACGCGCTGGAACATCGCGCTTGCCGTCGCGAGCGCGCTGGCCGCTGCGGGCGATTCGCTAGCGCTTGCGCCGCTGGTTGATGCAAAGATTCTGGGCATCTATTACTTCGCCGTGTCGCTTGTGATGCAGGTTGAGCAGGCGATTTCGGGCTCCGCGTCGCAGGTGCTGTTCCCGGCGTTCGCGCAGTTCAAGGACGACGAGAAGCGACTGGGCGATGCGATGCTGCGGGCGTGCCAGGCGCTTGTGCTCATCGGCGCGCCGATGACGCTGGGGCTGGGCGCACTCGCGGATCCCTTGATCAAGTTTGTCTGGTCCAACAACCGGTGGGACGAATCGATCCTGTGTCTGATGGCGCTGAGCGTGTTCTTTGTGTTCCGCATCGTGTTTGTCTCGCCTGCGGCGGTGCTGCTCGCGCAGGGGCGGTTCAAACGCGTGTTCGCGTCAGTGTTTGGCGCGGGCCTGTCGCTACCAATCGCGGCCGCCTTCGGAGCAATCGTCTGGGGCTCACCGCTTGCGATTGCGATCTGCGCCGGCGCCGCATTTGGGCCAACGTGCCTGCTCATGTCGCTGTGGATCGGCAAGCACATCGGCGTTTCGCGCCGGCGCATGCTGAAGGCGCTGCTGCCGGCGTGGTTCGCTGCGCTTGCATGCGGAGCTGCTGTTTGGAGCCTCGACAGACTTGTGTTGCAAGGAGTGTGCGGCATCGGTGTTGGCGACAGTGCTGGTCGTGTGCATCAGTTGATTCGCCTTGTCACGGGCGGCGCATGCTTCTGGCTGCTCTACATCGTGCTCATCCGCTTCGCGCTGACACACGCGCTCATTGACGGACTTTCCATCACGCCTCAGCGCATTCGCGGCCCAATTCAGAAAGTTCTGCGATTAAATTCTGAAAGCGCCTAGCCCCCCACCGTTTCCGCCCACCCCCACCCCCCGCCCCCCGAGTCACCATGACACGACCATGGACCAAAACGATCACGCGGCTGCTCGTGCTTGTGCTTCAGTGCGCGTGCTGGGTTGTCGTTGGCGCGTGGCTGGTTGGGCGGATCGCGAGCGACCGCTTCTTATGGAGTCAGTTTCTGTCATGGATTCCCACGATTGTGCCGTTGGCGGCGGCGATCGTGGTCTGGATGCTTGCGATACTCGCTCCCAGGGATCACAAGCCCGGAGCGCTTCTGACGAATGTCGGCGCGGCGCCCGCCCGGCGGCGCGGCGCTGGTGCGATGTCGTTTTTCTCTCTGCCCGCGATCGCAGCCATATCGGTCGTTGCTTGGCTCGCTGTGATTGACATCCGTGTACACGCGATCTTCACGGGCTTCGGTTCCAGTAAGTCGCCGGTCGCCCTGCGCCTCCTGTGTTGGAATGCGACGACGGCGAGCGTGCCGCAGATGGCCTCGCTCGTCAAGGAGCACAGGCCCGACATCGCAATTTTGTCGAACACGCCGTTTAGCGCGTCGCTCGTTCCTGTGCGCGACGCAATGAGCGCAGCGGCGAAGGAAGGAAACAAGGAGCCGGCGACCTACGTCGCCAGTTCCATACGCCTCAACGTCATCTCACGCTTTCCGGTTCTTCACCACGCCGTGATGCCTTTAAGGATTTCCGGCGCGAAGGAGCGCACCTTCACGTGGGTCGGCGGCGGCATGAAGCACATCGATACGGGGCAGTTGATGTGCGTCGCACTTGACACGACAAAGGGCTTGGGCCGACCAACTGTCCTTTGGGTCGTCGACCTTCCCAGCGATCCGGACATCCCGCGTGCCCGCATGATGCGTGAGTTTGAGTCTGCTGTTGCGAGCTTCGGCACAACAATCATGCGCCGCGCCGAAGACGGTCTTGATCGCGTCGTGCCGCCAGGCGATCGGGCGAGGGTTCTTGCGAGCCTCAAACATCCGGACATCATCGCGGGCGACTTCAACACGACTCGCGACAGCGCGAGCCTCGCCCGGTTTCTGGACTCGCTGGGCTCGTTCGAGCATGCAAAGGCGCAGAGCACGGGCGCGGGCGGCGTAGGCTGGGACTTTACTTACCCACGAACCTTCCCGGTACTGCACATCGACCACGTGTTTGTCAGCACAACGCAGAACACGAACAACGGCACGCATTCGCTGCGGGCAAAGAACTACAACGTCCTTGATCCGGATGTTGGGCGACACTGTGTCCAGGTCGTGGATATGGAGTAGCAGGCCTCAATCGTGCTTGGGATGGAAACGGGTTGAAGTTTCAAGTCAGCACAGAGAGATGAAGAGGGCGAACGAGGGAGTGGTGAGATGGAAACGACAAACTGAAAACGGACTGAAACGGCTGACCGTTCCTGTCCTTGACGTTCTCTTCTTCCGCTTGATCTCTATGTCTCTGTGCTGAAAGCGATCTATCAGCACTTCACATCTTCACCGCGATCAACTCAAACACCGGCGGCAGCAGCACGAACGATGATGGGTTGTTGCTGGCCTCTTTCCATGCGGCGAGTGCGGCGACGCGGTCTGCCTCTTCGATGAATCCTGCCTGCACCAGCTTGGGCATGAAGACGTCGAAGAACGACTGGGGCCAGTGCCACATTTGTTCGCCGGGCCTGGCCATGCGCTGGATCACGTTGACGTACTCGACTTTGAAGCCGTTTTGTTCGAGCATCCCGGGCAGTTTGGCCATGACATCAGTGTCGCCGCCCCGGCTGCGCCAACTCGCGGCGGTGGCTTGCACAACCTTCGTGAACGCTTCGCGGCGCGGGGCGAGGGTCATGCTGCGCTCATAGTTGAAGTAGTCTTGCACGGCGATGCGGCCGCCGGTCTTGATGAGCGGACTCAGGCCTTCGATCACGGCTTCTGGCTCGGGCAGGAAGCAGAAGACCCAGCGCGCGTATGCGGCGTCGATCGTGCCCTGGCCATCCTCGATGCACTCGCCGAGATTTTGCACGTCGCCCAGCACGCGCTCGATGTTTGTGAGTTTGCGCGCGACGGAGAGGTCGTGCAGTTGTTTCAAGAATGCGGCGGACTCATCAACAGCGATGACGCGGCCCATCGGGCCCACGATCTGCGATAGATCGAGGGACGCGTGACCGGGGCCGCTGCCGACGTCCATGACGGTCATGCCGGGCTGGATACGGGCCTTTTCCCAGAGTTCGTGCGCTGCCGCGGACCACAGGCGATGCTGCAAGCCCAGGCGAAACGTTTCGTCGGTGCCCGTGCCGAGGACGTAGGGCTGCATGTCCGTCGCGTCGGTGGCGGGCTGTGGGCGGGCGGGAGTAGGAGCAGGGTTTTTTGCGGTGCTGTTCATGGTGTTGAGCGTGCACAATCCAACGAAACGCTCGTGTCCTTCTTTACAAACTTCTGGAAGCGGTCCCCGCTTCGCTTGTGAGTCTACTCGTTCAACGTGACCTACTCAAAGTCCCAACTGTTGTTTGATGCTCTCTTGACGATCCGTGTCACTCAGTATGTCCGTCGTACACGGAGCGTTCGTCAACTTCATGTTCATGCGAGCAGGTGGGCAATATGGTTGCATCTCTCAGCAGAAAATACAAATCGCTCTAGGTGGGTGTCGGCAAGTCTCTACGTCGCCTTTCCACAATGCTTTGCGCGATGCGACGGGGTGACGATTGGGTAAGGGTCGTGTGAAGATGGTGTGTGTTACCGGCAGTTGCCGACGTTGTCTGGTTGTCGGCAGAATCAGCGCAAAGACAACAGGACCGAGAATAACGGACATTGGCGCGAGCGGGCTTCGACGCGTGCTTGGCGTGAGTGATCGGATTGCGTGAAAGCGCGAGCATGAAACCTTGCTCCTCGAATACACATTCGCGTCGTGCTTGAAGCGGTTGCAATACGCGAGCCGCCTGATTACTGCAATGCCGGTTGTTCACTCGCACATGGTGCGTTCTTTTTCGCACTTGGGTTGAAGCAACACGAATCATCGTGGCACGAAGCGCAAATCACCTACGATCCGCGGGTGGGTGGCACAGGCGTCCTCGCCTGTGCCCAGGCGCCAGTGACATTCAAGCACAGGCGAGGACGCCTGTGCCACCCTTCACACGGAGTATTCGCCAAGGTGGGCGGGATTGTGGCTCGATTTCTGGACCCGGTGACGTCGCTGGTTGACGCGTTTGTGGCGTACCTGTGCGGAACCGACTTGGCAATCGTTCGTCGCGCGTTTGCGATCGAGTTTTTCGTGACATGCCTCGTCATGATCACGATGGCGACGATCGAGGGTGGCGTGATCGCGGTCTTCGCGAAGCAGACGTTTGCATCGAGCGTGCCGGAATCGCAGCTCAACGTCATGGTCGGGCTCCTGGGGGCGATGGGGGAACTTGCGAACATCCTGAGTTTTTTCTGGAGCAGCGTGAGTCATGGCAAGCCCAAGGCGAAGTTGTTGTCTGTCATGTTGTCGTTGATGGTGCTCAGTGTCGGTGTGATCGCACTTGTGCCCAACAGTGGGCTGGGCGCATTGCTGCTGCTAACCGGGCTGGTGCTGGCGTCGAGAATCTGCTGGAGCGGGTTCGTCACGCTGCGACCCACGCTGTGGCGCGAGAATTACCCGCCGCAGGTGAGGACACGCGTGGTGGGGATTCTCTCATCGGTGCAGGTGTTGTGTGTTGCGACGATCGGCCCGGCGCTTGCGGCGACACTCGACTCAAACCCGGGCGCGTATCGCGTGTTTCTGCCGATCGCGGCGCTCTTTGGCGCGTGCGGGGCGATTCTTGCAACGCGGATGAGAATGCGGCACGAGGCGAGGATTGTTCGAGAAGAGCTCGCGGGCAGCGAAGACGGAAGCGGGACGTCGACCAAGACGATGAAGCCCTGGCACGGGCCTTTAGTGATGTTGCGTGTGCTGCGGCAGGACCGCTGGTACGCGCAGTTCATGCTGTGGATGTTTGTACTGGGCTTTGGCAACCTCACCATCACACCCACGCTCGTGATTTCATTGAAAGAAGAGTTTGGCTTCGGGCACCTGCAGAGCGTACTGGTCACGAGCACCGTGCCCTGCATCTTCACGCTGCTGGCGATTCCGTTCTGGCGAAGATTGCTTGACAGCGCACACGTCGTGAAGTTTCGCAGCACGCATAGCTGGGTGTTTGTCGCTGGCGGCGTGTGCTACACGTGTGGAGCGTGGTTTGACGCCGCTGCGTGGTACTTCGCGGGCGCGGCGCTCATGGGCATCGGCTACGGCGGAGGCAGCCTCGCGTGGAACATCGGGCACGTGGACTTTGCGCGGCCCAGTGAGACGAGCCGGTACATGGCAACGCACGTCACGCTGAATGGCATTCGCGGGTTGCTCGCACCGATTGCGGTGACGACGGTGTACGAGTTGCTCAAGAAGAAGGGGCTCGACGCGCACTTGTGGGTGCAATTGGGGTCGCTGGTGATTTCGATGGTGGGAGCTGGCGGGTTTGTATATTTAAGGTGGCGGATGGGGAAGTTGATGGAGAAGAATCGGCGGTGAGTTGAAGTGACGTTAGATCGCAGGCACGATCTGGGGCGACGGTTCGAGCAGCAGTTTCTGTGGAGCAAACGGCGCGACGAGGCTGTCTGCATTGATGGTCACGCGCGACCAGGCGTGCTTAGCGACGACGTTGGCCGGTTGCGGGAGAGGTTCGATTCGAGAGTGCGGTGGCGCGTCGATGGCGGTTGGCGTGTCGAGCGCGCAGCAGCCGCAGGTGAGCATCCAGCGGTCAACAAACGACTCAATGTCCTCGTAGGTCGCGTCGCAGCGCGTGAGTCGCGGGACGAACCAGGTGCGGGGGAGACAAGCGGGACCGCGCTTGGTGCGTTCGTCGAGGGCGTGCTGCATCGCTTCCCAGCACTGCTCGATCGTGTCGCGGTGCGAGCGGGCGAGCCAGGTTTCGGGCGTGTCGCCCGGCATGCCGATGCTGACAACGTCAACGCCCAGGTCCAACGCCTCGATGAGCGATTCTCCTTGCGTGCGAGTGATGTGTTCGTGCGAAGTGTGGACGTGAACGCCCGCAAAGCCCAGCGGCTTGGCAAGACTTGCCAGTTCGCGCCAGGGGCCGCTGCCGGAGGCGTCGTGGATCGTCAGCGCGAGCGGTTGGCCTGCGTCTGCCGCAGCGTGGGACGCGATCCTGAGGCGCGACGCCAAGCTTGCAGTGTCGGCGACGTCACGCGAACAGGTGCTCAACTCGAAGACCTCGGGAAGTTTGGTTGCGGCGCTTTCAAGCCACGACGAGAAGGCGGTTGCAACTTCTGAGCCGGCCGAGAGCGTCACGTTCGTTTGTGAGGCGTGCTCGACGAAGGCGCGGAAGTTCGCATCGTCGTATGTGCAGCGCACGAGCACATCGCGCATTGCCGGCGGGACTTGCACGCAGAAGGGCTTGGCGATGGGGTCCGGCTGCGGCGTGCGCGGGTGGTAGCCCACGAGTTGGCCCAGTGTGCCCAAGATCGCGCGGGCGCTGTTTGAGGTGTCGGCATCACTTCTATGAGTGAAGCCGGCGAGCTGTGCGAGAATGTCGCTGCCGACGACCGCACCGGCGAGGCCAACGCCAGCCTGCGAGAAACAGAACGCATGGCGGCGCGGGGCTTCGCGATAGCGGGCGATTATCGTGTCAGTCGTTGTTGGGTCCAGGGCGATCCAATCTGCGCCAACGAGCAGTGCGGCGTCGATGCCGTGCTGCCGAGCGAGCGAGTTCCATAGTGCTGGGTGGAGAAGCTCGTCGTAGACGCTGAGGTTGGCGATACCGGTGCGCCAGGATTGGCGAGACCAGAGGCGGGCCGCGCGGACACTGCTGAGGCGGCTTTGGACTAACTCGGCTTGTTGATCGGTGACGGTGTGCACGCGGATCGGCTTTTTGCCCTGCTGAAAGAACCACTCTTTGCGAGAAGTGTCGTGCCCAAGCGGAGAGAGAAGCGATTCGGTGCGCAGCGCGTTGCCGGTGATGAGAAGGACACCGTCGAGTTCTTTCAACTGGCTCAGGCGATCAAGCGCCGCGGCGAGAATCGAAGCGTGGTTCTTGCCAGCGAAAACAACCTGTTGATCGAGCGCGCGCGGGCCGATCGCCGAGCGAGCGTGATCAACCCAGACGCACGCCCACACGTTGCGGCGCCGGCCGTCAACTCCCGTTTGGTCGGCGAGGTCGATGGATTGGGGCGTCACGCTGCGAGTTGGAGCGACACCAGTCTTGGTTGCGGCAAGAGTGTCGGCGAGCATGTCGCTGGCGGTGCTGGCGGACTCGCGCAGCCATGTGACGTTCTGAACATCTCGCTCGATTTGCTTGCGTTGCTTTTCAAGTGGCGAGAGCGAATCGTCAAGCTCGATGGCGCGGTCGGCTTTGAAGCGGTTGAACTGGCCTGTTTGATTCAGGTGTTGCACGAGCCAGTTGGCTTCGAGCGACGTGATCTCAACGGCCCGCTTCTGCACCCGATCAATCAGGCGATTGACGAGAGCCTGGTCGCTGTGATGCTTGAGCATCTTGCTCAGGTCTTCGATGGTTTCCGCGCACGCGCCGCGGATTGTTGTGCATTCGCGCGAGAGTGTTTCGAGGCGGGCGCAGAGGGCTTGCTTGCGATCTGTGGTGGGACTTGGCGTTGGGAACGTCGCGAGCGGTTGCGTGGGCGCAAGCGGCGCGTCGGCAGGGGCGGCGACATCCGCGGTGAAAGAGACTTCGAGAGAGGATGCCGCCGGTGCAGCGGATGGGGATGGCGATGTTGCTGAAGTTGTGCGCAAAGCGCCGAGTTGCTCAAGTGCCTTGCGCAGCGGCATGATGCGCGTGTGCTGTTTCAGCACGCCGCCCTCGGTGGCGTCGATTGTGGTCTTGCCGGCGTCTTTGTCTCGCAAGAAGTCTCGCTCGAACTGGAGCAAGTACGTCGCCATCTGCTCATCGGTAAAAACGGGTCGGCCTTGCTGATCAAGGGTTTTGCGAAGGTGTGCGCGCATGCGCATGATGCGTTGCCACTCGAGCATTTCGAGGGAGCAGAAGTCGTTGAGTTCGGCGGACCAGACTTGGTGAATCGCCGCGCCGGGGGCGTAGTACTGGCCATCAGTGAAGCCAAGGTCTTGGCCGATGAGCAGCACAGGGTCGCAGCCCAGGTACCGCGCGAGGTAATAGGAAAGATGAGCGACGGTCGCGCCCATGGGGAGTTGGCCCATGTCGCGAGCGAGTGACTTGCCCAGGACGCGCGTGAGCGTGTCATCGTGAACGCAGCGGATGGTGCCAGGAAACGCACGAAGGATCGCGCAGTTGGCTTTGGGTTCGACGACGAGCGTGACACCTTCGACGTCTTCCCTCGTGAGGCCTTCGTAGAAGCGACTGCTGATCTCGTGATAGTCCAGTGCCGTCACGAAGTGTGGCTTGATGCCCTTCGAGAGCAATTGCTTCAGAACCGTTTGCGCGGCGATGATGACAACGCGATCGCGGATGCCGGGAGTCAGCAGTATGTCAATGTTGCGGCGCAGGCTTGGACCGGCGGAGACGACGATCGCCGGGCGATCTTTCTGGCTGTCTTTGAGGTCGGCGATGCCAGGAGCGTGGAGGTACACGTTGGCGTTGCCGAGCAGGTTGCGCAGTGTGATTTCAGAGTGCGCAAGCGTGGTGATGACGTTGGTGCGGACACCTTTGACGACGGTGGTGAGGGTGTTGGCAAAGGTCTCGCCATCAGTGCCGATGCGCAGTTTGCTGGAGGGATGGTCAACAAGCGAAACGCCCGCAGCGACGAGGCCTTCGAGGCCTTCAAGCCCGGCGGCAGTCGGACCGGTTTCGTCGGCGCGAGTGATGAGGATGAAGCGGGTTTGGCTCAGCCACGGTGTGCAGTCGATTCGACCAAGCACGTCGCGCAAGAGAGACACATCGGGCTCAAAGCAGATGATGAGGCCCGTGCCACTCACGCGCTGGGCGAGGTGGCGCAGATGGTGACCAAGGGCAAAGCCGCGGACGACGATCGCCGCGCTGGCTTTGATGTCGACGCTCTCGGCAAGGCGCTTGGCTTCGGTGTCGGCGGCGCGGGCGCTTGCAAGGAGCCTGCCCCCACTCTTGTCAAGGCGCGCGGTCAGCAGGTTGTCGTCGCTGTGCAGGAACGTAACGCCGAACGAGGGCTGCGCGGCGCGGATGTCGCGCACGGCGGACGCGCTGCGGAAGGCGAGGGCCCCCAGGTTGCGCTCGAGGGTGTTGTGGTCGAAGGGGGGGGGCGGGGCAGAGGTTTGTTGTTGGGTGTTGGTCACAGGGCGCTCCGCGCAGGGGACGACGCCGGCATCCTGCCGGGGACTTGGAGTCATCGGCGGGACTGTGCGATTTTCAGCAAAATCATAGGGCATTTCGGCGATTTTGAGAACGTGGTGCGAAGAATGTCAACACCAGCGGGCTTGTGAGCGTACAACAGAGCGTGCTTTTTCTTGCCCAGCAATCTGGCGGCGGCTCTGGCGGTCTTAGCGGCATTCTGGACATTCCGGCCCCCCCACCATTGCCGTCAGGCGGCGGGTTGCAGGCGTTTTTGTTCGAGAAACCTTGGGTCGGGGTTGCGATCCTTGCGCTGACGGGCATCGGGCTGCTGGTGTTTTATGCAAAGCGAGAGCAGTTCAAGCTCGGTGCGCAACGGGGCGGGCCGCTTTTGATCTTGGCAGGGGTGTGGGTGCTCGCCGCGGCGTTGATCGAAACGCGGCATGAGCAGATGCGGATGGCGACGCAGCGCCTCATTGAATCGGTGACGCGGGCGGACAGCAACACTCTGCGGCAGCAACTCACGCGCGACGCCAAGTTGCTGTACTACGGCGGGCTGCCATTGCAAGCGATTCTGGATCGCGTCGTGGCGGAGATGGGGCCGGGGAAGGAGTACAACGTCAGCGAGTTTTCGATTGTGGAGTTTCAGTCGCAGGGCTTGAAGGAAGCAGTGGGCATTTCCGCGGGGCAAGCGGGCGGAGTTGTTCAGGTAAAGGTGCGGGTGGTGTCGAGCGTGTATGGCGTACCGCACCTGTCGTGGTGGAGGCTGGACATGATCCAGGACCCGGATGGTGAGTGGCGGACGTCGGTGATTTCACCGCTGGCGATTCAGTTTCGATCGTTGCAGTAGACGCGATGTTGTTTGGCCGATAGAGGATGGCCGGAGCGCAGTGTTTCAGCGCCGTGATACGCTCTCCGCCCCGCATGCCCACCCCTGTCGCCAGCCTCCTCATCAACACGCTCAACCGCAAGGACGACTTGCGCATCGCGCTCAATTCTGTCTTTGAGCAGACAGTGCCGCTCGAGGTGATTGTCGTGGATGATGGCTCGACAGACGGTACCAGCGATATGGTGCGGGCCGAGTTTCCGCAGGTGAAGATGCTCCGGAACGAGCAGCCGCTGGGAATCATCGCGGCGAGAAATCGTGCGGCGCATGAAGCGACGCACAACATCATGTTCACGATGGATGATGACGCGACGTTTTCGTCAAAGACGACTGCGGAGCGAGTGCTGAAGCGATTTGATCATCCGCGAGTGGGCGCTGTGACTCTGCCGCTGATTGATCACATTGAAGGGGTGGCGCAGAAGCCGTCTCTGCCGATCAGCGAGGAGACGCCTGCGGACTTTCCCGTGACGTTTGCGTATACGGGTGGCGGCAACGCGAAACGGCGGGACTTGTTCCTGGCGCTGGGCGGGTATGGCGGCGTCGGGAGGCAAGGGGAAGAGTCGAATTACTGCATCAAGATGCTCAGCGCGGGATACATCGTGCGGATCGCGTGCGCGGGGTGGCTCAATCACTATCCGATCGTCAAGAAGCGCGACGAGAACAAGATCGCGTATTCGGGGGCGATGAACCGCGTGATTTACACGATGCAGCACGTGCCGTTTCCGGAGGTTGTGAAGCACATGGCTGGGGTGCTGGTGAATCAGGTTCGCGTTGGGATTCGTGACGGGCGGCTGAAGCACTGCTTGAAGGGTGTGTGGGATGGGTGGTGTTGGTATCGCGCGAATCGACAGGTTCGCAAGCCGATCACGTCGCAGGTGTATCAGTTGAGCCGGGTGCTTGTGACGAAGGAGGCGCTGCCATTTTCGGAGGTTGAGGGGATGCTGCCGCCCATGAAGACGGTGGAAGAGATTCGGGAGATGAGTGGTGCAGGGTGATCAAGCACGAGTATTCTGCCGCAACGCGGCAGAGGTGAATAGCCGTGGATAGCCGCGAAGCGGCATCCACGGCGCTGTGTTGGCACAAAGCAGCACCACGACGTGGTGCAGGAAAGTGTGTTGCCGCACCATCATCGCTTCGCGATGACACATCCAAGAACGCGCGTTCCGTGGATGCCGCTTCGCGGCTATCCACGGCTATTGACCGAGACGGCTACGCCGTCCAAGCAAGGGCGGTTTGGGGACCTTTGCGGCGCGACGATCTTGTTGACGCGCGTGATCTGACATTTCGAGAGTTGCGGAGTACCGTTGCACATGTCAACAACAGCGCAGCAGATTCCGGCCGGTTCTCGAGTCATTGTGACCGGCGGGGCGGGGTTTTTAGGCAAGTTTGTGATCGAGAAGCTGCTCGCGCGAGGAGTGACGCGCGACAACATCTTCATTCCGCGCCGCAAGGACTTTGACTTGACGCAGCAGGCCGACGTCGCTCGCATGTATCGCACGGCGTTCAAGCACTTCCCGCCTGATCTTGTGATTCACCTCGCTGCGGAGGTTGGCGGGATCGGCGCGAACCAGAAGAATCCGGGTCGGTACTTCTACGCGAACATGGCAATGGCGCTGCACTTGATTGAGCAGTTCCGCGAGGAGGGACTGGTTTCGCGCGGAGCGAAGTTTGTGCAGGTTGGGACCATCTGCGCGTATCCAAAGTTCACGCCGGTGCCGTTCAAGGAAGAGGACTTGTGGAACGGGTATCCGGAAGAGACCAACGCGCCGTATGGCGTTGCCAAGAAAGCCGCGTGGCAGATGCTGGACGCGTACAAACTGCAGTACGGCATGAAGAGCGCATATGTGCTGCCGGTGAACTTGTATGGGCCGGGCGACAACTTTGACTTGTTCAGCAGCCATGTGATCCCCGCGCTGATTCGCAAGGCGGTTGTGGCTCAAGAGCGCGGAGACAAAGAGATCGTGTGCTGGGGCACAGGCAGCGCGTCGCGCGAGTTCTTGTACGTTGAAGACGCGGCGGAGGGAACGCTGCGCGCGGCAGAAGTCATGGACTCCCCCACGCCTCTCAACCTTGGCGCCGGCTTCGAAATCAAGATCAAGGACCTTGTCGAGTTGATCGTGAAGCTGGTGGGGTTCAAGGGGAACATCGTGTGGGACACGAGCAAGCCCGACGGACAGCCGCGGCGGCAATTGAGCGTTGAGTTGGCGGCGAAGCAGCTTGGTTGGCGGGCACAAGTGCCGTTTGAGGAGGGGCTCAAGCGGACGATTGCATGGTTCAGGGATCACAAGGGCAAGATCAAGTAATTGCAACGAGCTCGCGTCGCGCGGGGCGTGAAACAGGGAGTTCGCTCACCACAGAGGCACAGCGAACGAAAGAGAATGAGATGGATTGTGTACCCACGTTTCTACTTTCCAGTTTTCCTTTTCCGCTCTCTGTGACTTTGTGACTCTGTGGTGAGCGAACCAGACACGAGATCGATTGGGCACGGCATGGCAACGCGGTTATTGGCCGCGACGCATGCATGATGACGCACATTTCGCGCGATCGTCCTGTGCGCGTGCGATTCAGCCACACGATTTTCCATCGCGTTCCAACTCGCCGCGAAGGCGCGCACTATGAGTGCCGATTGTCGGTTTGATGCGGGGCATCTCCATCAACACCGACCTGCGAGCGCTCATCAGCAACTCGGCGATCTCTCGCGCGTCGCGAATCGTTGACAAGAGCATGGAAAGGCTCGCAACAGGGCAGAGGATCAACCGCGCGAGCGATGATCCGTCGGGCATGGTCGCTGTCGAGGGGTTCAAGGGGCGGATCAAGGAAATCAACGAAGAAATCAAGTCGCTCGAGATCGAAGAACGATGGCTCGGCGCTCGCGATGGCGCGATAAGCGTCATCAGCGACATGATGATCGAACTCCAGTCACTCGTCGTTGCGTCGGCGAATGTCGGCGCGATGTCCGACCAAGAGCGCGAGGCGATTCAGTCGCAGGTCGACGGCATCATCGATGGCGTGGACTACTTGACGCGCACAGCCGAGTTCAACGGGCGGCAGATACTCGACGGATTCTCCTCGGGCAATCTCGGGCAAACCATGGTGCCGACCACGAATCCGGATGGCTCGCCCGGCTTGCGGACACTTTCGCTCGCATCCATGCGCAGCGGCGGGGCGCTCAATCTCGTGAATGGCGACCGCGAAGCCGCACAGACCATGGCCGATTCGCTCGCGAAATGGGCAAGCGGGCAGCGCGGCGCGATCGGAAACTACGCGAAGTCGCTGGAAAGCAAACGCGACACACTGCGCGTTGAGCTCGAGAACATCACACAAATGAAGTCTTTGATTGGCGATACGGACTACGCCGCGGAGACATCAGAACTGGTGCGCGGGCAAATCCTCCAACAGATGTCGATGGCGACGCGCCAGATCGCAATGGACTCCCGGCAAGACACGGTATTGTCGTTGCTGCAAGGCGCGATGAAGGCGTAAGAAAGGCTGCGATCAGCGAGAGCGAAGAATGATGTACCCGCGATCCTCGCCTCGAACAAGATTCAGTCGCACCCCCCGGCGGAAGTTCGCGTCAGAGAGCGCCTTCTTCAGGCTCTCTACATCCGTGACGTCGTCATCGTTCACGGCAACGATGATGTCGTTGGCCTGCACGCCATTGTCCTCTGCGAGCGACCCGCTCTGAACTTCGACAACAAGCAACCCCGCAAAGCCAAGCGACTTTGCGGCGCGCTCTTCGAGCGGGGTCACAAACGCGCCTAGCTCCTGCGAAAATGTTGTGTTCGTCGCCGCCTCGAGATCGCCCAGCATCGCCGTGAGCTTCATGTTCTCATCATCACGCTGTACCTCAAGCGAAACACTGGAGCCGGCGGGGAGCGACGCGATGGCGTTGCGAAGGCGAGCCTCGTCCATCGAGACGCCTTGGAACTTTGTAATGACGTCGCCCTCCCGCAACCCGGCGAGCTCCGCGGGGCCACCCTTCATCACTTTTCGAATCAGCACGCGCGGCTGATTCGCTCGCGACGCGACCGGAGCATAATCAGCACCCAGCCATCCTCGAATGACGCGGCCATTCTTGCGAATGCTTTCAACCGCAAGCCGCACCGTGTTTGCAGGAATCGCAAAGCCGATGCCGTCATAACCGCCGGTCCGCGACGCGATCGCGGAATTGATGCCGACGATTTCACCGGAGAGGTTGACGAGCGGTCCGCCCGAGTTGCCCGGGTTGATAGCCGCGTCCGTTTGGATGTAGTCTTCGTAGCTGCGACCAGTTTCTCGGGGCGTGACACTGCGCCCTCGCGCCGACACGATTCCCTGCGTCACGGTGTTGTCCAGGCCGAACGGACTGCCCACGGCGACGACCCATTCGCCCACGTCGATTGCGTCGGAGTTTGCAAACGAAAGCGTCGGCAGGCTCTTGGGCGCGTTCTCGATGCGCAGCACGGCCAGATCGGTTTGCGGATCTCTCCCCAACAGTGTCGCCGAGTACTCATCGCCAGTGGACAGCTTTACCTTGAGCGTCTCGCCGCCTTCGATGACGTGATTGTTTGTGACGACGATGCCCTCGTCGTCAACGATTGCGCCCGAGCCCAGGCCGGACTGTTGAAGGCGTCCCGGTCCGATTCTCCGACGGAAAAAATCCGTTGGATACACCGTGCGCTGCTGAGTGACGTGGACAACAGCAGGCTCGACCTTGTTCGCGACGCTCTTGAAGACGCGAGAGAGCCTTCGTGCAAATGCAAAGTCCTCGGTCGTAGCGCCGACGGTCTGCGAGTCGTCCGCCGAAGGCTTCGGCGCTTGCGCGGGCGCCGCCGCCGACATTGTCATTGCGATAAGCAGAGCAACATACGTGTAAGATCCTGTGTTCTTCGTCGTCATCGTGATCGATCTCCGTCAGAAAAACAAACAACGGGCACGGTGCGCCGTGAGCGGCGGTCACTTCGGCCGCGCAGCAACACTTTGACGCTTGCGGCGCGAAGTCGGTTCGCGCCAACGCTCCTCGCGCGGGCGCAATCGTTTCAAATGATAACGGCAGGTTGCGTAGCGCGGCAGCCAACGGAGCCCGCCGCGCTTGTCAACGGGCCAAAAGACACCGCGTGTGCGATCGGCACACCGGGTCCAAATCTTCAGTGAGCGAGGATGCGCCAGTCAGACCATTCCGTCAACACACGCTATCGGGCAACAACTCGAATGGCGCGTACACCGCGGACGCCTGCACGAACTAGGGCTTCGCCCCCGGATGCGAGCCACTTTTGTATTGCCGCCGCGGCTGCCGCAGAGGTTGCCCGGATCGTCAAAGTTCCTTTCGTGAGGGCAACCTGTTTGCACGAATCCTGAATCGCTTCGGGCACCAGACTCCCCCACTGCTCTTGAACGCCCACGGCACGCGTGGAAGCAACGCGAACCTGCCGAGCCAAACTTGCCGCCGCAGAGCCAATCGACAAATCTCTCGGGGCGCGCGTGCGCAGCTTGCGAAGATTTTCAATATCACGAATTGACATCGAACGCGGCATGGTCGATGCTATTCGCAACCCCCGAACCCGAGCGGCTACGCTGGCAACTTCAACCGGAGGCGACGCGTGTCAACAAAGATTGTCATCAAGGACTTGGTCAAGGAGTATGCGGGCGCAACCAAGAACGATGCGGCGCGAGCTGTAGACAACGTCTCGCTGGCCATTGATGCCGGCGAGCTTTTCTTTCTGCTCGGCCCGTCTGGTTGTGGAAAGACGACGCTGCTGCGGATGATAGCAGGCTTCATCGAGCCAACGTCCGGTAATATTTTGTTCTTGGGTTCGACCGGCGAGCGCGATGTGACATATCTGCCTGCAGAAAAGCGGGATACAGGCATGGTGTTCCAAAGCTATGCCCTCTGGCCGCACATGAGTGTTGAGGAGAACGTTGGCTTCGGCTTGGAAGTGCGAGGCGTCCCCAAAGAGTCAAGAGCGAACCTTGTCCGCGAAGCCCTCGCGGTCGTCAAGATGGCGGAGTATGCAAGTAGAAAGCCAACACAATTATCGGGCGGTCAGCAGCAGCGCGTAGCGCTCGCCCGCGCAATCGTTGTGAAACCAAGTGTTCTGCTTTTGGACGAACCGCTCTCAAACCTCGACGCGAGACTCAGAGTGGAGCTCAGATCAGAGGTTCGAAGAATCTGCAAGGCATCTGGCATAACCACGGTCTATGTCACCCATGATCAAAGCGAAGCACTGAGTATGGCGGATCGAATTGGAATTATGCGATCTGGTAGAATTCGACAGGTGGGCTCGCCTAAGGACTTGTATACGTCGCCAAACAGCAAGTTTGAAGCTCAGTTTTTGGGTGACGTGAACTTCAACGAAGGTCTGGTTTCACGTGAAACATCGGAGATGGTTGAAGTCAAAGCACTAGGCGGGCTTATTCGCGCTCGGTCACGTCATGGGCAGCCAAAGGAAGGCGAACCATGCATTGTTGCGTCGCGCCCCGAGAGTTGGGTCATCGGAAGCTCGAAAGAAAACAGGTTCAACGCGAGCGTCGTGGATCAGACGTATCTCGGAAGTACCGTTCATGTTAACGTGAACGTCAATCAGCAACGACTAGATATTGCGACGCTCAATCCAGGCAGTAATTTTGAACTTCCGAGCAACTGCGAAGTGTCAATTGACTCCAAAGACGTTATCCTATTACCAATGGAGTGACCCATTCGTTCCACATGGAACAGGAGAATCGTCGTAACTCTAAGGAGTGTCAGGCATGGAAGCTAACGCAGAAATGAAGAATCGTCGTCTGGGGAAGGGTATTGGGAGTCTTATTAATCTCACGCCCGTGTCCGTTGCAAGCACACATCCAACCAAGACTGAAACGATCGAAGCGCACAAGCAAGCCGAAGAGGTCAATAAACAGTTATCGGGCCTATCGTCGGTTTCTGTGAACTCTCTTCGCCCTTCTCGGTTTCAGCCGCGCAAGGTATTCGATACGACACAGCTCCAACAACTTTCGCAGTCAATCCAGCACAGCGGACTCATGCAGCCCGTCGTTGTTCGCAGGCTTCAAGTCGTCGATGGGGACATTCAATATGAGTTGGTTGCCGGTGAGCGTCGCTGGCGTGCGGCCATGATGGGGGGGCTTAAGTCGATCCCTGCGATCATTCGAGACCTCTCTGATGAAGAAGCGGCCGAGTGGGGGCTTGTGGAAAATATCCAGCGCGAGGACTTGAACCCGATGGATCGTGCGTTTGCGCTGCGCGGGCTTGTCGATCGCTTCGGATTAACGCAGGAACAGGTCGCGAAACGCATTGGATTTGATCGTGCAACCGTTGCGAACTTCCTGCGATTGTGCGATCTCGAGCCAGAAATTGCGCAGCTGCTGTCAGCGGGAAAAATATCTGCTGGGCACGGGCGCGCGTTGCTCGCGTTGCCTGCCGGTGAAGAGCGAATTCGTGCTGCACAGGCGGCGGCGCAGTTCGCCTGGTCGGTCCGCAAACTGGAAGAGATTGCGCGCACCCGTTCCACTGAAAAGCAGATCGAGAACGAAACAACAGCGACACCGAGAGACGCAGTGCTCAGAGACCTTGAGCGTCAGCTCGGGCAGCACCTCGGCACAAAGGTGAACATACTGGCGGACAAGCACGGCAAAAGAGGGCGCGTGATACTTGAGTACTACGGCATAGACCATTTTGACGGTTTGATTTCAAAGATGGGACTGCGAACCGTATAAAAAGAGAACAACCGCGGCGCTAATGTTTGGTCGATGTTTGCAGCACGTACTAAGTATTGTTACTCAATTTGTTATGTAGACGTCGACTTGTGCAGATAGCATTCTAACAATGCGCTGCTGCTCTAGCTCGGAGAGTGAAGCGGTTTGTATCACACTTTTCGAGGAGTATTACATGGGTCGTCGTCCACGATCGGGGTCACTTGCATCGCTTCCGTTGGGTCAGTTGCACGCAGAAATTCGCCGCCGCCAGCGTGGGATGGGTCCGCTCATGCGTAAGCGAGCAAAAGTTGCCGACAAACTAGCGGCGATTGATGCGAAGATCAAGGAATTGGGGGGCGCGGTCGCAGGAGTTCGCACTCGCCCTTCAAACAGCATGAGCTTGATTGAGGCACTTCAAAAGACGCTGTCCGGAAAAACGATGGGCGTGACTGAGGCGGCGGACGCGGTTCGCAAGAGCGGTTACAACACCAACGCAGCGAACTTCCGCACAATGGTCAACCAAGCACTCATCAAGCACAAGAACAAGTTCAAGAAGGTTGAGCGCGGCCGGTACACCGCCGCGTGAAGCGGTTGAATAGTGAAATCGCGGGTCAATCAGTTGCGACAACGAAGAACGTCCGGCGAAAGCCGGACGTTTTCTTTTGAAGTCAGATGACACACGGCAACACACAGTGGACGTGTGCTGGTGTACAGCTCAGAACGGCGAAGTCGTCGGCTGGAGGCGGCTTGGGCGGTCGATCAGCATGATGCGCTGGAAGTCGGCCCACAACATGCGGTCGTTGGCGTCCATCGTGTAGTACATGCGATTGTCGAAGTCGATGGGGCGCTCGGTGAGCGTGTCGAGTTCGGGGGTCACGTCGCCTTGAACTGCAGAATGGCGGCCGCCGTCATTGCGGCCTGTAGAGGCGCAACCAGCAAGAGCACAAACCGCGAGCGAGGCAACACAGAAACAACGAAGAGCGGTGGAACGACGCATCGTGCAGACTCCTGCAAATGGAAAAGGTTTCGGACAGGGCCTCTATCAATCGGACAATCGCCGATTCACCCATGAACATGTCCTAGGCCCACCCTAGGGGCAGCAGTGTATCCGCATCGGCGGGGCTGAGTGTTCCAAGGAAAAGGCAAAGGCTTCTCAGGACTGCCGGAACGGCAGCGGGGGGCCGGGGTGGCGTTGACCGGCATCCAAACCGACCGGGTGAAGTCGTTGTTTAGGCTGCTACGGACTCTATCCGGGTTGGCAAGCCGGTTGCAACAGACTATTGGGCGATCTTTGCGCCCTTTGGAGAAGCGACTTATGCGTCCCGATCGATTCACAACCGCGGCTCAACAGGCCTTGGCGAGTGCTCAAAGTTCGGCGGGTGGGCAGTCCCACCCAGAAGTCACCGGCCTGCATGTTTTGGAAGGGCTGCTCGAAGACCGTCAGGGCAATGCCTGGTCCGTGATTGCCAAAGCCGGCGGCGAGCCGATGCGCGTGGTGCAGGCGACGCGCGAGCAGTTGGCGAAGTTGCCCAAGACCTCGTCGGGTGCCGGGTCGCCAGGGCGGGCGCTGATGGAGATTCTGAACAAGGCGGACGCCGAAGCGAAGCGATTGGGCGATGCGTACGTGAGCAGCGAGCACTTGTTGCTGGCGTGTGCGGGAGTGGGGGGACCGGCGCGTGATGCTTTGTCGTCGTGCAATCTCTCGGCGAAGGCGATTGAAACAGCGGTCAAGCAGATTCGCGAATCGAGCGGCGTGACGAACATCAGCGATCCAGAAGCGGAAGGAAGTTTCGAGGCGCTGAAGAAGTATGCGATTGATCTGACGCAGAAAGCCCAGCAAGGAAAACTCGATCCGGTGATCGGGCGCGATGAAGAGATTCGGCGCACGATGCAGGTGTTGTCGCGGCGCACGAAAAATAATCCGGTGTTGATTGGCGAGCCGGGCGTGGGCAAGACGGCGATTGCCGAGGGGCTAGCGCTGCGCATCGTGAATGGCGATTGCCCGGAGGGCATGCGCGACAAGCGGATCATGGCGCTGGATGTCGGGCAGTTACTCGCGGGCGCGAAGTTCCGCGGCGAATTTGAAGAGCGATTGAAAGCCGTGTTGCGCGAGGTGCAGGCGAGCAACGGGAAGATCATTCTGTTCATCGACGA
>CAZEZV010000002.1:0-37178 GCA_964516725.1 uncultured Phycisphaeraceae bacterium
GCGCCGAAAGCCGCGGCGCCGATTGAGCAACCGCGGGTGGCACCGGTTGCGAAGCAAGTGATGCCGCCGCCCTTGCCTGTGGCAGAGACGCATTCGGGTGATTCGGAGCTTGTTGGTGCGCTGCTGCGAGGCGAAGATGCGTTGCCTGCAGCGATGGGGATGATTCGCGAACGCACGGGCGATAGCACGGTGGAATTTGTTCGCGTCGCCGATGTGAACGCGGCGACGATGCCGTTCTCGGGTGCGCAGTGCCCGGTGATCTGGACGCCGGAGACGGCGAAGTCGCTCGAGCCGGTGAGCCCGATGGAGGTTGTGCGGACGCCGATTCGATATGGCGTTTTGCGTTCGTCGCGATCAACCGTTGGCACGCTGACGCCTCATGCGAACTGGCTGGCGACCTGGTTGCGGATGGGTGACCAGCAAACGCAGCTCCGCGAAGCCGCTTTCACGGATCCGCTGACGAAGGCGTTGAATCGTCGGTACTTTGAGCGGTTCATGGAGGGCGCGCTTGATCGGGCGCGTTTGCAGCGGCACTTTGTGACGGTGCTGCTCTTTGACATCGACAACTTCAAGCAGTAAAACTACCTGTATGGTCATGACGCGGGGGTTGAGATTCTTTTGCAGACGTGCGAACTGCTGCGGAGCGTGATTCGTCCGACGGATCGGGTGTGTCGCATGGGCGGCGACGAATTTGTCGTGATCTTTGACGAGCCGGAAGGGCCGCGCGTGGAGGGGTCGCGGCATCCGAGCAACGTGTGCGACATCGCCGAGCGATTCCAGAAGCAGGTGAGTTCGCAGAAGTTCGCGAAGTTGCAGGAACTCACGCCCGGTTCGCTCACCATCAGCGGCGGGCTTGCGACATTCCCATGGGACGGGCGGACGCCGGTGGAACTGCTCAAGAAGGCGGACGATCTGCTTTTGCAGAGCAAGCGGCAGGGGAAGAATGCGATTACGTTTGGGCCTGGGGCGCTGAGGATGTGATTGGGTAGGCTGGCTGCAATAATGGTGTCGTGAAAGCGAGTGAAAAAGCATTTCGACACAACGGGCCAGTCGCGCTGCTTTGGCTTGTGCTCGGCCTGATCTTTATCAACGTCACGGGTGTGTTTTTTCACGCGTACGACACGCTGTTTTTCGCCGCGTTGACGCCGATCATGTCTACAGCCAGCGCACGCGTCGAGAAAACAAGCGTCGCGGAGTCACCTATCTCAGTCGGGAAACGCAATAGGGCACGCAGCATCCCGCAAGTGGAGTACTCGTTCGATGTTGGCGGACGAACATATCGCGGAAGTCGAGTTGGGATCAACGGCGGATTCGTAAGACATGAAAACGACGCGCAGGAAATTGTCTCAGAACTGTCAGGCGGAGCGACCGTTCAGTATGTTGCTGCAAGTCCTTCCATCAGCTATGTTGTCATCGACAAGAAGCACAATCACTATGCCCCGATTCTGTTTGTGTTGTCGATAGTTGTTGTGATGAACGTCATCCTGATGTGGAGTGCGATCAAGGCAGCACGGCAGATCAAACACGGTTCATATGCACGCATCGTGAAGGCGTGAACTTGGTCACAGTGTGAGAGAGAATCCGGATCAGCATCGCGCCAAGTTCTGAAATCAACTCAGCCGCCGACCTTTGCCTCGCGTGCTCCCGCGCGTTTCGCCAGGGTCTGGTCGAGCAGTTCAACGATCTCCTCGTGCAGTTTCTTGGATTCGGCGTGCTCAATTTCCGAGCCGCCTGTGGGCAGATCGTTGATCAGGATCGAAAACACAAGGCTGTCGCCGCTATTTGGATCGGAGACATATCCAGAGAGGCATCGCACGCCCTTGATGTAGCCGCTCTTGGCGTAGACCTGGTTGCGGAGCTTGGTCGTGCGGAAGCGTTTTTCGAGCGTGCCTTCGCCTGGGGTTGCGAGGCTGTGGATGAACGTTGATCCCCAGGACTTTTTCGAGATGCCGCTGAGCCACGCGGCGAGGGTGTGGGGCGAGACTTTGTTGTCGGGCGAGAGGCCAGAGCCGTCGGACACGGTTGTGCTCGCCGCGGCTTCGGGGCCGAGTTCTTTGGACAGCATCATGCGCATCACGGCGGCGCCGTTGGTCCAGCTGCCGGGTTCCTTGGTGATGGCGTTGCCCATGCGCTTGAAGAGCGCTTCGGCGTAGAGGTTTTCGCTGTCGACGTTGCAGCGACGCAGCACTTCGTCGATGGGCGTGCTGATGACGGCGAGGATGCGGCCATCATCAATCGTTTCGTCGGCTTGCGCGATACGGATGTTGGTTGGGATGTTTGAGCCGACCACAGTTTGATCTGCGATCTTGACACCCGCGGTGATGAGATTCGTCGCCATTACGCGGCCAAAGAAGAGCGGCGGTTCGCCCAGCGTCACATCTGCGGCAACTTTGGCTTGCACGGCAACATCGCCCCGCATGATGAAGGACGTGTCGTCGCCGTTTCGTGCGAGCCACACGGTGTTGGAACCCTTCGCGATCGTGCGCGCCTTGCTGGTGTCGATGCGCAGCCACGAGACTTGGGGCTGCGTGGAGTAGAGCGGGGCTGCGCCGGGGCCGCTTGGGTGGGGCTTTGGAAAAACGCTCAGCACGTTGGTGTGAAAGTTGATGCCGGCGACGGGGGCGGAGTATGCGAGATGGAGATTGGTCTTGTTCCAGCGCGGGTGGACAAACTCGCGATCGAAGACGCGATCGTCGATGATGACTTCGCTCACGCTCGTGATGCCGGCCTTGGGCAACGCGCCTGCGACGGTGCGGAGCATGTCGTCGACGGTGAGGTTCTTATCGCCTCGCTTGAGCACTTCGGGATCGCCCAGCGCGGGGTCGCCGCTGCCTTTGATGATGAGGCGAGTGCCGTCGAGCGACACTTCGGTTTTGAAGACAAAGTCGGGTCCAAGCACCATCACCGCAGCGCCGCTCGACAGGAGCTTCATGTTGGATGCGGGCGTGAAGGGTTCGTAGGCGTTGTAGCTCGCGAGGAGCGAGCCGGTGCGAGCGTCCATGAGGCAGACGCCGACGCGTGCGGGGCCGAGCTTGCTGGATTGGATGAGATCGCGGACTTCGTCCTGGAGTTGACCTGCCGCCTGCGCAATACTGAGCGTGGCGTTGTGAAGAAGGCTGAAGCCAACAATGAACAAACCGAGAGCGTGAGCAGCCGTGCGCAAGGTGAAACCCTCCATGGGAAGAGTGAGTGTATCGGCGAAGTCGGGGTTTGGGCTTGACTTGGAAAGTCGGGCGGAAATCACCACAAAGGCACGAAGTGCACAAAGAAGAGAAGAGAAAGGGAAGAGAAAATGGAGCTTATGGAGACGTGTGTTCAATGAATGCGGTGTTGGATGCACCCCAAGCGCAATGCTCTGCTTTTTCTTGTTCCTGCTTCGTGTTCTTTGTGTCTTTGTGGTGAACTCGAACTTGCGAAACGCGAGTTGGTGGTGCGAATGGTGCGATGGGAGTCACAGGCGCCGCATGGCCTGGAAGGCCACGCTACTGACCGGAAAGCATCAACCTGATGCGTTCCTTCGGGTCCATCACTTCGTTCTCGCGGTCGATCTTCTTGAGGACTACGTTGAGGCGAGCAAGCACGGCTTCGGCTTTGTCCTGCTTTTCGTTTCTGAGGTGGTGTTGTGCGAGTTGCACGTAGTACATCGTGTTTCGCGGCTGACGCTTGATGGCTTCTTCGTACCATGTCGCGGCTTCGTCGGGTTTGTTGTCGATCATCGCGAGCGCGGCACGAAGCGAACGCAGCGGGGCGGAGCCGGGCTTGAGCCGAAGGATTTCTGGCATTGCCTTTAACGCTTCGTCGGCGTGACCCGAGCGGGTGAGGAGCGTGACGGCATTGACGAGCGCATCTTCATCGGCACCGCGTATGTCTTTCACGACTTCGCGGGCGAGTTTCTGCCCTTCTTCGATGCGTTGATTGCCGATGTAGAGATTCGCGAGCGCGAGTCTAGCGTGGTGGGCGTCGCCGCGCTGCTCGAGCACACGCTTCATGAACGCTTCGTATTCCTGTGCGCTGCGGCCGTTGGCTCGCATGATGGTGCCGATGCCGCTGATCAGTTGCGGACCGGGGTTTGACATCAGCACGGCCTTCTGAGCGTACTGCTCGCTGGTCGCGCGATCACCGGCGACGGCGTGCAACCACGCGAGGCGGACGTACGTGCCGGGCGTGTGTTCCCAGCCGACGCCGCGGGCTAGGTCTGCGAGTTGCTTGTCGCGGATGGGGCCGCTGCGTTCGAGCGCAGCGATCGCCCGCTGCGAGAGGGCTTTGTCGCTCGGCCTTGGTATGTAGTTGGCGGCAAAGACGACGTTCTGTGATGTCATCACTTGTTGATCTAGGTAGTCGCCGTACGCGCGGAGGCCGCGGATGTAGCCGGACCAAAGGCCCATCGCGAGATAGGCGATCGCGAGCGGAGCGAAAATCCAGCCGGCGAGCGTGACTTTGCCTTTGGCGCGCAGTTGCAGGTTTTGGAGACGCACGTTCGGCGTAGTGATCATGCGCCAAAGCGTCCAACCAACGAAAACACCGATCGCGGCCATCGCGACGGCCATCAGCATCGGCACCTGGTTGAACATCGCGCGGTAGCACTGCATCAGCACGACGCCGAAGGTGAAAACGAGGACTTCCTCGGTGGTGGTGAGGTCGTAATCTGGCTTGCGATAGACGCGGCGTTTCGTCTTGTCAGTCGCTTCGTGCGATTTCGGTTTCACAAACGCGGCGGGCTTCGCGAAGCCGAACGAGAGCGCTTCATTGGGGCACACGCTCACGCAGTCCATGCACTTCATGCAGCCCGGGTCCACGATCATGCCGTAGTCGCGGACTTCCTGGTGGACGCGCACGTTGCTGTTGCACGCGGCGGTGCAATGGCCGCAGCCCTCGCACTTGTCGTTGACGACGATCTTGCCGATGCTGAAGCGATCGGCGGGGCCGAAGAAGCCGCCGTACGGACAGCCGTAGGTGCAGAAGGCTTTGCTGCCGAGAAAGTAGACGGTTGCGTAGCCGCAGACGAGGACGAAGGGGATGATGACGAACCAGGGCGGGAATGTGGACCAGAAGTCTTCGACGATGAGGTGGTTTTTGAGACCGGGGAAGATTGGGTCGTTGCCGAGGAGGAACGGCATGCCGCGCGGCGGGTCTTTCAAGTAGGGCGCGATCGCGGGTGCGTGGAAGAAATGAGTTGCGATCCAGTCGGCGGAGATTGTGGCGAGCCAATCAGAGAACGGCGAGAGCACGACGCGCTTGAACGTCGGCCACACGAACATGTAGAGCGCGAGGACGAAGCCCGACCAGACGAGGAGGCGCGAGCGGAACTGCTTTGGGCGGATGCCGATTTTCCCGAGCAGCCACGTACACATGTCCTGCAGCGCAATGACGTGGCAAGCCCAGCCGCAGAAGTAGCGGCCGAAGATGAGCGTCGAGATGATGGCGAGGACGAAGAGGATGAAGCCGGCGTTGACTTCGCCGGATTCGAGTGTGTACATCGATTCGCTGGGCTCGACGGGCGAAAGAGTGACGCCGTGGTAGAGCCATTGGAGGATGTGGATAATGAAGACAACGTGGACGAGGGCGAGGACGAGGGCACGCCACTTGCCCATCTTGCTTTTTTTCATCTCCGGGTGCGGAGCGGACTTGAGGACTTGCAGCGAGATGTTCTTGGCAGCGGGCTTGCCTTTGGGAGAGCAGTTGCGGTCTTTCGTGTTGTTGGTCTGAGTGGGTGGCAAGCAACAGGGTAGTGGGGTAGGAATACGAGATACATCGCGCGTATGAGGGAGAGTATGAATGACCGGGAGGGCCCGCTGAGCGGTAGGCATTGCGTTCAGTGCTTCGGGCGGCAAGGCGGATCGCGGAGTTGGAGCGGTTTCACAGTGTTCGTATCGGTTGCGAAAGGAGATTCCTGTTCAGCACGGAGCTCAAGCGAGCAAGGAGAAAACTCTTGTGCGCCCGATTTGACACAATAACGTGTTCGTGTTCTTCTCTACCACTGTGCCTTTGCGCTGAAAGTGACGCCTTGCGTTGCGGTCGCAGGCGACGAAACAGCAAGTGCCCTAAAGCCCGCAGAGCGAGCATGGGCCTTCGCTGAAGACTGTCAGGAACGCATCGATGTCGCACGGGTCAAACAGCGAACTGTCGTTGTTAAAGTCGATGTCGCCGCAGATTGCGGTTTCGGGGATACACGGGCCCTCGCCGTAGACGCTGAGGAACGCATCGATGTCCTGTGGGTCGAAGAAGCTGGTGTCGTTGTTGAAGTCGATGTCGTCGCAGACGGGGCCTGTGACGTTGGGCGTTGTTGGGCGCGCGGTGATTGTATCGAAGGGGAGGAAGCCGGGACCTTGCTCGCCCAGACCGATGACGTCGTCGCTCTGTGAGATTGCTTGATCAACATTTGCAGTGACGACAAGCAGCGGCGGGGCATCGTCGCCCTGCGGATCGGGCGGGAGCGCAAGCGGTTCAGCAATTGAGAGTAAGTTCCCGGATGCAGGGTCGGTGTCGTTGCGCAGGGTGTAGATGTTGGTGTTCGAGCCGTTTGCATCGCCCGCAACGACAGCGATGTCGAGGTCGGCGAACGGAGTCGGCACGGTGCGATGATCGCCATCGAGATCGCCGACCGCCACAGAGATCACACTGCCACCAGAAATAACTGGCAAGTTTACAGCCGGTGTGAGTTCAACAGGGCCGATGTCACCTGTGCGATTGAGCACGACTGAAATCGTCCGATCGCCCGCGTTCGCAACAACGGCGTCGCTGATGCCGTCGCCGTCAAGATCACCCACAGCGAGGGAGACAGGGTTGGTTCCGATGGGCACACTGAACTGCGGCCACGCAGTAACGGGCGAACTCTGCAGATTGCGAATCACGCCGAGCGAACCAAGTGCGTTTGCATCCTGATTGCCAACAATGAGCAGGTTGCTGCGCTTATCGCCGTCGGTGTCGACAGGACGGATAATGCGTGGGCGGATGGGGAACGTGCCGTCGGGCGGCTGTGGCGGGACCCAGATCGGGCTGACGCCGTTGTCGTTGTGTCGCTCAAAGTGGATGTTGTCGTCGACCCGATCAAGACCGATGACGATGTCGGGAAGCGGCGAAGGTTCACCGTTGCGGAAGAGCACGGCGGCGGCGATGGTGGTGGGCGGGGCTTGAAGATCGTCAAAGACGCGAAGCGTGGAAAAGTTCTGGCCTGTGCCATCGTTACGGAGCACACGCACCTCGCCGTCGGCTGCGTTCGCGCCGCGAGTTGCGACGACGAGGTCATCGCGCGTAATGCCGTCCATATCTGCTGCGACCATGTCGACCGGGTCTGCGCCTACAGCGATCAGCGTGACGTTCGGTTGCCAGCCGTTCCATGTAGTACCGGTCGTGCCAGCGTTGCGAAAAACGAGGACGGTGCCGTTGTCCTGTGGCGTGTCGCCGGGTATTGCGATGGCAAGATCGGGGCCGTTTTCGCCGTCAAAGTCGCCAACTGCGGCAACAACGGGGCGGCCGTCAAACTGTGCGCCGGGCGGCGCGAGCGGGTTGTAGGGCTGAAGAATTTCGCCGATACCGATGTCGATGCCGCCATCGGTTGAGTTCTGGATCACCTTCACGAAGCGCGGCAAGCCACCTTGCTGCGCGGGCGGGACAACTGGCACGGATGCGACATCAAACTGGCCTGCTGTCGCGCCGGATGTTTGCACGAGGCGGAGATTGAGGTTGTCCTGCGGCGTGAAACCGTCGGTGAAGTCGATGGTGATGCCGCCGCCGAGGGTTGAGGTGCCGTTGACTATGAGTTTGTCGAACGTGCCGGGAGTTGTGCCAGCGACTTGCATATTGAGGCGACCGGACGCCGCGCCAAGCTTCGGATTGTTGCCAAACTGCTCATAGTTGCCGTTGATGGTGAGTGTGCCGGGCGAGTTGCCCGGGTCGATCTCGCCGAAGTTCACGATACGCACAGCCTGAATAGTGCCGTCGCCGTCGAGGATGGAGTTTTGCTGCACGTAGATCGTGTCGGCTTGAAGCAAGCCGCCATTGCGAACCGTCACATGCCCGTGATCGATCGTCATGCCGAAAATCGTCGTCCAGCGCGACGGTCGCGGCACGGCTTCGCTGCTCATGCCTTCAATGATGACGCGGCCAAACGACCCGGGCTGCTCACCCACAAACGAATCGCGAGACACCACAACGCCGCCCTGCGTCACATTCAGTTGCCCGATGCCTTCGACGCCCACGCTGAGCCGACCGTTGGTGACGGCAAGCCGCGAGCCTGTGCCGGGCAGGTTGTTTGCGTTGGAAACATTGACAATCCCCAGCGAACCCGGCAGATCGCCAATGACGGCGGACGTCGCGTTGACAACGCCGTTGGGAATCGAGAGCGACACAGGCTCGCCAAGGTCCGCGCCGACAGTGAGTGCCGTCTGCTGCGTTGAGGTCAGGCGATAGGTGGATGTCTGAGTCGGCGTTGAGTTGAGATTGAACGTGACATCGCCGCGGCGGATGGTGGCTCTTGTAGCTGAGATGGTTTGGCCGACAGGAAAGTTGACGCTGTACGCCGCTCTCTGGTCGAAGAGGACGCTTGAAGTGCTTGTCGGCGAGCAGGGGAACCACGAAGTATCGGCGGTGTAGTTGCCGCCGGTGAGCGCGACCCACAGCCGCTCGCCTGCGCTCGGGCACGCAGGCGGGAAGTACTCAATCGCGCCACGATCGACGGGCGGCGAGCCGAGGCCAGTGTTAGCAACCAGTGGAGCATCAACAAACCGCGCGTTACCCAGAATGTCAATCGGCAACGCCTCGGTCGTATTGCCATCGCCATCAATATCAAACGAGTCCTGCGGCACCGCAGTAGAGTCGCCCGAGTCAATCGCTGGCGAAGCGTTGGTGAGGCGAAGGTCGCCGTAGTCGTCGTCGGGCCCTGCCGATGGAGCCCGTAGGAACATTGGATCAACGCTGTTGTTGCCAACCCCCGGAAAGCCACCCGTGATCGTGCAATATGACGCTTGGAGCGTTGTTCCAGGTGCATTGCTTTGGCGCAACTGAACAGAATTGTTCCACACGATGCAGTTGTTCAAAGACACGTCGGCTGCGGTCTGCGCGCTGACTGCTGCGCCGGTTGCCAATGTGGTGTTGCCAACAATCGTGCAATTGCTGAGTGTCAGACTCGTTTGATTTCCAACGACAATACAATCTCCGGAAACTCCCACGCTGTTGAGCGAAAAAATGCTGCCGGTGATGCTCGAAGGTGGCGAGCACCCGTAAACCGTCACCGCACTACTGTCCGCCCAAGCGGTATTTCCATAGAACTCGCAATTCACTAGCCGCAACGATGCGTTCAGCAGCGGAAAATTATTGTCGTTGAGGGCTCCACAGTACACGGTCGCTGCACCAGCAGGACATTCGTTTCGAATAAACTTCGATTGATCCGCGTCAACCTGACCGCCAAAGCACATGATTGCTGATCCGTTCAAGGCAGTGTTTCTGTTGAAGTTACACCGACGCACAACAATGTGATTTGTTCCCGGCACGTCTATGTATAGCCCCGCGCCGACCGGACTCTGCACAAATGGCGGGGCTTCTGTTGCGACGCGCTTTGCCTGATTACTTGCGAATTCGCAATCTATGAATGCCGGTGCGCTGTCGCCTCTCACCGCCGCCCCCGCGCCGCCTCGCCCTGTTGTTGCTGGACCTGACGCGACGTTGGCAACGAAGGTGCAAGATGCGATGACCGGACTCGCGTTGAAAATGAACATGCCGGCACCGCTGTTGTCGATGCCTGAACCGTCAGCCTGTCCGCTTTTGACAGTAACTCCGTCAAGTCGTGCAGAGGCGACGACGGACTCCGCTCGCACCACGTGAAAGGAATTGTCGGCACGATTGAAGTCTCCCGTATCATCCCCATTCAAGTCCCCGCTCAAAACCGTCGGATTCGCCGCGATGCTCGCCGGTGTCCGCTGCGACAGCGAGGTCTCGGTGCCTTGGAACCCGCCGTAGAGGGCGAGGTTGGATTGGAGAGTGAAGGAGGCCGAGCGCGAGCCGCCTTGGGAGAGCGGCGGGCTGGGCTTGTAGGTGCCGGCGGCGACCCAGATTTCCTCTACCGCACCCGGTACTGACGCCGCGAGCAAGAGTGTGAACTGCAAGTCTCGAAACGCCGTTGCCCAAGACAAGCCGTCACCACCCACTGGCGCATTGGAGCGGACGTACAACCGAGACGCAGCGCCCTCAGGCACTTCGTAGCAGCCCCGGTCGAGATAGTTCACAGCGCCAATGCCTGTGTTGGGCGTTGGGACAAAGTCGGCAAACCGTGAGTTACCTGCGAGATCAAACGGGATTGGTTCTAAGAAGTCCTGATCCGCGTCCAAGTCGAGTATGTCTGCGGGCATCAACGACGCGTCCGCGGAGTCGATAGCAGGAGAGGTTCCGCCCAAGCGGAAGTCGTCGTCGACATTACCCAGCACGTTGTCAGGGCCATCGGGATCAATGAACAGCGGGTCAGCGACGATAGTGCTCACGCTACCGTAGACATTGCCAGTAAATCCCTCGATGATGCAGTGTCGCACGCCTGTCCAAGTTGTGTCGTCTCCTGCGAGTGCCCTGTCACCCATCGGGCCAATCAAGCTGGTATTTGCAGCGATGATTGAGTTGTAGCATGTAACTTCATTCTGGGGCTCTCCGCCGATGATGGGGCTCGTTGGTTCACCATTCACATTTCCGTAGACCAGGCAGGAAACTATCGGATGCTGGGCAGATGTTTGGCCGTATGCAGCTGCGTTGTGTCCGCCTGTATTCCCAATGAACGCGCAGTTGGCAACAGTTGTGTTGTTCCAAAAGAAAAGGCCTGAACCTTGCCCCGACTGGTTCCGACGGAACGTACATCCGTAGACGTATCTCGCTTGACCGGCAGATGTGGGCAGAAGATACGCACCCGCACCAGCCGTACCCGTGCCCAACTCGTTGATTGTCAGATTGGATTCAAAGAGGCAAGCTGTCAGCACCACGGCATCATTTGTCCACAATCCAGCGCCCTGTCCGGTCGCCTCATTTGCTCTGAATGTGCAATTTGAAAAGCGAACTAGTTGAGGCCGAGTAATGGGAGTTGTGTTCTGAGTGTCATTCTCAACGACCACTGCGCCGCCTTGGAAAATTCCGAAATTCGGAAGAGGCTGCCCGTTATCAAAGACTCGTCTGGTCTTGTTCTGAATGAAAGTGCAATTTGTGAATGTCGCGTTATCAAGTGATGGTGTTGCTCCACTACCCGGCTCTCGTCCGATGTAGACGGCACCGCCACGCATCGCGTAGTTCTCTTGAAACTCGCAATTCTCCACGACGAGGTTTTGTCCTGGACTGGTTGTTCGCCAGTCGACGCCAATCGCGCCACCAGACTGGTTCGCACGATTAAAGTAGAAGCGGCAGTTACGCACCGTTGTGCTCGGCGCTTCTGTGAAAATCGCACCACCGCTGCTGATATACGGATCCCGGCCGTTTCGCAGTGTGAGTCCGTCAATAATCACCGAACCAGCGGAAGGTGTTAGCCAGAACAAGCCTCCGTTTCCCATGTACCCAACAGTTGGGTTTGCAGGGTTGTCGTCGTCCGCAAGATCACCGGACAACACTGTCACATTTACCGCTGGATTGCGCTGCGACCGATTGACCTCCGTGCCGGCAAAGCCGCCGTAGAAGCGAAGACTCACGTTGACTTGAAAGACCGGCACGCTGCCGATTGCAACTGTCGGTTTATACGTTCCGGCAGCAATCCATACTTCCTGCTGCGCTTGGCCTACATCGAGCGCGCTCTGTAAGTCCCTAAACGCCGTCCCCCAACTCTGCCCATTCCCCCCCGCCGGCGCATTGGCCTTCACATAAATAATCGTCTGCCCCATCACAACCGGCGCGAGAAGCGTCAGCGCGAGCACGCACGCCACGGTTTTGGTGAGTTTGGCGAACAACTGTCGAACGTGAGTGCTCGGAGTAAACACTTGGCGAGCAACTATCTGCAACATGCTATTCATCTTCATATCCCACCTCTTTCCTCACCCCTCCCGCACCGCGACAAGCGCGAAGCGGCGGGTGCGGGTGTGAGTGTACGTGACTTGTCGCAAACCAACATAGAAAACAGTGTTTCTCGGCCCAATAACCAGTCTCGGGCGTGTGTTCGTAGCCGCCGTGGGGATTGGCGTTTGCTTGTGAAGAGCGGCCCTCTAAACCACATCCACGTCTCCCGGACACTTGACAGGTGCGGCGAGCGGGGCGATCGCATTATTCGAATCTGATTGCGCGCATGGCCTAGAAGGCCACCCCGCGCCCCCCGAGCTACTCACGGGCGAGACGCCCGTGCCACCGGATGCTGCGATTGCCGAGGTGCGGTGCAACGCGATGTGTAATGATGCGGGTCGCGACATGCGAGAGGCGCACAGGGCTGGCGGGTGGCGCGGGTTCGTTCTTGCGAGCGTTGGCGGCTCAACCTCAGGCATCAGCGGCAAGATGCGGACGTTTCGATTGGGCAGGGTGTCCCAGCCGCGGATGATGCGAAGCGCTCGGCGTGTGCGCTCGGGCGACACGGCGTCGATCACGAGTTGCACGGTGCTTTGGTAGCTGCCGCCTTCGCGCTTGAGGCTGATGTAGGCGACGTTGATGGGGAGGCTGAGTGTGCCGGTGATGAGCCGCAGGACTTCGAGGGGTTCCTGCGGGCCGATGCCGGTGAACTCGATGAAGTGCGTGCCGAGGCGGTCGACGGCGAGCGGGTTGTAGGTGGTTTTGTGGCTGAAGAGGGCGCTCTCGAGCGGGAACAGTTCTCGCCAGCGAGCCGCGAGGCGCGCGCGATCTTCGGGCGAGCCTTCAACCTGAACGCTCAGCGAATAGCCGGTTCGATCAAACACCTTCGCGCCCAGGTGACGGGCAACGCAGGAGTGTTCTGCGAGCAGGGCGAGCACGACGTAGACAATGTCGTTCTGGTTCTCGCCGCTGCTGCGGAAGATGGTCGGGGGCGACATCTTCGTGTCGCTGGTGCGTGTAGGAGCGGTGCCGACCGGCGAAAACTCGCGGGGCGGGAAAAACTGGCGAGAGAGGCGTGAAAAGGTTGGAAAAGCCGAAGAGAGCAGCGTGTTCATAACATTCTCCGGGCCACGTCGGGGGGTGGGGGGTCGCCGTGGTGACGCGTTTGAGTCGGAGGTGAGGCGTGCGTCGTTGCCCTCTCCGGAAGCCTGATTGCGTACGTTCTGTGTGGTCATGGGTCAGGCTTCACATATTCATGCGAATGAGAAGACCGCTGCGGAGAATTGTGAAGCAGAATTCCGTAAGTTACTGAGGAACATATGGATACGGGCACGATCACCAACCTGCTTGGCGATATCAAGGCAGGAAAGCAACGCGGCGACCTAGCTCGTGAGCGCCATGCTCACAACGCGCTTGTTGACCTGGTGTACGGGGAACTCAAGAGCATCGCGGAACGTGCATTGTCAAAGGAGTCGCACCGCAACGGGGCCGCGGCGACGACGCTGGTACACGAGGCGTACATCAATCTTGGAAGTCTGGAGCTTGAGAATCGCGAGCACCTCTTTGGTGCGGCACACACAGCGATGCGCCGAATCCTGATCGATCGTTCGCGCAAGGGCGGGAAGCGCGGGGCGAGAATGGTCCCATTGGAACAGCACGCGGAAAGCGATTCCTTGAGAGTGCTTGATGCGCCGGCGTTTTCGAACTATGGCATGGTTGACTTTGAGCCAGTTCTGAATGCCATCGACGTGCTCGCCGCGCTCGACGAAACGGATGCGGAGATCGTGCGGCGTCGATTCTTCGCGGGCATGTCGATGCCAGAGATCGCCAGAGGGCTTGGCATGACGACCGCAGAAGTGGATGGTCGCTGGCGAAGCGCTCGCGCGTACCTGCTGGTCGTGCTGGCAAAACAAGAAGGCTTCGGGAGCAACGCATGAAACTGACGAAGGAACAATGGGCAACAGTGCGGGCAGAACATGCGAGGCTTGCGTTGATGTCTGCGGAGCAACGGGCGCTGGCGCTCGAAGGTCTGCACAGACAACCCGAAGTGTTTGAGCTGGTCAGTGCGATGCTGCGCATGAGCGATAGCTCGCCTCGCAAGGAAGATCACGAGACATGTGTGACGGCAGCGTTGGATGGCGACGCACGAGATCATGCGATGCACGGCGCGCGAACGCCTGAAATTGTCGGTCAGCCGAAGTTCATCGGAAAGTACTGCGTCGTCAAGGAAGTCGGAAGCGGGGGGATGGGGCGCGTCTATCTCGCGGCTCCCACCGATGATTCGCAGCCAAGCGAAGTGGCGATCAAGGTGCTGCAAAGGTCGCGGTGCTCGCCTGCGATGCTGCAGCGATTCGACATCGAAACTCGCGTCTTGGGCGCGCTCAATCACTCGAACATCGCGAGGCTGTACGGCACCGGAACGCTCGAGGACGGCAGCCCGTACTTTGTGCAGGAGTATGTTCAGGGCGTGCCCATCGACAGGCACTGCGACAACAACATGCTCTCGACCAAGCTGCGCATCGAGCTGTTCCAGCGGGTGTGCAGCGCGGTGATGCACGCGCACTCAAAGAGCGTTGTGCACTGCGACATTAAGCCCAGCAACATCATCGTGACTCCCCAGGGCGAGCCGAAACTGCTGGACTTTGGCGTTGCGAAGCTGCTCAATCAGGACATCGTGGGGCCCGCGCTCGCGCAGGGCATGGCGGTGCATGGGATGACACTGCAGTATGCGAGCCCAGAGCAGCTCGCGGGCGAGGGGCTGGACACTCGCGCGGACGTGTACTCGCTGGGAGTGCTGCTGTATCAGTTGCTCACCGGTCACCTGCCGTTCTCATTTGACACCGCCGTTCGTGAGAAGATCGTGAGCATCGTGCGTGAGAGTGACCCCGAAGCGCCGAGTGACGCTGTTACGAAGACGATCACGATCACGGCGGACGGCTCGACGCGCACATTGACGGCGGAGCAGATCGCGAAGGTGCGGGACGCCTTGCCGCGGGATCTGAGCCGCAAGTTGCGGGGTGATCTGGATTGCATCGTCCTGAAGGCGATGCACAAGAGCCCCGGGAAACGCTACGACAGCGCATCGGCGCTCGCGGCTGACTTGTCAAACTACATCGGCTGCAAGCCGGTCAATGCACATCCAGCAACGCCCCTGTACGACGCTCGGAAGTTCGTGCGGCGTCATCGCCTTCCTGTGACACTTGCGGCGTTGCTCGTATTCTCGTTTGGAGCCGGAGCGGTGCTCACTGTATCGCAGGCATCCAAAGCCAGAAAGCAGACGCAGCGCTTGGCGCAGATGCGCACGTTCGCCGGAGAGTTTCTGGAAGATCTTCGGGGAAACCTCGCACGAGCTGAAGGTTCGATTCAAGCGAGAGAGGCTCTGTCCAAAACTGCCGTCAGGAGCATGGAGTATCTCGCGGAAGAGTTCCCGCAAGACCCGCAGATCAACTTGCTTCTTGCACAGGCACTCCGCAGCCAGGCAGACGTGCTTGGCGGGCGGGGCTCGAGCATCGGACAGCGAGGCGAGGCGAGCGAGCGATACCAGCAGGCGCTTGAACTCGCCAAGGGCATCGACTCGGCGCGCGTGAACCCGGCGGAGCTGCTGCTGCTTCGAGTGGGCTGCAAGATCGAGATTGCGACACTCCAGAAACGCACGAAGTCGCTGGACGCTGCGGCGAAGACAGTTCGCGAGGCGCAGCAGCTCATTGACGAGTCGCCCGAGGCAATACGAACGCAGGATTCGGTTCAACGAGAAGTCAGCCAATTGCTCATGCTTCAGTCAGACATCGCACGCGACGACGGGAAGCGCGACGCAGCGGTTGCACTCGCACAGCAGTCACGCGAGATACGTCAGCGTTTGGTCGAGAAGGCCAGATCAAGCAATAACACGAACGCCTCCCGAAGTCATCGCCGGGACCTTGGACTCGCGATGGTCAAACTCGCAAAGTTGCAGACTGACGACGAGCGCCGCCGGGCTGCGCTGCAAGAAGTGCTCGCCTTCAGGCGAACACTCGCCGAGGGGGAAGCGGCCGATGAGACGAGCAAGCGGGACGTCGCGGAGTCGTGCAGAGCGCTCGCGGCCGAACTGATAAACGTGGACGAGGAGAGCTCGAACGCAAGAAGATTACTTGATGAGGCGCTGCGCATCACGCTCGACCTTGCGAAAACGTCGCCAGATGCCCCGCGGTTCCGGGATGACGAGGCGGACACAAGGAAGCTTCTGGCATATCTGCACTTCTATCAACGTCGAAACAGCGACTCGAACGCAGAGTTGGACAAGGCCGAACCATTGTGTCGTCGGGCACGACTGGAGCAACCAACCGTTGCAGACCACGCGCAGCAATTGGCATCTATTCTCAAACTCAGGGGCTTCATACTCAAGGAGCAGGGCGACACAGAGGGCGCGAACGCCCTGCGGATAGAAGCACTCGGGGAGCTTGCTCAATTCGGAATGACTGATCCGGATCTCGAAGCGAACTTCGTAATTCCAGACAACTAAAGCCTGTCCCAAGACCAGGGAGCATGAGCATTCGTCTGCACGATGACATTGCATGAGCGCATGCTGGCCCGAACCCGCCACCGGACATCTCACACACCGCACACGCACACGGCCAGCCATCGCCGCATCGCCTCCTGCCAAACTTGCGGCCTTCTTGCGCCAGACCCCATCATCCCAACTTCAACACGCTCTCGCCACTTCGAGCACCAAGTAATCGCAACCTACCACCCCCACCCCCCTACGCCGTGCACGCGCCGAGCAGACAACTATCAGACAGGCTGAAAAGTGTGGGGCTGCGAAGGTGGTTGTTGTATGCCGGTCGTGGAGTGTGCCGGCGCGCTCATGACGGTCGTGGTTCTTGAAGAGCGACCTATCATGGGTGATGTACAAGTGCTTGATGAGACGAACGCGAGTGGGTTGGTGTGCAATGATTCGAGCAGCGAGTGCGAGTTGCGTTGCGTGCCTGTGTGTTGTTGGGCTTTTTGGGTGCGATACAACATCGACCATGCGCCCCGGCGCGAAGTCGGTGTTGGAAGCATTCTCGCCGCCGACTCCAGAAGAAGCGGCTCGCATGGCCATTGACGAGTTTGACGCGAATCGGCGGCTACAGGGCATGCAGTTGCTGGCGGGGGCGTCGTTTGCGGGGGAGCCGCTGTATCTTGACTTGTTCCGCAAAGCCACGAAGGACACGGACGCGGGCGTGCGTGCGGTTGGGGCGCGAGCGGTCGGGACGCATGGGCAGCCTGAGGATGTGCCGACGATTGTCGCGTTACTCCGTGATGAAGATGACGCCGTTCGAGTCGAAGCCGCGCGCGCGTTGCAGCGATTGCACAATGACGCGGCGGTGCCGACCCTGATTGATGCGATCAACCCGGCAAAGGAAGGCGACGAGCGTGTCCGGCGCGAAGCAGCGATCGCGCTCGGGCAGTACAAGGACACTCGCGTCGCCGAGTCGCTGATTGCCGCGCTCGATGATGAGAGCGTGGGCGTGAACTTCGCGGTTCGCGATTCGCTGCGCGTTATGACGGGGCAAGACCTTGGGTTGGCGAGAAAAGATTGGGCAATGTGGTACCGAGAAGCGAAGCAGCCGTTCAGTGGTGGCAGTGCATACCAGTTCCCGGTGTACACACGCGAGAAGCGGTATTGGGAGTATCTGCCCTTTGTGCCGCAGCCGGCGATCGAGACGCCGGCGTCGCCCGCGGGGCTGTCGCCCGTGCAAGCGGCGGCGTCAAACTCGCTACAGCCCGCAAAGGCGCAACAGTCCACGGGCGGGGTTGCGAAGTAGCGAGCGGGAACGCTTAGCGGGATACCGCGAGCGATTGCAAAATGCCGATTTCATGCGTGAACGCGTCGAGAACCGCCGCGTGTCTGTTGTTTGATTTGATTGCGAAGTGAACCGTGCTTGCACTGACACTCTCTGAATCCGGCCCCGTGATGCGTGAAACTCCGACGCCTGTGGCGGGCGCTGGCGAGGTGTTGGTGCGCGTGTCGCACGCCGCACTGTCCGCTGCGGACGTGCAGTTCGCAAGCATCGCAGCGACCATGAAAAATGGGTATCGGGGCGTGCTCGGACACGAGGGATGTGGCATTGTCGCGAGCGCGGGGCAGGCGACTCGCGTTGGTGCGCCCGATCCGGCGCGACTTGTCGGAAAACTCGTCGCGATCAACGCGGTGATCGCGTGCGCGAAGTGCGAACGCTGCCGCAGCGGCGTGGCGACGCACTGCGCGCAGCGCGAGGTGCTTGGGCTGGGTGTTGGCAGCGAGAGCGCGACAATGCGGCGAGGGACGCTTGCGCAGTGTGTGGTTGTGCCAGCGACGGCGGTTGAAACTGTGCCTGCCAAAGTCTCTGCACAGAGCGCGGTGCTTGCAAACACGATCGCGGGCGTTTTGCATGCAGCGAGATTCGTTCGCATTGAGCACAAGCCGTATGTGACAGTCCTTGGCGATGGGGCAACGGGCCTGCTCATGGCCCAATGGCTCGTTCGCGCCAACGCGAGTGTGCGAGTGCTGGGTACTCGCCCAGATCGCCTTGCACTTTGTGAGCGCTGGGGCATCAAGCATCGCGATGTGCGCGATGCGGGGCAGAGGAATGATCAGGATGTGGTGATTGATTGCACAGGAAGCCCCGAGGGGCTTGAGCTTGCGATGCGATTCGTGCGACCCCGCGGCAAAGTAATCGTGAAAGTACTGCCCGCGCCGATGCAGTCGGAGTTCAGCGGATTTGCGGCTGAAATGGGCGGCGTTTCATCGCAAGCGGGTCAGAACGCGAAGGGAACGTCTGGCTTTCGGCCAGACCTCAGTTGGGCGATGTCGGGCGAAGTGGAGGTCGCGTTCGCAGGGCACGGCACCCTCAGCGATGCGCTCGCGGCGTTGGCGCGTGAAGAACTCGACGTGACGCCCTTCTTGTCGCCGCGAGTAGCGTTTGATCGCGCGGTTGCCGGATACGCGATGGTGCGTGATCAGCGCGCGATTCGGGTAATAGTGGATATGCCTTCGTGATCACTTGAGCATGAAGTCCACAACGACCGGCATGTGGTCGCTTGCCGCACTATCACCTGCTTCGAGGCCCGACGCGGCGAGTGATTCAGCGGAGAGGCGAGCGGTGTCGAGCACGAACGAGCGAATGACGCCAGCTTTGGAATCCGAGTAGAGGATGTAATCCAGGCGCCCGGGTGAAAACTCGTTGCCGTTCTCGCTCCAGGTGACACTCGTGCGATCGCCCAGCGTGCGCGGGGTGGCGACGGCGAGATCGCTGCCATCCAGGTCCGCGCCGGCGGCGAGAGTTTCGAGCGGTGTGTATGAGCCAACCAGATTCATATCACCGCCGATGAACATGAACGCGGGCTTCTGGGCGGATGCGGCTTCACGAAGCGCTGTGTTGATCGCGGCTGCTTCAGCGACACGCTTCATGTCTTCCGGGCTTCCCGCGCTGCCGCGGCTTTTGAGGTGGGTGCTTGCAGCGAGCAGCGTTGCCTTCGGCGTTTCGACGCTGGCGAGGGCGAAACGGACGCGATCGTTGGCCACTTCAGCGGCGGCGTTCGCCGAGATGCGCAGGTCATTGTCGACTGTTTTCGCAGGGTGTTTCGTGATGATAGCGACGCCCTTGCCTTCGGAGACTTTTCCTGCGGCAGCAACAACATCCCACCCGCCGTCACGCATCAGGTTCACGTTGAACCATTCGGCAAGTTCGCGATTGCTACTGGCTTCCCACTCTTGGACGAGGATGACATCGGGATCGAGGGCTTTGAAGATCCGGGTGAAGGGCTCGGGTTTCTTGGTGGGGCTGGAGAACAGGACGTTGTAGCTCACGACGCGCAGCACGCCGGGTTCCTTAGGCGGCACTTCAAGGTTCGACTTGCGGGCCACATCCATGCAGCGAGGGCCGGCTGTGGTGCGGAAAAGGTCAGAACTTGCGATGATCTGCCCTTGCGTGTTGTAGCGCACGAATGCGCCGGCGACTTCACCCTGCGTGAGCAGGCCTTGCTGCGGAATCGGTGTGCTGCCATTGGGAGTGCGCGAAATTCGGGCCTCGTACCACTGACTGGCGTAAGTCGGCGAGAACGAAAAGTCCCAGTCATACACAGACAGCGGCGTGCGCGTGCCGTCGTTGCTCATCGCGAAGAGGACGACGCCTCGGCCTGATTGGCCATCGCTGCGCGTTGGGGAAAACTCGACTATGAGGTCAACGCCCAGGGTTGAGAGTTGGCCGGTTGGCTCAACTTGATGGCCGGTAGACGGGTTCGCATCGGCATCGATCAAGATGGCGGTGGGGGCAGGATCAGATTGCAGTGTGTAGGTTTCGCCTTCGACCATGAAGCGCGTGTAGAGGTGGTGCTCGTCTGCGGTCGCGGCGGTGGTGCCGGGCCAGTCGCGCATGTCGCCATCGAGCGTAATGACGATTTCGGCTGGCTCGCGATTGACCTGCGAATTGGAGGTTGAGCGCGGATTCGCGCAGCCCGCGGCGAGGAGAAGACCGAACAGGAGCAAAGGCGAACCTATGCGGCAAACTGCAAATGTCGGCGTGTGCTTGTTCATGCCGGAGTATCACCACTCAAGTGCGCTTCGGCAACTGTGCGATGGAGTTCGTGGGGTGCGAGTACGCGATACCAAAGCCGGTTCTTCGATTTCGAGAGGTCGGCGATGGTGGTGGACTGCAAGTACATGTAGATCTTTGCGCGTTCCTTGGTCCAGAACTCGTGCGCCGGACAGGCACGTTCATCGCTGCATACGGCTGTTCCCATGATGCACTTGGGAACGATGCCGGGATCGTCGAGGGCGGCACAGACCTCGAAGATAGAAACGGTCTCAGCCCCCCGAGCGAGACTGACGCCCCCGCCTATCCCGCGTTGAGTTTTTACAAACCCTTTCTTCGCAAGGATTTGGACAATCTTTGCGAGGTACGGCGCGGGGATGCCGGTGGCCTCGGCGATGTCCTTGACGAACACGGCTTTGCCCGAACCATCGCCCGATCCGAAAGGAGATCGGGAATCGATGTACGCCAAACAGGTAGCGGCATATCCGGATACTTGGCTCAGCATTGGAGCGATCCTAACGGGTCGGAACTCGATAAATTCCTGTAGAACAAGAAAATACGGCTCAAATTTACTCTAGAATAGCAATAAATCTTGTAAAAACAGAAAATATTCCGAAGTAATCTTGACAACACAGTCCTTTATCTACAATACTAAGGAGTAAAATATCCCGTTCTCCTGTAGTGTCAATTGGTTCTTGGTCAGATTTTTTGTAGATTTGCATTTTTTGATTGGATCGTTCAACTTTGGAGGGTCCCGATGCCTGCTGTTGCCTCAAGGGTGTCTGCAAATGGAAGTCCGTCTCCGGGCGGACGAATGGAAACGTTCCGCTACGACGACCAGATTGTCCGCATGTTCCTGATCATGACCCTGATATGGGGTTTTGTTGGGATGTTGGTGGGTCTGATCGTGGCGTTGCAGCTGGCATTGCCTTACCTGCCCGAGATGGGCAACGGCACGAAGCCCCTCGCATTCCTCTACGAAACCAGTTGGTTGAACTTTGGCCGCCTTCGACCACTGCATACCAACGCAGTGATCTTTGCGTTTGCAGGCAACGCCGTCTTCACGGCGGTCTACTACAGCACGCAGCGCCTGTGCAAGGCCCGCATGTGGAGCGACAAACTCAGCCGCTTGCACTTCTGGGGCTGGCAACTCATTATCGTGTGCGCGGCTCTCACGCTGCCGTTGGGCATTTCCTCAGGTAAGGAGTACGCCGAACTCGAATGGCCCATCGACCTCATGATCGCCGTCGTGTGGCTGGGCTTCTTCGGCGTCAACTTCTTCATGACCCTCGTCAAGCGTCGCGAGCGCCACATGTATGTCGCACTGTGGTTCTACATCGCCAGCATCGTGACCGTAACAGTCCTGCACGTCTTCAACAGCCTTGAACTGCCCTACGCATTGGGCCAGGTCCTCACAGGCCACACGCCCACCAAGGAAGGTTTCATCAAGAGCTGGTCTGTCTACGCAGGCGTGCAAGATGCGTTCATGCAGTGGTGGTATGGCCACAACGCCGTCGCGTTCTTCCTCACGACACCCTTCCTCGGGCTCATGTACTACTTCCTGCCCAAGGCCGCCGAGCGCCCGGTGTACTCATATCGCCTTTCAATCGTCCACTTTTGGACGCTGGTCTTCATGTACATCTGGGCAGGCCCACACCACCTGCACTACACGAGCCTGCCCGCCTGGGCAAGCACGCTGGGCATGATCTTCAGCGTGATGCTGTGGATGCCAAGTTGGGGCGGCATGATCAACGGCCTCCTCACGCTCCGCGGCGCTTGGAACAAAGTTGCAGAAGACCCGATTCTGAAGTTCTTTGTCGTCGGCATCACCTTCTACGGCATGTCCACATTCGAAGGCCCGATGCTCAGCGTCAAGAGCGTCAACAGCCTCAGCCACTACACCGACTGGACCATCGCGCACGTGCACAGCGGCGCACTGGGCTGGAACGGCTTCATGACCTTCGGCATGATGTACTGGCTCTTGCCCCGCCTCTTCCAGACCCCGCTCTGGAGCAAGAAACTGATGGCGACGCACTTCTGGATCGGCACCATCGGCATCGTCCTCTACATCCTGCCCATGTACGTCTCTGGCATCACGCAAGGCCTCATGTGGCGTGCGTTCGATGAGACCGGCGCACTCCAGTATCAGGACTTCGTGCAGACCGTCAACGCTATTGTGCCGTTCTACTGGCTGCGAGCAATCGGCGGCTTGCTGTTCCTGAGCGGCGTCGTCATGGCCGGTGTCAACATGTTCATGACGTGGAAGGCTCGCCCTGCGACGTATATCGAGCCTGAATTCACGGCTCCAGCGCTCGCTCCTGAGTACGTTGATGACCCACAGCCCGGCTCACGCCTACCAGAAGGCAACATACAGATCGGGCACAAAATGGACAAGGCCATACAGGGCTGGTGGCATCGCGTGTGGGAACGCAAGCCTATCAAGTTCACAATTCTCACGTTGACTGCTGTGTTGATCGCGAGTGTGTTTGAGATGATTCCTACGTTCCTCATCAAGAGCAACGTTCCAAGCATCGCTAGCGTCAAGCCGTACACGCCGCTCGAACTCGCTGGGCGCGACATCTACATCAGCGAAGGCTGCTACAACTGCCACAGCCAGATGATCCGCCCGATCTGGGCCGAAACCAAGCGCTACGGCGAATATCACAAGCCAGGCGAAACCGTCTATGACCACCCGTTCCAGTTTGGCAGTCGCCGCATCGGTCCTGACCTTGGCCGCGAAGGTGGCCTCAAGAGCCACGACTGGCACGTGCGTCACTTCGAAAATCCGCGCCAGTTGATCGCGCAGTCGATCATGCCCAGCTACGCCCACCTGCTCCGCGACGACCTCGACTTCGCGGATGTGGGAATGCGAGTGCAGAGCATGGCGATGCTGGGCGTGCCCTACGGCGAAGTTGTCAAAGAGGGCCGAGCCGAGGCACTCGCCAAGGCGCAGGCCAAGCAAATCAGCGACGAACTTCTCCAGCAGGGCGGCTACCAAGGCCTTGAAGGCAAGAAGGTGATCGCGCTTGTGGCGTATATGCAGCGACTCGGCACGGATATCTCGAAGACTCCGGAATGGAACCCATACGAGAAGTTTGAAAAACTCGCCGTGATGACTGCTGATGCGAACGTCACCAAAGTCACGCAAGCCTCAGGAAGGCGCACGTCCGAAGCAGCAGCCGCTGACAAGGGAGGTGGACAATGAGTCTTACCGAAGTCATGAGCAGCGCAAAGCTGTCCGTGTATCCGATTGTGGGCCTGATCTTCTTCATGATTGCGTTCGGTGCGGTGTTGTGGCGGGTCTTCTCCAAGGGCAGCAAGAAGGCCATGGAAGAAGCCGCTCACATACCGCTCGACGACGCCCGTGTCTGTACTTCCCGTCCGACAGACACCCAGTAACTCAAAGAACGTAACTCAAGAAAAACGGGAATCAACGTTTCGTACCACGCCTCGAAGTTTCATCCAATTCGCGATTTCTCCGGAGCACAAGTATGCACTCCGACCTCAACCCCAATCTGAACCGCGATCCAGTGGCAGACGACGCCGCTGAGTCAGAAGTCTCTGTCCGTCGAGCAAAGATCGCGCAGCTTCTCGATCACGAGTACGACGGCATCCGCGAGTACGACAACCCCACGCCGGGTTGGTGGCACGCGATCTTCATCGCGACCATGCTCTTCTCGCTGCTCTACTTCGCGTTCTATCACCTGAGCCCGATGTCTTTCACGATTCACGACAATTGGAACAAGTCCAAGGTCGCCGAGAACAAACGCATCTTCGGCAAGATCGGCGACCTAGCAGCCGACGAAGCCACGATCATCAAGATGTCCACGGACGATGCCATGATGGGCATCGCCAAGGGCTTGTTCGTCGGCAACTGCGCATCCTGTCACGCCAACGACGGCGGCGGCATCAACGGTGTCAATCTCTGCGACGACAACTACAAGAACGTCAAGACGATCACCGACCTCCACAAGGTGATCGAACTTGGCGCAAACAACGGCGCGATGCCCCCGTGGGGTGCTCGACTTTCGCAGAACGAACGCGTCCTCCTCGCAGCGTACGTGAAAAACCTCCGGGGCACGAAACCCGCGGCTCCGAGGGCACCTGAAGGCGCAGTCATTCCACCCTGGTAGAACGCGACGTGGGTCTCGGTGGGTTTGCACGGTCGCGTTCCGCCAGCTGCACAGCACAGTTTCTGGGCGACCAATATCATGAGTTTAATCACCGTCCAACATCCCGAAATCGTGCCACCAACTGCTGAAGGCGGTCAACGCGAAATCACAGACAAGCCGCGCACCACACAGTCAAGTAGTGCCACTCCATCGACAATGGACGCTGTCATTTCTGCCTCGGACGTGATTCCTCCCAAAGTCCTCTCCACTCTCAACGAGGACGGCTCTCGCAAGTGGATCAAGCCCCGCCCCAGCGCCGGACGTTTCTGGACCAGACGCCGCGCCGTCGCCTACTTCCTCATCGCCGTCTTCACGCTGATTCCCTACATCAAGATCAACGGCAAGCCCGCCGTTCTGCTTGACATCATCGCGCGGCGTTTCACGCTCTTTGGCCACACGTTCCTCCCGACCGACACGCTGCTCCTCGCGCTACTCGTCGTCGGCATCTTCCTCGGCATCTTCCTCATCACTGCGTTGCTTGGTCGCGTTTGGTGTGGATGGGCCTGCCCACAAACAGTCTACATGGAGTTCCTGTACCGCCCGCTCGAACGCCTCTTCGATGGCACGCCCGGCAAACCCAAGAAAACCACCGGCATTCTCGGCTGGTTCCAGACAGGCGGCGCTGGAAAGCCACTGAAGTACATGACCTACTTCCTTGCGTCATGCTTCCTGGCCCACACCTTCCTCGCCTACTTCGTTGGCATCGACAAACTCGTCACGTGGGTCACGCGCAGTCCCTTTGAACACCCAACAGGTTTCCTCGTCATGGCGTTTGTCACCATCGCGATGATGTTTGACTTTACAATCTTCCGCGAACAAACGTGCCTCGTCGCATGCCCGTACGGCCGATTGCAGAGCGTGTTGCTTGATCGCCAATCGCTCATAGTCAGCTACGACCGCACACGCGGCGAGCCCCGCGGCAAAGCCGGCAAAGCACTTGGCTCACATGACGCTGCCGCTGGCATCTCGCTTCCAGTTCTCTCCTTCCACAACACCGACAAACGCATCGCCGACTGCGTCGACTGCAGACTCTGCGTCACCACATGCCCAACCGGCATCGACATCCGCAATGGATTGCAAATGGAGTGCATTCACTGTGCGCAGTGCATCGACGCGTGCGACGCCGTCATGACCAAACTCAGTCGCCCCACCGGCCTCATCCGGTATTCGTCAAAGTCCGCGATGTCAGGCGAAAAACGCAAAGTGCTTCGCCCCCGCGTAATCGTCTACCCCGCGATCCTTACCATCATCTTCAGCGCATTCTTCACAATTCTCGTCACCCGCGCCCCTTCCTACATCTCCATCCGCCGCGGCACCGGTGCACCGTTCTACACCATGCCCAGTGGCGAAATCGCCAATCCGGTTCGCTTCTCACTCATCAACCGCTCCAACGAAGAGGCGAAGTACACGTTTGAATCAATCGACCCAAAAACCAAACTCATCGTCGAAAATGGCGTCGTGACGCTCGCGCCAAGCGAAGGTAAGGTCGTGCCTGGAACGATCGTCGCTCCAACCGACATCTTCAGCAACGGTCACTACTCAACGCAGGTGCGCGTCAAGTACACAGGTCAAGGTAAGCAGGAGTTCAGCAAAGAAAGCAAGTTCAACATGATGGGCCCAGGCCGCACGCACCGAATCAAGGGCACAGAACACGAAGACAAATCTCACCAAGACAGATCTCACGAAGAGAAGCCCCACGAAGACAAGCCCAACACTGACGAAAAACACGACCAAGGGGAATCGCCGCAAAACGAACACAAAAAGGAAGGTGCCAAGTGATGACAACCTCACCCGCAGCCAAGCCCCGCACCTTCGTCTGGCCAGGTCTCATCTTCCTCTTCCTGGGTCTCAACGTCACCATCTGCGCAGTCACAGTCTACCTCGCCACTAGCGACCGCTCCTTCCGCGTCGTCACCGACTACGACACTAAAGCCGCATCGTGGGACAAAGATCAAGCCAAACGCCGTGCAGGCGAAGCGCTCGGCTGGAACGTGCAACTGTCGCTCAAGCCCCGCACCGAAGGCACCTGCGACCTCAACGCAACCCTCAAAGACGCATCCAACGAGTCAATCTCCAACGCCAACATCACTCTCGAAGCCTTCCACGACGCATTCCCCAACGACATCGTCAAGTCCAAGTTCACCTCCAACCAAACCGGCGAATACACCACATCAATTCGAGTCACCAAAGAAGGCCGCTGGACGATGCAACTCAAAGTTGAGCAAAGTGAACACGTCTACACCAAGTCTTTCCTGAAGGATGTGTACCTCCCGCTTGCAAACAAGTGATCAAGAAAGTCTGATGCAACCCACGCTCCTAGCCATCTTCATCGCAAGCCTACTTGGCAGCTTCCACTGCGCGGGGATGTGCGGCGCTTTCGCCGCGATCGCGACAAATCCAATCACCCCCAAAACCACACCAGTCCCAACCCAACTCACCATCAACCGCCGCCGCCCCCTTCGCGCCACGTTCCTCCACACCACATACCACTTGGGCCGCCTCACAACGTACATCGCGCTCGGCATCGCCGCCGGCGCAGCGGGCAGCACGCTCAACGCTGGCGGCGCACTCCTGGGCGTTCAACGAATCGCAGCAATCCTCGCCGGAATCACCCTCCTCACAATCGGCGTCCTGCTCCTGATCCGCCGCCTAGGCGTTCTCAAATTCACACCTCGCAAATCTCTCGCTCCCAGCCCCTTCTCACCCACACACCTCCTCGTCAAAGTCCAATCCTCACTCCAACATAAACCCGACACAACCCGCGCTCTCTTCACCGGCATCACCACCGTCCTCCTCCCCTGCGGCTGGCTCTACACCTTCGTCATCATCGCCGCGGGCACCGGCACTTGGTGGCAAGGCGGCGTCGCGATGGCCGCGTTCTGGCTGGGAACCATCCCCGCACTCAGCGCCTTCGGCCTCATCATGTCGCTCCTCAGCGCACCACTCCAACGCCGCATGCCCATCGTCTCCGCAGTGTTCTTCCTCATCTGCGGCGTTCTCACCATTTTCGGTCGCATGGTCATGCCAACATCCGAAGCTCACAACGCACACATCATCCAAGCCAACGGCGAACGCACCAACCTCCTCAGCATCTCCCCAACGTGCAACGCCCCAACCTCAAACCAGCGGAGCGTGATCAATGCAGATTGACGCAATCAACCCCGCCGCCGCGCATCAAGCACTGGCAACCCCAAAGCCCGTCTGCTCACACTGCCGCCAAAGCGTCCCCGCGTCTCTCTTCGACGCGCACGCATCCGAACAATTCTGCTGCGCAGGCTGTCGCGCCGCATATGCCGTCATCCACGGCTGCGGCCTCGAACGCTACTACGCCCTCCGCGAAGGCTCCCAACTCATCACCGCCAACAACAAGTCCGCCCGCAGCTTCCAAGAATTCGACGACCCCGCCTTCCTCGCGCTCTACGCAACACCAGTCACGACCAACGAGAACTGGAAGTCCATCGAACTGCTCCTGCAAGGCGTCCACTGCTCCGCCTGCGTCTGGCTCCTCGAAAAACTCCCCCGCATCGCACCGAACGGCGGCGTCTGCGAAGCCAGACTCGACGTCCGCCAAGCAACGCTCACCGTCACGTGGGACACGACGAAAATTCAACTCTCCGAAATCGCACGAATCCTTGACACGCTGGGCTACCGCCCACACCCCGCCCGAGGCGTCAAAGCCCGAGACATTCGCAAAACCGACGACCGTGCAATGCTCGTGAGGCTGGGCGTCGCCGGCGCGATCGCCAGCAACGTCATGCTCCTCGCCCTCGCGCTCTACGCAGGCGTCTTCAATGAAATGGAAAAGTCGCACGTGCAACTTTTCCGTTGGGTCAGCATGCTCCTCAGCGTCGTCTCGATGTTCTGGCCTGGATTCATCTTCATCCGCGGCGCACTCAGCAGCCTCCGCGCCCGCATGTTGACCCTCGACGTGCCAATCGCCGCAGGCCTGCTCGCTGGCACAGTTTGGGGCGTCATCAACACGGTCCGAGGCGTCGGCGATATCTACTTCGACTCCGTCAGCGTCCTCATCTTCTTCCTCATCGTCGCTCGCTTCATCCAGCAACGCCAACAACGCGCCGCCGCCGACAGCGTTGAACTGCTCTTTAGCCTCACGCCCTCCGAAGCGCAGCTCATCACCGAAACCGGCACCAAAAGCGTCCCCGTCGAAACCCTCCGCACAGGCGACGTCGTCCTCGTCCTCGCAGGCGCCAGCGTCCCCGTCGACGGCACCATCATGGTGGGCGAAAGCAGCGTCGATCGTTCTCTGCTCACCGGCGAAAGCCGCCCCGTGCGAGTCTCGCTGGGCGATCACTGCGAAGCAGGCACCGTCAACATCGAAAGCCCGCTCCGCATCAAAACGCAAGCGACCGGCGAACAAACCCGCGTCGGCCGTCTGATGAAACTCGTCGAAGAAGGCTCGCGCAGCAAAGCCCCGACAATCCAATGGACCGACAAACTCGCCGGCCACTTCATCTTCGTGATGCTCGTCGTGGGCTTGCTCACCGTCGTGCTCTGGTGGATGTCACTCCCAACCAGTGACGGCCTCACCAAAGGCATCACCAACGCCGTCGCCCTCCTCGTCGTTACCTGCCCCTGCGGCCTTGGCCTCGCTACCCCAATGGTCATGACCATGGCCATGGGCCGCGCCGCCCGCACCGGCATCCTCGTGAAACACGCCGCCGCCATCGAACTGCTCGCAAAACCCACAAACCAACCCGGCACCATCTTCCTCGACAAAACCGGCACGCTCACCGAAGGCAAATCCAAAGTAGTCGAGCAGTGGGGCAGTCAAGACGCCATGCGCCGCGCCGCCGCGCTCGAGCGCTCATCAACCCACCACGTCGCCGCCGCAATTCGCGAAGCATTCGCCGCCGATGACACCGCGCACCAAGTCGATCAACCCCGCGAAATCTTGGGTCGAGGCATCGAAGGTACTGTCGATGGCATCAACATCCGCGTCGAACGCTTCAACGACGCGATGGAGCGAATCACGCGAGATGACATCGCCGCGCCGCGCGAAGCAATCCACGCAGCCGACACAATGCTCGCCAAAGGCCTCACTCCCATCGCAATTTGCGAATCCAACTCGCTCGTCGCGATCGTGGGTATCGGCGACTCCTTGCGAACAGACGCATCCGATTCCGTCAACAAATTCCGCGATCTCGGCTGGCACGTTCGAATCCTCTCAGGCGATCACTACGACGTCGTCAGCGCCGTGGCGAAGCAATTGAACATCGCCGCCACCGACGCAGTCGCCAGCCTCACCCCAGAACAAAAACTCGCACACATCACGCAAGCCCGCGAGCAAGGCCCTGTCATCATGATCGGCGATGGTGTCAACGATGCCCCCGCACTCGCCGCCGCAACCGTCGGCATCGCCGTCAAAGGCGGCGCCGAAGCCAGCCTCGCCGCGACTGACATCTACCTGACCACCCCAGGCCTCACCGGCATCCGCACCACGCTCGAAGGCGCCGCCCGCACCATGCGAACCATCCGCATCTGCGTCCTCGTCTCCATCCTGTACAACATCGTCGCCGCGGCACTGTCCATCACCGGCATCATCAACCCGCTACTCGCCGCCATCATCATGCCCATGGCCTCCCTCAGCGTCCTCGCCCTCGCCCTCAAGTCACGTACATTCCCCAGCCCATCACTGAGCGATAGCCGCCTCACACACGTCGCACCATCACCACACCCCCAGGAGGCACTCGCATGAGCGTGCTCTTCATTGTCCTCCCCCTCGCAATCCTCATCGTCGGCGCCGGCGTCGCCGCATTCCTCTGGGGCGTCAAACACGGCCAATTCGACGATCTTGACACACCAGCAGTGCGCGTCGCCCTCGAAGATGATGGCGAAGTGAAAGCGACAAAGGAAAAGAGTGACGAAGTAACGAAGTGACGAAGTAATGAAACGTGTACCACTTCGTCACTTCGTCACTTTCTTCTACATCCTCTCAGGCGCCGTAATCCCCACGCACCCCAACGCATCCTCCAGCACGCGCCTAGTCAAGTCACACAACCGCAGCCGACTGTCTCGCGTCTTCGCATCGCCCGCATTCAGCACCGGGCACTTGTCATAAAAACTGGAGAACGCCCCCGCAAGCTCAAACGCGTACTGACACAACCGATGCAACTCAATCGTGTCCGCCGTGCTGCGCAGCACCGATGGATACCGCAGCAGCGCCAGTGCAAGCGTCTTCTCCGCTGGCTCAGCGATAGTGAGAGGCGTTGTCGCCCACGCATTGCCAATACCCGCCTCAGTTGCTTTACGGAAGATGTTTTTGATGCGAACGACGCCGTACAAGAGGTACGGACCAGTGTCACCTTCAAACGCCAGCATGCGATCGAAGTTGAAGATGTAGTCTTTGGCTTTGTCGGTGGACAGATCAGCGTACTTGAGCGCGGCGATGCCGACGCAGCGGGAGGTCTTTGCGAACTCCTCGTCGGTGAGCGTGACGCCTCGCTCGGCGCACTTGCTTCGCACGGCTTTGTCCGCTCGGTCGAAGGTCTCGCGGAGGAGGTCGGCGAGTTTGACGCTGTCGCCGCTGCGGGTTTTGAACGGGCGGCCATCGTCGCCCAGTACGCTGCCAAACGCTGCGTGGTCAAAGCGCGACCAGCGGCCGGTCGCCGGGTGCGTTGCGTAGCCTGCGATTTTGCTCGTGAGAAAGACTTGGCGCAGGTGTAGATTCTGTCGCGCGTCGATGGCATAGATGGCACGATGTGCGCCGAGTTTCTGAACACGGCGGCGAACTGCGCAGACGTCGGTGGTCGCGTAGAGAAACCCGCCGTCGGTCTTACGGATGAGGCAAGGTTCCTTGATCGGATCGGCTTCGTCAGCGTGCGGGTCGCGCTCGCCCGTGTTGGGTGTGCCGATTGGAGGTGTTGGAGGTTTGTCGAGTCGCACGATAAGCGCGCCTTGATCTTCAACGGCAATGCCGCGGCTCTTGAGATCATCAAGCATCGCGCCGAGTTCATCCGCGTAGCTACTTTCGCCCGCCGAATCCGCGTTGGTGACGCTCACGTCGAGCAACTGGCACACCTCAACGCACACCTTCATCGTGACTTCGTAAATCTTCTGCCACACGGCGTAGGTTTCGGGCTCCTTTTGCTGAAGTTTCAGGAGCGTCTGGCGTGCCTCGAGGAACGCACTGGTCGCGCCCTCAACCTGCGCTTCCAGTTCGGCGACCGCTTTCGGGCCCATGTTCCACTGCTGCGCGACTTTCAAGCCCTCGATATCACGCTTACACTCGCGCTGCGCAGCGGCGTAGGCCTTGTCAAGATCATCGAGAGTGATGTTGTTGATAGTGAGTTGACCGGCGCGCTCGAGGCGCATCACACGCGCGGTGACCATGGCGATCGGCAGCCCCCAATCGCCGACGTGGTTCTGACGAATGACTCTGTGACCCAGCCGCTGCATCAAGCGTGCAATGGCGTCGCCGATGATCGGGCTGCGCAGGTGCCCGACGTGCATTTGCTTCGCAAGATTGACGCCCATCAAATCAACAACGATGGTCTGGACGCGAGATGCGTCGAGTTGTTCGACACCGAGCGATGCACTGTCCATGCCCACGAGCGCGTCGGCGAGTGCGGCCGCTTTGAGGCGGAGATTGATGAAGCCCGGACCAGCGATGGAAGCGGGCGTCACGGCTTCGCAGATGTCGTGTACGTCTAGTTTTGTTACGATTTCCGTCGCGACGTCGCGCGGCGGTTTGCCAAGACGCTTGGACAGGCCCATCGCGGCGTTGCTCTGATAGTCCGCGTGCCCGACCTGCTTGCTCGGGACGATCATGGGATCAACGTCGCCATCGAGGGCGGGAAACGCGGCGCGAATCGCGGTGACAAAGCGATCACGAAGGACTGAAACCGGGTCGGCGGCGGCTTGATGTGGCGAGTTCGAGGACATGGGGGAGATGCTAGGTCGTGTGTGAGTGATGTACGGCTGGGTATCGTGCTGCATGCGGTCACGCAGCGAATCCGCGGCGCTCAACTACGCGCGGTCGAGCCACCAGTTGAGGATGCTTTGTTGTGCGGGATAGTAGCTGATGCTGATAATTGTGAAGAGCAAGGCACCGCCGGTCAGCGTAAACCACAGCCAACGAAACTTGCGAACGTGGTTGTTGCCTCGGCGCGCGACCGCGCCGCCAAACACGATCGGGAAGCACACAGCAAGGTACACGTAAAAGTACGACACGAAGGCGAGATTCGACCCCAGCGGGGTCAGGTCGGTGAGTTTGCCCGGCATCAGGCCGGTTGCCCGCCACGCGTCAGCCCATGAGACGATCGGGACCAGCGAGGCAAAGAAGGAGATGCAAGACGCCAGCCAGAAAAGCACAAGTTCCAATCGCAGAGCGTTGTGCTGCAATTCAGAGTGCCACGACCACTCCTGCTCAATTGAAAACGTCACGCCGCATTCCGGGCAGCGATATGTCGCGCTGTCCGTGGCGATTCCCGAGATGTCGTAGCCGCAGTGACGACACCACATGATTCATGGTACGAAGCAACGTGGTGATGTGACAGCGTGCGAAGTTCTCCCGGCTCGGAGAGCCGGGATACCCAGTTTAATACGCCATCGTCTGCTCAATCGCCTCGACAATTCGCTTCGCATCCGGCAAGTAATCCAACTCCAACTTGTAGTACGGCATCATCGTGTCGAAGCCGCAGACGCGTTGGACGGGGCACTTGAGGTGCAGGAAGCAGTGTTCCATGAGGATGGTCGAGATTTCGCTCGCCATGCTGGCAGTCTTCGGGGCTTCCTGGACGACAACGCACCGGCCGGTTTTTTGGACGCTGGCGATGATGGTGTCGCGATCCAAGGGATTGATCGTTCGCAGGTCGATGAGCTCGACGCTGATGTCCTCCGGGAGTTTGTCGAGGGCTTCGAGGCATTGAAAGACGTTGCTGCCCCACGTGATGACAGTGATGTCGCTGCCTTCCTGGATGACCTTGGCCTTGCCGATCTCAATGGTGTAGTCGCCTTCGGGCACTTGCTCGCGGTAACTGCGATAGACGCGCTTGGGCTCAAAGAAGATAACGGGATCGGGATCGCGGATCGCGGCGAGCAGCAAACCCTTCGCGTCGGTGGGCGTGCTTGGGACAACGACTTTCATTCCCGGAAGGTGCGTGTAGATTGCTTCGGGGCTGTCGCTGTGGAGTTCGGGGGCGTGGATGCCGCCGCCCCAGGGGACGCGGACGGTGAGCGGGATATTGATCGCCCCCCGAGTCCGCGTGCGAAACCTCGCTGCGTGGTTGACGAGTTGGTCGTGTGCGGGGCCCAGGAAGCCTTCGAATTGGATTTCGGGGACGGGGCGCATGCCGCCGATGGCCAGGCCAATGGCCGTGCCCATGATGCCCGACTCGGCGAGCGGCGTGTCGATGACGCGGTCTGGGCCAAAGACTTTTTGCAGACCTTCGGTGACGCGGAAGACGCCGCCGTTGAGGCCGACGTCTTCGCCGAGAATCACGACGCGATCATCGCGCTCCATTTCTTGAGCAAGAGCTTCGTTGATGGCTTCGACGAGGGTGAGGCCGTCTTTTTGTTGCTTTTCGGTGCGGGGTGCGCGGGTGTTGGTGGCGGTCGTCATGATGCGGGATCGTAGCCGCTACCGTTCCGGCTCATGCAGCGACCGCTCTTTGATCCAGCGAAGATGGCCGGGCCGGCGAAGCGGGCAAAGCCTGCGGCGGAGGCTGTGGCTTCAGCCGGAAACGTGGCGGATCGCGACGAGAGTGGATCGGGCGGCGGGACGGCGCAATCAGAAGTTGCTGCGGGCAATGATGCACCGTTGTCGGTGTCGCAACTTTCGCAGCGGATCGACGCCGCGCTCAAGCGGGGGTTTCCGGCGAGTGTGCGGGTGGTTGGTGAACTCACCGGCTTTCGTGATCGCACGCATTGGTACTTTGACATCAAGGACGAGGACGCGGTGATCAACTGCGTGATGTTTGCGTCGGCGGCGAGAAAGGTGCGAGGGATCAGGGGCGGGGGGTCAGGGCCGCAGCAAGGGACGCGTGTCTTGCTCACCGGGCGGATTGACTTTTACGCGAAGGCGGGGAAGGTCACGCTGATCGTCGAGAAGATGGAGTTGGTGGGGGCGGGGGCGCTTGAAGCCGCGCTGCGGCAACTGGTAGAAGAAGTGCGGGCACTGGGCTGGCTTGATGCGGAGCGAAAGCGTGCGCTGCCGGTGATGCCCAGGCGCGTTGCGGTGATTACAAGCCGCTCGGGCGCGGCGCTGCAGGACGTGCTGGTCACGATGAAGAAGCGGTGCCCGGGAGTGGAAGTCGTGGTCATTGACGTGCGCGTGCAGGGCGACGCGGCCGTCGCGGAGATCGTCGAGGCGCTGCGCCTGGTGAGCGATCAGGCGGGCGAGCGCGGCATCGATGCGATCCTGCTCACGCGGGGCGGCGGGTCGATGGAAGACTTGTGGTGTTTCAATGATCGAGAGGTGGCACGGGCGGTTGTGGAATCAGCCGTGCCCGTGGTCGCCGCGATTGGGCACGAGACGGACACGACACTCGCGGAATTAGTCGCTGACGAGCGATGCGCGACACCCACGCAGGCGGCGATGCGATTGACACCGGATCGTGAGGCGCTCTTGAGGCAGGTTGCGTCGATGGGCGAGCGGCTGAGGCTGTTGGTGCAGCGGAGCATGCGAGAGAAGAGCATCGCGCTCGATCGAGTCTGCGACGCGGCGATGTTTTCGAAGCCTTCGGCGTGGGTTGCGTCGTTTCATGATGTTGCTGATGACCTTGGCGAGAAACTTGCCAACGCGACGGAGTCGAGGATCTCGCAGGCAAAGGAGAGGCTGGGCGTAATTGCGATGCAGGTGGAGCGGACCAGGCCCAGCGCGGTGCTAGCAAGCATGAGAGAGCGTGTCACATCTCACGAGCGACGGCTGTCGCGAGCGATTGTCTCGCTGCGCGAGAGCGCGGCGGCGCGGCTTGCTGGTGCTGAGCGCGAGTTGAACGCTGTGGGACCGATGCAGGTGCTCTCTCGCGGGTATTCGGTCACGCTGAATGAGGATGGAACGCTGGTGCGGCGAGTGGCGGATGCAAAATCGGGTTCGCGGCTCAGGACGCGTGTCGTTGATGGGGTGGTGAGGTCAGTTGTTGAGGGGAGCGAGGTCATGAAGGTGAAGAAGACGAAGAGTGATGGAAAAGAGAGTGCGCCGGGTTTATTTGGGTGAAGTGGTAGTGGTGGCACAGGCGTCCTCGCCCGTGACGGAAGTCTGCTGATATTCGGGCACAGGCGGGGACGCCTGTGCCACCAAGAGTGTGCCTCCACTTTGGAACTAGTCGAGCCAGTCTTTGGCTTTCAGTCGCTGCGGCACGTACTCCTCGGTCACGTAGCTGATGTCCTTGGTGATCAGCGATTCAACTTCCATCTTGAACCCGTTGTTCATCATGCCTTCGATTTCCTTCTGCCAGTGCTTGTTCTCGATGAACCACGGGTACGCGGCGATTTCCTTTGCGCGTTTGATGTCGGTGTCAGTAAGCACGATCTGCACATCGTCGCTTAGGCCGCAGGCTTTGTAGTCCTTGGATCGGATGCCCAGGAACTTTGCGTCGGGGATGGCGAGGCGGTTGCTTTCGAAGGCGAGAGAAATCGAACCTTGCTTGATCACGCTGAAGATGTAGTGCCCCCAGGGGTCGCAGTCGAGGAGGCAGTAGATCGGCAAGCCGAGTTCTTGATTGAGGCGGCGAAGGAGTCGGCGCACGCCTCGAGTGGGCTGACCGCTGCCTTCGGTGAGGATGCAGTTGTGTTTTTCCCAGAAGCGATCTTCGTTGAATCGGCCCCAGACCGTGTCTTTTTCGACGTGCAGCACGAACTTGGCTTCGCACTTCTTGAATTGGATGATGTCGGGTTCGACGATGCCGGGAATCGCGTATCCGCCCGTTCCCATTTTGCGACAGTCGATTTCGTCGCCATTGTCGACGATCGTGATGTTGCCGATCATCGTGCCGCGTTTCTTCGCGTAAATGTGCAACTCTTCGCGGAGTGCTTCGAGTGAGACTTCGAGGTCTTCGAGGATGCCGTCGGATTCGTCCTGATCGCCAAAGGTCTTTTCGCCCTTGGTGCCCGCGACGGTGTGCAGTCCCTTATAAAACATACCACGGAGGCTGAGCGTCTTTTCGGCCTCGATCAACTCACGGACCGAATTGCTGTGCAGCATGGTCTGCATGAACTGTTTGGCTTGACCGAGGTTAAAGAGCTGGCGTTCGGAGGACGCATCGCCCATCTCGAGGATGCCGCGCTTCTTGTTCCAGATGGTGTTGGACTTTGCGCGCGTGGGGATATCGATCTTGGGCTCGCGCATCGCGAGAGCTGACTTCGCGACGGCGTCGGCGAGGTCAACGATCTTGCCGCGGGTGCGGGAGTCGCGTTCTTTGATGCGGGCGGAGTTGGCTTGGGATTTCTTTGCCATGATGGTGATGAGTGGCGGGCGTGAGATTGGGAGCCGTGTGGCTCGATCCCCCGCCCCGGGCGAAACAAATGGTTTTAAAACAGAAAAACCAGTCAGCCACGTCCCCCC
>CAZEZV010000003.1:0-36990 GCA_964516725.1 uncultured Phycisphaeraceae bacterium
ACGACTGCGCCCGAGGTGCGGAAGTAGGTTCCGTTGCCCGCGGAGTTGAGTCGCATGGTGCCTCGGTTGGTGATGGTGCCTTGGAGATAGGTGAGGTTGTTGTTGGGCACGCCGAGCTGAGAGGCCGGCTCGATGGTAACGTTGGCAAGCACGTTGCTGCCACCGGAGCTGAATGATCCCGAGCCAAACGACCGCAGCAGCCCGCCCGTGATCGTTGAAGCGGTCATGTACACAGTGCCGCCGTCCACGGCTTCGAGCACGCCGTCGGAATTGTCGAAGGGGCCGTTGATGATGCTGACGAACGATCCGCTCAGCGCCCGCACCGTGCCGTTGTTCTCAAAGCCGAACGCGCTGGGCGGATCGATCTGGATGCCCTGAGTGCCCTGGGCTTCGATGACGTGATTGTTGACGAATTGGAGCCCGTTAGTGCAGATTTGCGCGGCACCGCGGATCGTGTTGTCCATGTTGGTGAAGCGCTGGTTGGTGACGCTCGCATCGAAGATGTTTGCGAGCGAATTGGACATTTCGACCAGCCCGCCGCCATTGAGCACCACGTCTCCGCCGGCGGTTCGGAAGTATGTCCCATTGCCAGCGGAGTTGAGTCGCATGGTGCCTCGATTGGTGGTGGTGCCTTGGAGGTACGTGAGATTGTTGTTGGGCACGCCAAGTTGCGACCCCGGCTCGACTGTGACGTTGGCAAGCACGTTGCTCCCACCAGAACTGAACGAGCCCGTGCCAAACGAACGCAGCAGCCCTCCGGTAATCGTTGAAGCGGACATGAAAACCGTGCCGCCATTCGCCGCTTCGAGCACTCCGTCGATGTTGTCGAAAGGGCCGTTGATGATATTGACGTACGACCCCGCAAGCGCCCGCACCATGCCATTGTTCTCAAAGCCGAACACGCCGGGCGGGTCGATATGGATGCCTTGATCGCCCTGAGCTTCAATCGTGCCGCCATTAACGAATTGGAGAGCGTTGGTGCAGATCTGTGCGCTCCCCCGGATCGTGTTGTCCAGGTTCGTCAGGCGATAGTTTGTCACGGTCGTATCAAACACGTTTGCCTGCGAGTTGCTCATGCTGATCAGACCGCCGCCGGTGAGCGTGACATTTGGTGTGGAAGTCCGGAAGTACGTGCCGTTCCCGGCTGAGTTGAGTGACACAATGCCTTGGTTCGTGAGGGAGTTGGCGAAGTGCGAAATGTTGTTGTTTGGAATGTTGAGGATGGTGCTGGGCGTGATCGTCACGCTGTCCAGGACGGTACTCGCAGTCGAGTTGAACACGCCCGCGGGCTGCTCGCCCGCGAGCACTCCGCCGACGACGGTTGCTGCCTGGATTGTAAATGATGACGGGTGGCGAGCCACAAACTGTCCAAGCCCGTTCTGGAACGTTCCGTTCAAGAGCAGCATGGGCGAGTTGGGCGTTGATCGAACAATACCGTTGTTCACGAAGCCCGAGGCCGGCGGGTCGATCTGTATCCCCTGCGACCCCACGCTCTCGATGAACGTGTTGTTGACCACCTTGAGCACATTCGTGCCGATCTGTGCCGCCCCGCGAATGCCGCCTAGCAGGTCGTTGGTCAATTGTTGATCAGTCACGCTCGCGTCGATGATGTTCGCGAGCGAGTTTGAGCACTCGACGCCGCCCTGCCCGCTCAGCGTCACATTGTTGAGCGTTCGGAGATACGTGCCGTTGCCGGCCGAGTCCAGCCATATTTTGCTGCCCGTGCCAGTGATGCCGTTGCGGACGTGGCAGACGTTGTTGTTGGGTACTCGCACGGTGCCTTCGATCGACACGTTTTCGAGTACCGACCCGGCGCGCATCTGGACGTAGTGCGTGCTCGCGGGCGAGCCCGATGTTTGTACGCGCCCGTTGATGATCGTCGAAGTGACAACATCGACGACCGAGGGAGTAACGCTGTTCACGCTGATCTCGCCCGCGCCTTGCTGGGTCACGATAGTGCCCGTGATGGTCAGCGTTCCGCCCGCCGCGCGCAGCACGCCCTCGTTGAGCAACCCGCCATCCGCCGCGTCGATAATGAGATTGCCGCCCACGTGCGTGGATTGCATCGTTCCGTCGTTGGAGTTCTGTAACTTCAGCACATTGAGGCCGATCTGTCCCGACCCGCTGATGGTGCCGTCGTTGATGAACGTGAGGCCAAGCACATTTCCATCGATAATGTTCGCGAGGCTGTTGGACAGGTTCATGGGCGTGGGTCCGCTGATGTCGCCGTGGACCGCGTACGGGTTGTCCGCGCCCGCCTGGTGCAGGTACAGCCGCACATACGTGCCGTTCCCGACGGAATTCAGGTTGATCGTCCCGCCGCCGAAAATCCCTGTGTCCGTGTCTGGTCCCACATCAGATCGCGTTCGCACGCCAAGAATCTGGTTGTTGTTGACGTTCAGCGTGCCGCCCTGCAGCCCGAACTTGTCCACCAGGATGTTCATGTTCAGTTGTGCCGTCCCGCCTTGCAATAGGAACACATGGCCTGGCACGGTCGGCACGACGAAGTTGTTCCAATGCACCGAGTTTGACCACGCCCCGTTGGGCGGACCGACCCAGAATGAGAAGGTCTGCGGCTGCCCAAGCGCCGCAGTGCCGAGTGAAGCGACACCCGCGAGTGCGACCAATCGCACCGCCGCCAACTTGCCCATCGACCGACCCGTTCCGTTTGACCCGTTGCGACTCATAACACTGCTCCTGAACGCCAGCTCGCCTCGCGCGAGTCAGCCTCTTCAGGACATATGGGAAACGATGTTCCGTCCCCGACATGCAATCCGGTCCTTTTTCGCCAATGCCGGATTAGTCCGCGGCCGTATCGCGCGAGCTTTCCGAGACGCCCGGACCCTGCGAGACCAATAGAAACGCCTTCCGCAGGCGTTCGAGCGCTCGCCCCCGCGCTTTCTCTGCTGCCTCTATTGACGTTCCAAGCCGCGCGGCCATGTCTGCAGACTTGAGCCCATTCGATGCCCAAACGACTAGTTCCCGGTCTCTCGGCAGCAACATGCCCATCGCTTTGGTGATGAGCACCAACTGCTCGCGCCGAAACGCGAATGTGGACGGGCCAAGTTGCGACGCCGCGAGTTCAGGACGCTCGACGCGCTGGCCCGCGAAGCCCGTGAGCGTCAATCGCAGCAGCGCACCTGGGTTGCGCTTGAGCGCAAACCAATAGTCACGGCGCCCCATGACGTAGCGTTTCGCGATCGTCGCGACCCACGCCGTGAATGCTTCCTCACCCCGCCAATCCAACTGATCCGCGCATCGCAGCGCTTCAGCCATGGTGCCCTGCACGAGGTCTTCCGCGCTTTCAAACCGCAGCAGTGCGGGGCCGGCGTCTCGGCGCACCAACGCGTGCAGCAACGGCGCGAGTCGCTCAAGTCGCGCGGCGGTGCCATCGACTGGTGCGGGCTGCGACAAACCGCCGCCGTCACCGTCGCTGGTTGACAAAAGACATTGACACGCTTGCGTCACTGAGAAGGTTTGGCATCATCGCGCGACTTGTCCACAGCTGGCTCGTTCATTACCAGGACCAACCGAAAGCCGATCATGCCGCCCACCCGCTCTGGCGACAGTCCGTTGCCGCCGTAGACAGTGAATGCTCCGGGCTCGCCCGTGCCCCAGGCGCCGCCCATGTAGCGGCGGTACGAATAGCCCGGGCGATATACGTCCTGGCTCCATTCGCTCGCGCTGCCTGCCATGTCGAAGACGCCAAGCACAGATTCATCGATTGGAAATCGCATGACGGCTTCCGGGTCAGGGCGGACTCGCGCGAAGCATGAACTCGCCCACTTGGGGTGAAACTCGCTGCCGAAGACGTATTGATCGCCAGGCGCAGCTGAAGCCGCGTGTGCCCATTCGTCCAGCGTCGGGAGGCGGAACGTCCATGCTTTGCCCTCTCGATCGGTACGTTCAGTCCGCCACGCGGCGTACGCCTGAGCGTCGTGCCACGAAATGAAAAGCACGGGCCATTCCCAACTCCAGCCTTCTGGCAGGACAAAGTTCCCGGCGGCGTCGCGCTGACCCGTCGCCGTATCGCCATCTCGCGGATAGAGCACGGGCGAGGCGCTCTTGGCGATCTTCTCTTTCACAGTCGGGTCATTCAAGAACTCGAAGTACTCCCTGCATGTCACTTCTCGTTCCATGATCCACAACGGAGTGCCGCCGATGGTGCACTGGAAGCGCACGAACCCATCGGGCGCGGTTCCGAGCACGGGGAGAGCAATGGGCCACTCGGTTGGCCCCTTCCTATGCACAACCGACGCAAAGCGAACCAGTTCCCGGCCCGGGCTTCGCACGATGGCGACATAGCCGCCGGGTTCGATGGACAGGTTGGAAATGGGCGATACCCCGACGAACGCTGTCTTCACCAGCGGTGCCGGGATTGCAGTCGTTCGCGTCTCGAGTCCCTGGCCGGTGGTTCTGGTATCTGCGCCTGTGTCTGTCCAGACTTCGATTGGCACGCTGGGTTCTCGCGCGAGCTCACAGGGTGTTTTGAGCACCAACGCAAGGCTTGCGATATCGTCGCTGGTGACATCGAAGATGCCGGTTCCTTGCCTCTCGAATGTGAGCGTGCGTGTGGAGCCCTTGGGTGTTTTCAAGAGGGCGTCGACCTCGTAGCCCCCTTCTACGTCCGCTTCATCCACCCGCACCAGTCGGTCAAACCGCCGCACGCGCTCATCACCACTCGCTGACACCAGGACGCGTTCTCGCACCTTAAACCCCGCGACGCGAGTGATCACATCCCCGGGCTTTGTCGTTTCATTGCCGCGCACGACCCGCAAACCGAAGTCGCCATCATCGAGCACTCGCTCTCCCCATCCCCGCAGGGGTGCAAGCACACGACGCGGCTCGTCGCGCCCTTCCCACTCGCCGATCTTCACTCTCCTATACAAGAACACCTCAGCACCAGGCGGATCGGTGACGATCGAAAGAGAGCCGGTCCCGACCAAGGCCTGATCCACTTCGCCATCAACATCATGCGCTCGGGCGAGTTCGGCGAACGTCTCGCGACGTTTCATGTCTCCCCGCGTCTCCGCGTCGAGCGCCGCCGTCACATACCAGCGAGCGCGAACACGTTGCACGTCGCGCGGCTCTGCGCCCAGGCGTTCGGCGCGGGCAAGATCAACCTGACCAGTCTCGAATACTCGCTCACGCTCGCGGCGAACTGCATCCACCCGCCGGGCTGTCTTCGCGAGCGCCGCTTCTTCGGCGTCGGTGAAGTATCGTGAACCTCGTTCGGGCGCGATTCTGGCGTACTCCTCTTCAGCCTCGCGTGCCTGAGTCGCCAATTCGTTGTACCGCTCGATCCCCGCGCTCGCACCCTCGATCAGACGCAACGCCTCTTCGCGCTGCACCCGCGCTTCAGCAGCGGAGCGATACATCAGCACACCCGCGAGCACAATCCCTGCCGCAGCAGCGGTTGCGAGCCCCACACTCAGCGCCTTGTTGCGGCGCAGCCACCGGAGCGACTTTTCCCAGTTTGTCGCCGGGCGGGCGGTGATTGCACGGAGTTCAAGAATCGCCTCAAGATCATCCGCAAGCGCGGCCGCGGACGCGTAACGGCGCGCCGCCTCCTTTTCAAGCGCCTTAAGTACAACGGTCGCCAAGTCCTTAGACACACGCTGGTTGATGGTGCGAGGCGACGGAATCTCATCCACGAGGATCGATCTCAGCACGTGCTCCAGCGTCTGACCGTGCGCGGTTGTCGCGTTCGTCAGCGCTTCGTATAACACGCACCCAAGCGCATAGACATCCGTGCGGGCATCAACCTCGCCGCCGCGACGTGCAACCTGCTCCGGCGCGGCGTAGAAAGGCGAGCCAACAAACGCGTCGGAAATCGTGGCCTGCGTGCTGCTCACATCGCGTGCGAGGCCGAAGTCGAGCAGCTTTGGTGGTGAGTCAGCGTCGTCCGGGATGCGAATGTTCGAGGGTTTCACATCTCTATGCACGATTCCTTCGAGATGCGCCGCATGCAACGATCGGGCGAGCGCGATGCCCCAGCGAGTCACCTGCGCAGCGGGCAGGAATTCGCGCCGATCACGAGCTTCGCTCAGCACCTCATCAAGCCCTCGCCCCTCGACAAACTCCATGGCGATGTACGCGAAACGCCCCGTCGCTCCCTCGATACAGCCCTGCGCCTCCCCCATCGCGTGAATCGCGACTATGCCCGGATGTCGGAGCTTCGCGACCGCCCGCGCCTCGCGCGTGAATCGCTCGCCCGCGCCGGCAGAAATCGCAGCCTCGGCGCGAAGCAGTTTGATGGCGACAACGCGGGCTAGTGACTGCTGCCTCGCCAACCACACGACGCCCATGCCCCCTTCGCCCAACTTTCGCAACAGGTCAAACTCGCCCACCCAGTGCTCGCTGCGCGATGGGCCATCAGACGAACCGACGGATTGAGGTGCTTGCGTGCTGTGCGCGACATGCGCGTGGATGGACCGCAGAGCACTCAACAGGTCCGCATCCTGTACCCCGTGCCGAGTCAGAAACACATCCGGGCTCTCGGCCTGCCCAGCCGACGCCGCATCAAGGTATGTGTCGTACAACTTGTCTGGGGTTTCATCCATGTGGCGCCGATGGCTCACTCAGGTACTACACGCACATTGTACTAGCAATGGGATTTCACGCGAGCGACGGACAGATGGCGGGTGAACCTCGATCAGAGACCTCGGGCATTGCCGCAAACACACTCCACATGGCACTGTGCATTCTGAACTTGCACAGCAAGTGCCGCGGCTCATCGAGTCCGCGTGTGATCCTCGATTGTCTGCCCCCAAGGCTGCTTGTCTCGCACGACACTATCGATTGCACGGGCAGCGGGCAGTTGGCGCGCTGAACAAACGCTGCATCGACAGTATGAAGACGACATGTTCTAGCAGGTACTCCGCAATGACGGCGCACGGTGTGTTACAAGGCAATCGCTGCACGTCCGAAGTGCATCCAACCGGCCGCGTAAGCGTCGAGTTAGCACGCTTTGGCGGCTTGCGATACCCCAACGAACACCTGGCGCTTCGGCTTCATGCCATTGATCGGCAGCGCCATCAGATCACCGCTGATGCAGCCAGACCGAAACCCACGCCAACCGCGAAACGCACGTCATCACGTTTGTTTGCGCGCGGACGAGCGGCTTCGACGCTGCTTTGCTTGGTCCGTACACCGGCGTGCAAAAGCGGCGCATCAAGCGATCGATTTGCACCGCACCGCCTCGAAAAACAGGAAACAGGGAAATGCACAAGAGCCTGCAATGCAGGCTCTTACGAATAGATGCGATCCGATGCAAGATTCTTGAATGCCCCCCGAAGGGGCACAACAACAGCAGATTCTAAGCCGAAAAACGACTGTTTGTGGTTCGACTGCTGCAAAATGCGGTGCAGAGCGCGAATATCTCCTGTTGTCATGGCTCAACGACTGTCCGTTGCGACTCAGTGCTACGCAACGCGAGCGATTGCTTCTGTCACTGATCTTTCGAGTAGCAACGCCAGATGGCCAGAGTTAGAATCACCGCGTCTAGCAGGCTGCTTGGACGTTCGGGATGCTCCGAACGCCAAAACCGTTGATTCTCCTCGCAAGCTCGCCAGTCCGTCGACCACGCACGGTGCCTTGCTCTTTCCCCACTACAATGTCCAACGAGGGCAATCTCTTGGAGCAGGAATGGCAAACGCGGCGTGAACGCATCGACCGACGGCTGTTGCAGCTTGGGTGGCAGGTCGTCCCTTGGCAAGCGAACGGCGTAAATCAGGATGCTCAAGTCGTCACCGAGTATCCGACAGCCAATGGCCCAGCTGATTACGCCTTTCACCTTGATGGTCGGCTGGTGGGAATTCTTGAAGCAAAGCGGCGATCAGTTGATCCGGAGAATGTTCTGTCGCAGGCCGAGAGATACGCAAGGGGTTTACCTCCATACGAGCAGAACTACGAGGGCATCCAGGTACCGTTCCTTTTGTCGAGCAACGGCTCGGAGATTTTCTACCGTGACTGCCGCCATCCGCTGAACCTGAGCCGAGCCGTAGCGGACTACCCAACGCCCCAAGCGCTGAGAGAAGCCCTTGCCCACGACCCAACAGCAGCGTTGGTTGCATTGCGTCGGCTGGCGAACAACCATCCACGCCTTCGTCCCTACCAAATCGCCGCGAACACAGCTGTAGAAGACGCTCTGTACACTCGACGGAGAGAGATGCTCGTTGCCATGGCAACGGGAACGGGCAAGACATTCACGACGGTGAACCAGATCTACCGCTTGCTGCGGAGCGGAACAGCCAAGAGAGTTCTGTTCCTTGTTGACCGGCGGGCACTCGCGGCGCAGGCGGTCCAAGCATTCAACGCATTCCGGCCCGACGGAACGACAAAGTTCACCGACCTCTACCAAGTCTTCAGTCAACGATTTCGGCGAGACGACCTTGATGAGGCCGATGATGCCAACAACAGGTTCGATCCGCAGGCAATGCCGTCAGAATACTTGCTCAAGCCGCAGGCGAAGCACACATTCGTTTACGTTTGCACGGTGCAGCGAATGGCTATGAACCTCTTTGGTCGCAGCGTGGCTCGCTTCGCCAATGACGAGGCCTTCGATGATGATGCCGAGGAAGGGCTTGACATCCCAATCCATGCCTTCGACGTCGTGATCGCCGACGAGTGCCATCGCGGTTACACAGCCCAGGAGCTCTCTGTCTGGCGAGATACGCTGGAACACTTCGACGCGGTTCGCATCGGGCTCACGGCAACCCCGGCCGCCCACACGCTCGCGTACTTCAAGGACACGGTTTTCGAGTACGGCTACCGACAGGCCGTGCAGGACGGCTTCTTGGTTGACTACGACGCGGTGAAAGTGCAGTCGGGTGTACGCATCAATGGTGTGTTCCTGAGCGAGAACGAAGCGGTCAAGTACATTGACCCAGAAACTGGGCTACGCCGACTCGACCGCCTTGAAGCCGAACGACAGTTCGACGCTTCTGCGATTGAGCGGGAGATCACGGTTCCAGACTCCAATCGCAAAGTGCTTGAAGAAGTAAAGAAGTACGCGGAAGAGCACGAGCGCACCACTGGTCGATTCCCCAAAACCCTAGTCTTCGCGGTGAACGACCAGCCGTTCACCAGCCATGCCCAGTCGATCGTGGAGTTGTGCCGCCAAGTGTTCGGACGCGGCGAGGAGTTCGTCTCCAAGATCACCGGCACGGTGGACCGCCCGCTCCAGGAGATAAAGAAGTTCCGCAATCGTCCTAACCCGGGAGTTGTCGTTTCAGTAGATCTCATGGCGACAGGCGTGGATATCCCCGATCTGGAATTCATCGTCTTCCTTCGGCCCGTCAAGAGCCGCATCCTGTTCGAGCAGATGCTGGGCAGAGGCACGCGGAAGGGGTTCCATCACCCCGACAAGTCGCACTTCGTGGTGTTCGACTGCTTTGGCGGCACGCTGTTGGAGTACTTCAAAACCGCGAGTGACTTTGCCGCCGATGCCCCGACGCCGGCGGGCAAGACGATCCCGGAACTCGTCGAGGACATCTGGCAGAACCGGGACCGCGACTACGCGACTCGTGTACTGGTCAAGCGGCTTCACCGAATCGACAAGGAAATGTCGGGTCAGGCTCGCGACATGTTCGCGGCGTACATCACAGAGGGCGACCTCGCCAAGTTCGCGTCTTCACTGCCTCGCGAACTGCGCGACAACTTCAACACCACGATGTCTCTGCTTCGTAATCCATCGTTCCAAGACTTGCTTCAGAATTATCCGAGAGCACCCCGCACCTTCATCGTGGCTGAAGAACAACGCGACACAGTCACAAGCGAATGGCTCATCCGTGATGGCATGGGCAATGAGCATCGACCGGAGGAGTATCTCGCAGCGTTCCAGCGGTTCGTCTCCGAAAACTCTGCAAAGGTCTCTGCGATCGAGATTCTTTTGCGAAAGCCGCGAGACTGGTCAACTACCGCGCTTCAAGAGCTCCGCAACAAGCTCGCAAGCACCCCCGAACGATTCACTGTGGACAATCTTCAGCGAGCCCACGATGCTCGTTACCGCAAGGCTCTGGTAGATATCATCTCGATGGTCAAACACGCGGCAGATGAGCATCAACCGCTTTTCACAGCACGCGAACGGGTTGATCGAGCAGTCCAGCGAATGACGGCAGTCATCCCTGCCCCGCTCTCACCAGACCAGCAGCAATGGCTCGACCGAATCAAGGAGTACCTCGTTCAGAGCCTCTCCATCGAGCGTGATGACTTTGAAGTGATCCCTGTACTTGCCAACGCTGGCGGCTGGGGCGCGGCGAACCGTGCTTTCGATGGCAGGCTTGATACCGTTCTGCGAACCTTGAATGAGGCGATCGCAGCATGAGCAACCCATATTTCCAATCAGTCCAGCGACTGTTTGCATCGTTGAACGTGCTATTCGGTATGATGCACGTTCAGTCGACATATTCCAAACGTCTGGCTGAGCGAGCAAGTAGACAACTTGCGGCAGCAGGCAAATCCGACCAGGGTGCTCCTGCGCTATTCACGTCAACCTCTTTGTTCGTGGTCGACCTGGAAGCGCCTGCATGGGAAACCGCAGCGTCGGGTGGCTTTGCAGCCTTCGACGCTGACTTCGTGTGTTGTATCACCGACACTGCGGACCACTACGCGGCGTTCATTGCTGCTCAGTGCTTTGAGCGGTTTGAGAGTTTTCTTTGGGACATCATCGCTGCTGCACTTCTTGCCGACAATCGCCTAATCGATGCACAAACGTGGAACAAATATGCTATCAGAGTGAACATCCCAACTTCTCATGCGGCCAACTACGAGCAGTTGCGAGCCTACGCACGATACCATTGCCGTGGTGAAAAGCTCGAGCCAATGGCATGGCTACGTAGTTGGTTGCCAAGCCTGGCAAGCGTAGAGGAAACCAATCTTCGAAATATTCGCTTGCGTGAGTGGATTGAAGTTTTCGCAACCGTTCGTCATGCAATCACGCATTCTGATTGCGTACTCGCGGCTTCAGCTGTTGCTTCGTGGACACCCGAGCATCACAAACTCTGCAGACAATTTTTCCCAACCCGGGCCGAGAGCGAGACAAACGGGCATCGAGTTGAGATGGACGAGGAACGAACGAAAGTTGTAATGCTCGTACTGTCAGATTACGCGTTCGCTATCTACAAACATTTTTCTCTCAAGGACCATATCAACTGGGATTTCCGAAAAGGCCCAGTTTGAGTCCTAGGAACTAGCATGTCAAACGTCGGCGACAAACTCTGGCACCTCTGTCACACCCTCCGTCACGACGGCATTGGATACATGGACTACATCGAGCAGATCACCTATCTGCTGTTCCTGAAGATGGCTGACGAAAAGGCTGTCGACCTGCCCAAAGGTTGCCGTTGGCCCGACCTCCGCGACCTTGCGGGCGAGCCTCTGACTGATACCTACATCGAGATGCTCCGCAAACTTGGTAAAGCAGGAGGCATTCTGACTGAAATCTACGCCGGAGCACAATCGAGATTCACGAAGGCAGTCAACCTAAAGGCAGTCATCAACCTCATCGACGAGGTCGAATGGACAAGTCTTGGCGTAGACGTGAAAGCTGAAGCCTACGAGCACCTTTTGGAGAAGGCCGCGAGCGAAGGTAAGAAAGGCGCGGGTCAGTACTTCACGCCTCGCAAGCTCATGCAGTCGATTTGTCGCTGCATCCGGCCCGACCCTCGCGTCTCCAAAGACTTCTCCGTCTGTGACACCGCCTGCGGCACAGGCGGCTTCTTGGTGTGCGCGTACGAGTGGCACATGTCTCAAACCAAAGGCGGTGCTATCGACCGCGACCTCGCCAAGCGGGTGCGATCAAAGACATACCGAGGGCAAGACTTGACTGCCCAGCCCCGAAGGCTGGCTTTGATGAACCTGTTCCTTCACAACGTCGTTCCCACCATCGGCTCGGGTGACACGATCTACGACCCGCCGCCGAGCGAGAAGTACGACGTCATCCTCACCAACCCACCCTTTGGTACCAAGGGCGCGGGGCAAACTCCAAGCCGCGACGACTTCATCGTCGAGACCAGCAACAAGCAACTCAACTTCATGCAGCACATCCTGACGGTGCTGAAACCCGGTGGCCGAGCCGCCGTGGTGTTGCCAGACAACTGCTTTTTCAGCGACCAAGCGGGGGAGGTCTTCAAAGTGCTCACCGAAGAGTGCAACCTCCACTCCGTGCTCCGCCTCCCCCGCGGCACATTCACGCCCTACTGCCCCGGCGTCAAGGCAAACGTAATCTTCTTCCAGAAGGGCTACCCCACCAAGACCGTTTGGATCTACGACGCACGCTCGAACGTTCCGGGCATAACGAAGAAGGATCGCCCGCTCACAAGCGAGCACTTCGCCGAGTTCGAGCGTTGTTACGGAATCGACCCGAACGGTCGCTTTGGTCCGAAGCAAGGCAAACCGCGTGACGAATCCCACAGCCCCACTGGCGAGGAAGGCTGGCTCGGAGGATGCCGATGGAAGCCCTTCGGCATCAACGCCGTGAAGGAACGCGACTTCAAGCTCGACGGGTTCAAGTGGCTCAAGGACGAATCGCTCGACGACGCCGATGAACTGCCCGAACCAGAGGAACTCGCAACCGATGCAATCGGCGAGCTTGAAGCCGCAGTCGAAGAATTGCAACTAGTCTTGGGGTTGCTCGACCGCGCTTCACCCGAAAAAGAAGCGAGAGTGATTCATGAAGCGTGACATGGACCTTGTTAGGAGCATTCTTCTTCGTATGGAGTCGGAGGAGTGTGGGACCGCGCCGCGAGACTTTGTTTTTGAGGGACATGGCGCGGAGCAGGTTTCATATCACGTCGTGCTCATGGCCGAGGCAGGCCTGCTGCTCTGCGTTGAATCGAAAGAAATTGGGAGACCAATCGCTGCACGGCCTATCCGAATGACATGGGAGGGACACGAGTTTCTTGATGCTTCGCGAAGCCCTGAGCGGTGGGAACGCGCGAAGCGAGCAGCCAAGGGCGTCGGTGGATTCGCGTTCGAGGTTTTCAAGAATGTTCTGATAAATACCAGCACAGAGGAGGCCTCGGCTTGGCTCAAGTCGCACCTCCCATGACCACCCGACCACTCGCTAAGCCTGCTTCCTCCGACTCGCAGTCCGCTGCAACTTGGCCGAAGACCTCGCTCGGTGAAGTGTTGACTGACATTCAGCCAGGGTTCGCTTGCGGGGCTCACAGCCGTGGCGGTGACGGCGTTCCTCATCTTCGCCCCATGAACGTCAGCACCGATGGACAGATCTCACTCGCTGACCTGAAGCTAGTGCCCCAAGCCGCAGCGGACGACGCAGGCAAGTGGATCAAGCGTGGGGACGTGCTGTTCAACAACACGAACAGCCCTGAACTGGTCGGCAAGACGGCCTACTACGACTTGCCCGAGCCGCGAGCCTTCTCGAACCACATGACGAGGCTACGGGTGAATCGCGAACGCCTTGATCCTCGGTATTGCGCAGTGTGGTTGCACCAGGTGTGGCGCGATGGCGAGTTCGCCGAGCGGTGCAACAACCACGTCTCACAGGCGAGCATCAGCCGCGACGTGCTTCGAGAACTGGAGATCCCTCTTCCGCCCCTCGCCGAGCAGAAGCGGATCGTGGAGGCCATCGAGCGGCTGACGGCCCGCGTGGACGCGACCCGCGCCCGCCTCGCCAACGTACCCGGCATCCTCAAACGCTTCCGCCAAGCCGTCCTCGCCGCCGCGTGCTCGGGGCGGCTGACGGAGGACTGGAGGGAAGCAAACCCAGCAGTGCCGAATTCCGTCTCGTTGCTCCGCGACCTCGACGGGTTGCTCAGAACACGGTGGGATGCGGTTCAGAATCAACGGGGGATAGGTCGCCCAAGAAAGTACAAGGAGCCACCAGAACCAACTGTTCAATGGCTTGACGAATTGCCGGAGTCATGGACGTGGGCGTCGATTGGCCATCTCTGTGCCATGGACGTTGGATTTGCCTTCAGGAGCAAGGAGTTCGGCGAAGAAGGCACTCGCTTACTCAGAGGTGAGAACATCGAGCCCGGCGCATTGCGATGGACAGACACCGCGTACTGGCCAGATCGCGACACCGCACCGTACGAGCACTTGATGATCAAGCAAGGTGACATCATTCTCGGCATGGACCGCCCAGTGATCTCGACGGGCCTGAAAATCGCGAGAGCGAAGGCGAGCGACCTCCCATGCATTCTGGTTCAGCGGGTAATGAGACTCGCTTCACCCCATCCGGTCGTGACTTCGTTTGTCCACATGGTCATGCAGTCGATCGCCTTTACCCATCATCTCGTAGGGGAGCAGACGGGCTCCGATCTTCCTCACGTCAGTGGCGACACGATTGCTTCCTTCGCCGTACCTGTGCCACCGCTCGCCGAACAAGCCGAAATCGTCCGCCGCGTCGAGTCGCTGATGAAGCTGGCCGACGCCATCGAACATCGCGTTGCCGCCGCCCACGGGCGAGCCGACAAGCTCACCCAGTCCATTCTCGCAAGGGCTTTCAGGGACGAGTTAGTGCCAGCACTCACTGAGGCTTCAGTCGCATCGCCGCCCATCGTTCGCTCACCGCTATGGCGCTTCGAAGACTTTGCGGCTGTCCAGGCAGAGATCGTCCGCCGATTCCCCGACGATGCCACGCTCGGACGCAAGAAGCTCTTCAAACTCTCCTACCTCACTGCGGCGTTAGCAAACGCAAAGACTGATCGACCTCTCAGACAAGACGCCGCAGGCCCCTACGACGGCAAGTTGCAAGCCGATGCCGAGGCGCACGCTGAAAGTCAGAAGTGGTTCATAGCCCAGGCGAACGCTCGCACGTCGGGCGATGGCCACTATCGCAAGGGAAGTGCCGCAGCGTCAGCAACAGTCGCGAGCAAGTCGCTGCTCGGAAATCAGTGGTCACTTTTTGAAAAGCTCATGGCAGCCGCAGCGAAGTGGAACTCGCAAGACGCAGAGTTGCACGCTACAGCCCACGCGGCGTGGAACAGCCTCCTCGCCGAAGGTTCCGAAGCGACACCAGAAGCAATCGCAACGCGGTTCTTTGCGTGGAGTGATGAGAAAGTCAAAAAGTTCACGAAGTGGCAGGTGGACTCGGCGCGGCGGAACCTCGTGAACCTCGGACTGGTGCCAACGGGCCGGTGCCTTGCCATTGAGCACGTCGGTCAAACAGGTCTATTTTCCTCCTCGACCCTCTGATCAAAACCAATATGCCTCCGAAAAAACGACGAAGCCAACTTGAGCGAACTCAGGCTGACATCGTGAGCTGCGAGTCGTGCCAGCCCTATGACAGCGAAGATGAAAAGGTGATTTGGTGCGACGGCGACCGGCTGAACATCGGGCAACTGCTGAACTTGCACCGCGTAGCGGAATCGAAGCATGATGCAATCGCTTCTCTACTGCATTGCCCAAACTGTGATGGTTCGTTCTCGCTTGACGATGACGTTGGCGTCCGCAGCGCCGAAGATCGTACTCGTGAGCGAGTCTACATGTATTGGACAACTAGGCTTGCGCCCCGCTTTGAAGACTTCACCGCTCATCTTGAGCGCGTGCCCTTGCTGGGTGCGACACACAGCATCGGTAAAAGGGTGCTCCGCTCGATTGCAAAGTTCCCGCACGCTTCGCTGGATTTGACAGAGCATTGGTGGCGAGCTCGTGTAATCGGCGGGAACGCGAGACCAGATGTTTCCGAACTCGGACCTCCTCCGGCGGGCGAGTGCAAGAATGAGGGCCGGTTCAACCACGTTGGCCAACGAGTGCTTTACGTCGCATCTTCAATTGAGGTGGCGGCAGCGGAAGCGATTCGTCAAGATGATGGCGTCGCATGGGCATTGGCATGGCGCGTCGGCGTTCGTGAACCGCTGCTAGACCTCACGAGTCATTTCGACGAGAGTGCGCTGTACGACGACGCTAGTTACCTTGCGGCTGGTTTGAGTTACATCCGTCCTCATCTCGGAGAGGCGAGCGAAGGGCCATGGAAACCTGAGTATTTTGTCTCTCGTTTCATCGCGGACGCCGCGCGGGCAGCCGGATTCAAGGGAATCCGTTACCCGAGCACTCGGTTCTTCGGAGACTGCTTGGTGCTGTTTGACTGGAAAGACGACGCCGTGACGCCTGTAGGCGAGCCACGCCAGATCCAATGGAATCGCAAGGCAGCCGAAGCGGCTCAGCCTTTCTGAAGTGCAAAGCGATTCAGGACCGAGATTCGCAGCGGTGAAACGATGACCTCCGAACAGTAGGTCAAATGAGGCCTCATCCTTTCATATCTGTGTCTTCCGTGGTTGCTTTGCTTTTGCACAGCAACTGCGTTTTTACAGCGTAAGAGCGAGACACGGAAGTCCGAAACGAGATAAACTACTCGCTGCATGAGCTCACTTTCAAGCCATTCGGCACCTGGTCAAGCATTAGGCTATTACTGGCAACTCGACTTGGCCTTGCTCGAACTTGCTCAAGGCTCAACGGGTGGTATCGTTGGTGTCGAGACTCTTGATGACGTTGCTGTGGTCGATACCGGCGGCAATATCACGCTGATTCAATCGAAGTCATCGGTTGATGCGGAACGCAATCCACTCTCGGACTCCTCCAAGACACTTTGGAAGACGCTCGCGATTTGGTTGGCAGCTTTACGGACTAGCGAGTTTGCTCCAGACAAGACTTCGCTGGTGCTCGTCACGAACGCTGAAATGGCTAGTGGGTTGGCGTTGCGACTTGGCGCAGCGGTCGATGAAGATGTGATCAAAGAGTGCGTGCGTGAACTTCGGACCTTTCCAGCTAAGCCCGCCGACGGCATACGCGCGTATGTGAAAACGGTTCGCGACGCTTCCGACGCAGAACTGAGTGCACTGATTCGCTGCATCAAGGTTCGGCACAGTGGGACCGGTCACAGCCGCGGAGGTGTACGGGAGCAGATTCTCGCGAAGTGCCACCTGCCGGATGGTGTCAGTGGAGATCAGTTCCTCAATTCGATGGCGGGATGGCTGCATAATTTTGTAGTCAATGCTTGGTCTCAAGGAGATGCAGCATTGGTCAAGCAAGCTGCGTTCGCGAACATGCGGCATCACTTGGTTGAACTTCAGCGGCGAAGGCGAGTCCGCGAACTGCCTTCTAGGGACATCGTTTGTAAGCACGAAGATATTGCAACCCATCGGTCAAGCGGGTTCGTTCGCCAGCTTGAGATCATCGATGCCGACGCTTCAACAGTTGAAGATGCAATCGTTGACTTCCTCAAGCACAATCACGAGCGGTTGAGGCTCGTCAAGGAGGGGCACATCATCGAAGAAGACTGGGATCAGTTTGAAGATCGGCTCATAGACCACTGGAAGCCCATCGCTCGGGCCCAACCTTCTACTACTTCCAAGGCCGGCACCCGGCGGGCAGGTACAACGATTTACAACGAGGTACAAAAGCATAGAGAGCAACTAGCCGGTGAAGCGACCGTCGAATACTACCTGACGCGAGGTGCCTACCAGAGGTTAGCGGACGACCTCAGAGTTGGTTGGCACCCTGACTACAAAAGGCACTGTTCTCGGGAGATAGTGCGATGAAGACTAACTTCGAGATTGAACTGGTTCGAAACACCGCCTTTGGCGCGGTTGCGCTTTGGCGTTTCGCACGCTCTTGGACCGACCAAACCGACCGTGCGTCATTCCCTTCGTTGCCAATCATGATGCTAGTGATGCCAATGGTGTGCCACGAAGCGACAGTGAAAGCGATTGCGTTTCGCAACAAAGATGGGGCGCTGCTGAAGGCGCTCGCGGAGGATCGAACGGTTGTTCTCGGTTTGCAACGCCGGATGGAGTCGTTTGCAGCACGCACGTTTCGATCTCTCAACATGGCGATCGCCTCAAATCTGATTACGATTGATCGCGCTGGTGGCGTGGCAATACAACCCACCCGCGCGTCGCAGCCGTTCGTGTTTCCATCCGACGACGCGAAGGATGCTATTCAAGCCGCGGATCGCCTTGGGCACTCCATCGCGCTATCCGGCGTAGAGACATCGTGCACATTGTTGGGGGTTCGATTCTAATCTATGCAACTCACGATTCATCGCATCTTGTTGTGGCCTAAGAAGTCAGGGTTGCCACCACGTTCCATTCCGTTCGTGCTTGGCAAAGTCAATGTCATTACTGGGCAGAGCCAGTCCGGCAAGTCCTCGCTCATCAGCATTGCTGACTACGCATTATGTAGCGACAAGTGCGCCATTCCCGTAGGGCTCATTCGAGAAACGGCCTCGTGGTTTGGAGTACAGCTCCGCACCGAGACAGGCTTCTTGACACTCGCACGAAAAAACCCTGAAGGAAAAGTGTCGATTGGTGACATGTTCATGCAAGACTCGGCGACCGATGAGATTCCGCAGGAGATCACGAAGACAGCAAATGTTGAGGAGGTCAAGTCACACCTCAATCGGATCGGACGACTGCCCACGATCGAGTTCAAAGCAAGTAGCGAGACTGGCCTTGGCTTTGATGCGCGTCCGAGTTTTCGTGACCTGGTGGCATTCACTTTTCAACCTCAGCACATAGTTGCAAACCCATACACATTATTCTTCAAGGCGGACACCGAGGAACATCGACGTAGGCTTGCCAACGTGCTTCCATATGTGCTCGAAGCCATCACCGTAGAGCAAATGCAGCAGCGGAAACGATTGCAAGAGATCGAAACCCAATTGAAAAAGTTGCAAGACGCGTACGAAGTGCGGCAATCCACGATTTCCACTATCTTTGACGACCTGCAGTCACAGTTCGTCCGCGCACGCGAACTCGGATTGCTGGATAGTTCCCTCGTACCATTGTCAAACTGGCAGGTTGATGACTATGTGCGTGCACTAGAGGCAGGACTTGCGCGCGTAACTACCGGCGAGACGTATCTCTCCGCAGGAGGGACGGCGAACGCAGTCGATGAACTAACAGCATCTCGTGAACTTGAAGATGACCTATCCCGGCAACTAGGACGTGCGAGATCGCGACTGGCGAGGATCGAACAGTTGCAGATCACTTCACGAGGGTACAAAGGCGAGCTTGACGAGCAACGAAAGCGCCTCGCCGGACTTGGCTGGTTTGAAAACACGATTGGCAGTACTCACGGATGCCCGTTATGCGGATCAACCACAGACTCAGCATCGAGAGAGCTCGCAAATCTGAAACAAGTCGCTAGTGAAGCGAAACAACTGTCGGATCGGCTGGAAGGAGCTCCTGTAGTTCTTGATAAAGAGGCCGTCCAAACGAGGAATGCAATCGGTGAACTAGAAACTCGACTTGCCAAAGTTCGTCGTAGGCTCAGGGTACTTGATGACACCTCGACACGATCTGCAGAATCTCGCCAGCGCCTTCCTGAAGTGTATCGCTTTGCTGGACAGATTGAAGCGATGCTCGCCAACTATCGTTTAGCGGACAAGGGCACCGAGTTGACCAAACAAATTGTCGACGCCAAACGTGAGCGAGATAATCTAGGCAAGGGTCTCAACACGCAAAGTCAACGCAAGCGAGAAGAAGCTGCGATGCAGCACATCACGCGGAGCATGTCGCACTATGCGGAGGAACTCAATCTTGAACGACGGGGGGACGTGGCAACCATCAACGTTCCAAACCTCGCGGTGCGTGTTTCTGGCAGTGGTGGACGAGAAGACTTTCTCTGGGAGATTGGGAGCGGTGAAAACTGGGTCGGATACCACCTGGCCGCGCTGATATCACTACACGAGTTCTTTCTTTCTAGACCATGGTCACCGGTCCCGAGTTTCTTGATGATTGATCAGCCAAGCCAAGTGTACTTCCCAGAGCGGTGGCCAGGCGATCCCAAGGCGACGGGACTAGCCAACGACCGATCCCTCCGCACTGACGATGCCGACATACAAGGGGTGAGGCGCATCTTCAAAACTCTCGCCTCAGCCATTGCACGAACCGGCAGTCGCCTACAGATCATTGTAACTGACCATGCAGGCAGCATTACCTGGGACGGATTGCCTGTGCATGTTGTGGAAGAGTGGCGAGCCGGCAAAGGCAACTTCCTTATTCCACAGAGCTGGTACAAAGCAGAAGCGTGAACCCTGTCTTGAAGTAGCTGCACTCGTCGTAGCGCCCCGGAATCTTCGGAACTCAGCTTGGATAAAGGTGAGAACGTCGTGAGTCAGTACGCGATGCTCCAAGTCGCCACCTATTCAGCGATAGCATTGGCAGCCTGGTCAACGAGCCATTGCAGATCTGCGTTTGCGATCTGGCCATCGCCGTCAAGGTCTGCGGAGAGGTCTTGCACAACGTAGAGCGCTAGAAAGCCGTCAATGTCTTCAAGGGTGACCTCGGCATCACCGTTGAAGTCACCCAATCGGCGTCCACCTGCGGGCGGAACAGGCTCTGGATTGACGCTTTCGACAACGTCGATGTCTCGCAACGTGCGCATCATGTTCAATGCACTCCATCCGTCGGTGCAGGGCAACGCGACAAGGTAGACTGCTTCGCGGACTTCGACGACACCACCTGGCACGGCGAGTGATGTTGCCTCAATGATCGCATCCTTCGTGACACCGTCGTGTGCAGTCACGACGGCACGAGGCGGAACCGTGGTGAGCGATCCAGACGCGTTCTTGAACACCGGTGCTCCGAAGAGTTCGTGCTGCGACAGTTGCTGTGCAAGTTTGCGAGGATTGGTCTGTTCGAGATTGAGTTCGAGTAGCCACCATCCTCTGGACATCCAAGTTGAGAGCCGCACCGGCTTGACGCCCAGGGACTCAACTACGCTACCGACATCCTTTGCGGCGTTGACTTGGTACACGGCCAGCAGAGTCTTCTCCGCTGCAATCTGTGGTACGTCAAACGACGATCCAACGCTCGACGCTTCGTCTGGGTTGACCTGATCTGCGTTCGCTTGTCCTGATCGATGATCAGGAGTGACACGGCTATCAAGACCGTCCAACGTTGCCACTCCACTTGTCGTTGGTGTCGCTCCCTTCGGGGTTTCGTCGCTCACGAGTGGAGTGCTGGGCGCATACGCGTGCGGCCCAGTCTGCTTTGGACCTCCAACGAGCAGCAGGGGGCATGGATCTGCGATGAATCGTGCATCAGCACCACGAAGATTGAGTGCCAGGTCCCGATCTGCCGACGTCACCTGCCCATCCACGTTCAAGTCACTGCGGACATGGTTGACAACATTGCGATCAATCGGATTCGTTCCAACCAGCGAGTTCACACCGCCGACATCGGTGCTGTTCGTACGTCGATCATTCGTCGAGTCGCCCTTGAGTGCTGTCACCGTGCGGCGAGCCGCACCAAGACCGATCTCATTCCCTGCCCTGTCCTTTGCGTTCCTGAGCGTGATGCAGTACTTGGCACGATCCGGTAGTGCGGGCTCGAACTCGACAACGTACCCCGACTCTGGCGCAAGCAGCATGACCTGCTTCGTGATGCCGCTGAGGTTCACAGGCTGGTTCGTGATCGTGAGGCCCATCACTTCAACGTCTGCGGCTTGCAGTGGAAGCACGCCCTGTACGTCATCAACCACGATGCGAACCCTGCGGATGCCAGGCTGGCGAGGCTCAGAAGTCGTGCCGTCTGGCGCGATCAGTATGGCTACATCGTTGAGTCCGCCGTGCTGCGCAACAGCTGCCCATGCCAGCGTTGTTGGCGCCTGCGTATCGATGATCAGTTGCTGGGTGACAACGACAGTTCCGCTCTGGACGCTGACGGCGTACGTGCCGTCTGGAAGGGTTGCTGGCACTTGCCACGTACCGCGACCATTCGCGCCAACCTGTACCGTGCCACTCACTGTCGTTGGTCCAACGAGCGAGACATCAGTTGTAGAAAGCGGCGGCGCAACGACGACAAGCAGCGGCGTTGAGTCGTTGGTGATGCGATCTCCGTGCAAGCCAGAGTCCGACGAGGATGCGAGGTCGGAGCCTGGGACGGTCGTCATTGCATCGCCGACTTCGTTGAGGGGTTCTTCGTTGCCCGCGAGGTCCGTCGCTCGGCTGCTGAGTCGATAGACGTGGCCGGGGGACAGCGTTACGCTCGTCGTGGAATCCGAAGTTTCTTGCGTGGCTTGGGCCCACTGGCCTCCATCGACCGACATCCAAAGTTGCCACCCTCTCAGCCCTGCTCCGGCTGGGTCGCTCGCAGTGGCAGTTGTGATCAACGTGCCCGGAGGTGAGGCTGGCGGCAGTGCGCTCAAGTCGCTCATGGGGAGCGTGGCATCAACGTAGTGCAACGTTTCGTTGGTCACGATCACGTCGTTCACATCGAAGCGGATCGCCGCGGTGTTGCGAATCTCGGTGCCGGTCGGCACATCGTCACGAACACGGACCGTGAACTCGATGAAGCCTTGGCCGCGGCCTGTGCCGTCTTCCGGAGGGAGGAAACCTGTGCAATTGTCGCAGCCGATTGACTGCATGTTCACGACAATCGTTCCACTTGAGTCGCCAATATCAGTTACCAGAGCGTTGATTGCGACTGGCTCGGCTGCGCCGGTGTCAGCCACTGACGTGAGACCATTCAGCTCCGATACTTGATGTTCGTATCCTCCGATGTTCACTCTCGTGAATCGAACACTGCCCGGCAGCCACGCACCAGCCAGCTGATCTTCCAATTGAACCAGAGCTGCGGGTGCAGTTGCGGCGGAGAGATTTTCGAAGTTGACGCGAAACCGTGCAGTTCCTGAACTCGCCACCCATGTTGACTCAGTGCTTTTGTCGTTTGGGTCAGCAGATCCAACTATGGGAGTACATTTCGCCCGCACGGTGGCTTCTCGGCAACGCCAACAGTAGACGGGTCGGTCTGGATTTGTTGGACATGCCGTAAGTGTTGAGTCACGCTTTGGACCAAACACAATTGCGAATGTGCATTCCGACTGACCGTCGCCGCTTGCACGCAGAACCAACTCCACTCGGCGAGGGCCGGAGAATGAGGCGTGGTATTCACTGGGCCAACAGTTTGGCAGATCACACAGAGTTTCTTGAGGCACACCCGGCACTGTCCCAAAGTCTTGGCACGTATCGTCGCAATCTTGGCCGCCAGTTGCTGTACAGAGCACCCAAGCAGCGGCTCCAGCAACACTAGCTCTAACGAGGATACGAACTCCGCCAGAAACAGTAACTGCCGTCGCTCTAGCGGCGCTGTTCGTGATCCTACTAATTACTCCATCTGCAAGTGGCACACCAAGCACAAAACATCCTACATTTCTAAGTGTCGAGCACGTAGCCCAACATTTCAAAGTCCCTCCCACTGAGCGTCTAGTTGGACCTCGCTCGAGAGTACCAGCAATGGAGTCATCGAGCAATCCAGTTTGGTAGAGTAAATCAAGTGAGTCGCGCATATCATCTACAGACGACTCGGCTTGCGGAGAGCCGCCTGGAAGCGTCGCTAGGTACCCGATAAGGTCGTACCTCAGACGAGCATCTACAAACGCACCAAACGACGAGTACGTTTGAGCATCTGCCGCTAGACGCACTTCGGTCGCTTGCGACATGGCTGGGACGTTGAGCCGCACAACGAGCACGCGTGTCTCATGGGCTGCGAGCCTGTACAGAGATGCATCGGTGACAGAGCCACTCTCACTAAGAGGCACGCTATCACTTGTCTCACCGTTATCGACGACAAGCCGCGCTTCGACGTCTTGTGGGCTCTCTGGGCAGTAAACCGAGAGTTGCACGACCGCCATGTCGATGTTTGATGGGTTGTGTACGAGCAGCAAAGCTCGATCTGATCGACCACGACGCATCGCGGGCAGTGATAGGATTTCTGCAGATGCCTCGGCTATGAATCCCTCTTGGACTTGTACCGCATCCGGCAATTGGTAGACAACGTCGTCTCCCATGACTGCTTCTAAGAGATATGGGCCCGTGACTGCGCCTGCGAGATTCCAGATCGCGACGATGTCCGTGGGTGAACTAAAGAAAAACTGCGCAGATTCCACTTCGTCTAGGCCGGAGGCGTGTCTCAGTCGCAGCTTGCTTGGAAGTGATGGCCAGACTCCGCGAACTCGTGTAGTAACAGACCCGGTGCCAATCGTCGACGGCATCACAGTGCTGGGACCAATGGCTACCGGCTCAAGCGTCACATGCACGAGAGTCGTGCTACCTGAAAAGTCGCCCGCTGACACCTGTACCGCAGCAAGCGTGTCTGTTGGAGACGGGAGAAGTAAGTTTACGTCAACACCCTGCGGCGCACTTGCGGACACGTCAGACGTGCCATACCTGGGCATCACGGACTCGTCGTACGCGATCCGCAGCTGACTTGCGTCAGTGCCTGCGACATGAAGGCGCCATCCATGCGAAGAAGCAGCAGGAATACGAAAATACGCAGCACCGATCCTTGGCAGAACCACCGGTAGCGCAGGTCCTGATTGCAGGTATGGAATGTCAATAGATGTGCCTGCACTTGCAGTCGTATTGTTCGACTCGTTGCTTTCGGGGATACCGCCCATGTCATCCGTTTGTATGACGACGTGGTAGGTGCTGGGGAGCGTCCCCGGAATGCGAACTGCTAGAGAGTGCTGTTCAGTGGCACCAGGTGCAAGTTCAGAGTCATGCACTCTTGCAAGGCTGCCCACGACGATATCTGCGGCATCCAGTACTTCGTCGTTGGATATCAGTACGGTGTCCGACCATGATCCAGATATGGGCGCAGCACCGGCGTTTCGCACCGTCCACGTCACCGTCACCATGTCGTTCACGTACAGCGTACCCGTTGGCACGGAGACTGACTCGACGACAAGATCGGAAGGCTCGGGTTGCTCCACGATGACGGGCATGAAGCCAGCAGTCCAGTTGTTCTGCTCGCCAGTTGTAATTTCGTAGATGCTCGCTTCAGCATCCGCAACCACGATCGGGAAGTACACACCGTCCAGCCCTTGCGAGACTGCGCCTTCGATGGTCGTTACGTAGTCGTCGCCTGGCTGCACATCGGCTGCCCGAATCTGTCGCCCGACGAAGGTGTCGTCGGGGCCAAAGGACTGGTCGCGTGAGAGGTACAGCCGGTCGTACCACCCTCTGTCATGGGTCGCGATGCCGCCGCCAACGTTGCGAACGGTCGCAGACACCGCAAGCGGCTGACCGGCGAACACCGTGATCGGAGCGTCCAAGTCCAGCACTACAAGATCAGGATGCTCGCCAGCAAGCACAGTTACGCTGGCGGTCCTCGTGTTGTTGCCTTCGTTCACCTCGAACGCGCCGAGCTGAGAATCCGTTTCGATGATCAATTGGTACGAGCCAGGCGGGGCATTCGCGGGAATGCTCGCCGTGCGGCTGCCGGTATATGCAGCGCTTGGAGACAGCACGCCGCTGTGAGGCACGGTACCGAGTTCAATGATCGTGTTGCCCTGAACGAGCTTCATGTTGTCCTGCCATGCGGAGCGTCCTTCCGTTGACTGCGATCCGATGTTCGTGACGGTCCACTCGATGGTGATGGGCGAGCCGGCAGCAACGCTGGACGGAACTGAATGTTCAGTGACCGCAAGGTCTGGGCCGTCCGCGTTGATCGCGAGGGCGCTGGCGATGAGGTTGTTGCCTTCTGCAGTGGCCTCAAACAGTGAGTTCCCCACGTCCGTGATGAGGAGGACATAGCCGCTTGTCGGGGTTCGCTGTGGGACTTGGATGGAGGTTGTAACCACATACTCACCGTTCGAAGCAACTGTTGCCGAGCGTGAGTCCGCCGCTAGGAACGTGTCGTTCGAGTCATGTATCTGGTCAAGCGAAAACACGAGGCGATCTGACCAGCCGGGCGCACCCGCATCGGCATCGCCTTGATTACGCACGCGATACGTGACCGACATGGTACTTCCGGGTGCTGCATCGGTCTGCGACAGCATAAGTTCTTGCGGCACCAAGTCGGGTGCGGCAGCACTGACTTGCAGCGGCAGTGCCGCCACATTGTTGGTTTCGCAGGCTGTTGTGCAGATTCCCTCGAAGACTTGGTTGGTGCCGTCTGCAACAAACAGCAGTTGGTACGCCCCTGGAGCAACACTGCCGGGGATTGTCACTGTGGCTTGTCGGGAGTAAGCGAGAATCTGGTGATCGCCTGTGCTTGTCGGCGAGCTAGAGGCCGGGCGCGCAGCGAGTTCCAGATCGCCTGAGTCGGGCACGGCGTCAGTTGAGAGCAGCACTCGGTCTGACCAATTGGATGCCACTGGCCGCGGTGCGGTTTGCTGATCGTCACGACCGCCCCAGCCAATCGAGAACGGAACGCCGCGAACGACTTCAGTCGAAGGCCCTTGCGGGTTCACAATCACGAGGTCTGGCGCGATGGCCCGCAGCACACGCATTGTCGCCGATGACACGCCGATGTTGTTGTTCTCAAGCCCGGCTTCGGTGATCGTTCCCTGACTTCCCGCAGGACCATCGAGTTTGACCTTGACGTAGTAGTCCCCTTCCCAGTCAGCACGAACTCGAAGGCCCGTCGTTTCACCGAGGTAGACCTGATCAGGAGCGAGTGCTGGCCCGCCGTGCGGGAACTCGCCAGCGAGAATGTCATCGACGCTGATCTCTGGCAGGTTGTTCCGCGACAGATACACCGAGTCCAACCAGAATGGCTGGTCGGGCAAGCCGCCTGACCCAGGAAGGCTGGTGGAGTTCTCGCCGCCGTACGAAATCGCCAGAGCTTGATCCGTTTGAGCGATAGCGGGAGCGGTGATCGACCCGGCGATAACTTGCAGGTCGGGTTGATCTTCGAGTTCGACCTGAATCGGAGTCGGGGCGACAAGAATGTTGTTGTTCTTGTTGACCTCGCGCACGCCGCTGTTGGGGTGTACACCATCGGCCTTGTCCGCAAGCACGTTCACGTAGTACGCACCGGCAGTGTCGCTGGGAAGCCGGTAGCGGATGCGTTGGCGATAGCTCGCTCCAGCGGGGAGGTAGCGGACGTTCTGAAAGCCAACGGCGTCCGTCGGCAGGTTTGCGAATATCTGATCGCAGTTGTTGTTGCAGGGAACCATCTGCTGGGCGTTCGCTTCGTTGGCTGGGCAAGTGCCGCAGAACTGCATGGAGCGATCGAGCGTGAGGAACACGAGGTCTGTCCATGAAGTTGTGGCAGTGGCCACCGTGCCGGTGTTCGTCACCGTGAACTCGATATCAACGAGGCTCGATGAGGGAACTGGTTGCGTTGGGTATGTCAAGTCAGAGACGACTAGATTCGGGAGCGGCAGCGCTGTGACTTCGACAGTTGCATCCGAGACGGCGAGATTGTTGTCCTGTTGCAACTCCGATACTTGGTTGGCCGAGTCCGCACGGACGAAGAGGCGATAGGTGCCCGCCATTGAAGGTGCTTGGACAAGCGCCTCGCAGTCCGCCGTGGCGTTCACGGCGAGCGATGTTTGCTCGCAGATGAACACTCCGGCAGGAATGTCATTGCCTGCGGCTGGTCTCCAGAAGAGTGCATCCGACCACGGCCCCGCTGCCGCTCGATTGCCAGCGTTGCCCAATCGCCAGGTGACGCGGTACGTTTGTGTTGCGACTGCAGTTGCTGGTGCAGTGGCTTGGCTCACGATGATATCTGGACCGTTGACGGTCACGGCTGCGGCTTCACTTGTGACTGTGTTGCAGGTGCTCGCGCAAATCACGTCGTACGAGCCTGCCGTGGATGCGTCTGCGTTTGACAGCGTGAGTGTGCTGCTTGTTTCTCCGACGATGGCTGTTCCGTTGCGTCGCCACTGATACGTTTGTGCCCCAGGTGCTTGGACAGTCAGTGTCGTCGACGTGCCCACATCGAGGGCTTGGGACAGAGGTGACTGAACGAGTGTCACACGCGGTTCAAGAACTGTCAGTGTGGCTGGATTGGATGTGGTGGTGTTGCAGGGGCCGCCGGGTGGGCGGGAAATGACGCAGTCAAGCGCGCCAGCCTGTTGTGCTGTTACACCACCAATCTGTAGAGTACTCGTAGACGACCCAAGAACCACCGCGCCGGACGGCAGCGGGCCGTCTGTTAGCGGTTGGCCATCAAGCCGCCAAGTGTAATTTAGATTTGCTTCAGGGACGATCTGCACGCTGAACTGAGCGGTGTCGGTCGGGCACACAGTCATCGGTGATGGCTGAGTTGTGATGATCGGCCCGATGCCGGTGTTTGCACGCCAACGTGCCAAATAGGCCGAAACTCCATCGCCGGCACTGGTAAAATTTCCGCCAGCAAGAATGTCGCCATTTGGAAGAACAGCGAGCGCGTTTACAGCACCATTTACTCCCGAGCCCAAAGTTGTCCATCGAGCCCCGGACCATCTAGCGATTCGACTCGCTTGTATACCTCCAGCAGTGGTGAATTCGCCACCAGCAATCAAGGAGCCATCTGCAAGGCTTACTACGGAATACGCGAGGCCATCCAGTCCTGTGCCGAGCCCTTGCCACGCGTTGCCAACCGTCCGAGCAATATTTTGTGCAGGCACATTCTCGATGTCGCTGAAGCTACCGCTCAGTATTACGCCACCTTGCGAATCAACTTCCACTGTGTCTGCACGGTACCACAGCTGGCCGTTGCTTGCATTTGCATAGGGAATCCAAGAGGCACCGTTCCACCGCTTAGCGAAATGCTCTGGACCACCAAGTTCAAATTGCCCAAAAGCACCGCCGACAATTAAATCAGAATTTCCCAAAACACGAATTCGACTTACCGCAGTTACAAGTGGATCTGTAATGCCGCTCCCGATTGCACTCCATACTGTGCCATTCCACCGGGCTACCCGCGATGCTGCAACGCCTCCAGCTTGTGAGAAACTACCCGAAACGACAATGTCTCCGTTAGCTAGCACCGCAACACCAGTCACCGCGTTGTTTAGTCCTGTCCCCATCGGCACCCAACCACTTCCGGTCCAGCGAGCAATACGATTAGTTGGCACTCCGTTGGCAACCGTGAAACTACCAACTGCTATCAACTCATGATTTGGTAGCTCGACCACCTCGACGACTCGGTCGTTCATGCCGGTTCCGAGTGCTGACCAGCCATTGCCATTCCACAACGCGATTCGATTTGCTTCGACGCCACCGATGAGCGTGAAATCACCTGCGGCCACATAGCTTCCACTGGCGGTGGTGGCGATTGCATGAATCGCTCCATTTGTTCCACCTGAAAGGCGCTCCCATGATTCGCCATTCCATCGGGCGACGTTCTGAACTGGACGTCCACCGGCAAGCGTAAATCCTCCAACTGCAATGACCACAGAGTCAGTGAGGGCGACGACACTCTGAATGACTCCATTGGATCCACTACCAAAGCCAGACCACGAGGATCCATTCCACCTAGCGATGCGGTTAGCACTGACTCCGCCAGCATTGCCGAAGTACCCAGACGCGATTACGTCGCCATTGGGTAGTGAAGCGAGACCTCCGACCGTGTTGTCCATCCCGCTTCCCAAGGCACTCCAAGTGTTGCCATTCCATCGAGCGATGCGGTTTGCAGCAACTCCACCTGCCGTCGTGAACTGCCCCGCGGCGATCACGTCGCCATTTGGCTGGGCAACTATGTCCCAGACGGCGTTGTTCATTCCAGTGCCCAGAACCGCCCATGTTATTCCATTCCAACGAGCGATTCGGTTTGCCGTCACTCCGCCAGCGGTCGTGAAGTGTCCTCCGGCAATGAGATCGCCGTTCGACAGCCGTATGAGCGCAGACACGGTGTTGTTGGTCCCTGCTCCGAGCGCACTCCATGCAAGTCCGTTCCATCGAGCGATACGGTTGGCTGGCACTCCACCAGCGCTTGTGAACGAACCTCCAGCTATCAGATCACCGTTGGTGAGTACGGCCAACGAAGTAACTCCGGAATTGACTCCGGTACCAACCGCGGCCCATGAGGTCCCATTCCACTTAGCGACTCGATTCGCAGGCACACCACCCGCTGATGTAAAGCCACCTCCCACAACCAAATCACCATTCGGAAGTACTGCAAGACCTCCCACGTAGTCATTCGTGCCAGTTCCGAGAGATGACCAAGTACCGTCTGCTGAGTCCCAAAACACAATGTTGTTGGCTGCGCTGGTGCCCGTAAATGTGAAGGCACCGCCGACAACGATGCCGGGGCTTCTCGGACCGGGCCCATCTGGATCCCACGCAAGAGATACGTACGCACTTCCGTTGAGTCCCGGCACACCATCAACTGCCAGCCATTGACCGTTCCCGCATTGAGCCTTGCTCTCGGGCACCGCAAAGAGCACTGCGACCGCTACGAGCAACCGGAGCGTGGTGCGAACAAAAGTGTGCTGCAGCATGAGTGCGTCCTATCGATCAGAGGTTTCTTGGTGCTCTCGTGCGCCGCCCGCAGACGACTACACCTGACATCGCAATAGCGAAAGTGGTCGGCGTGGGAATCACTGTGATTGCAAGTGGCAGACCGCTTGTGGTGTGCTTCTGATCAAAACCGAGTGCCATGGTGTCCGGCACAATCGTGAGGGTGATCGAGTCCGTGCTGAGTCCGCTTGCAGGCACTTGAATCACAGTCGACACCAGCAACCCTGTGGTGAAAGAGCCCGCGAAGCTCACATTGGAGAGTTCAAAGTCGGCAACACCATTCGGGAATGCTGGGCCGTCGAGCGTGTTCGCGTTGATGAGCGCTGGCAGGCTCGTAATGAGCGGAGTGCTGCCGTCTAGGCTTGCTTCGTAGGGACTTGACCACGAGATGCTGGTGAGGATTAGCCCTGGCGACGACAACTCCACCTGGAAGATCGCTGAATCATGCGTGTCGCTCGCATCGCTCGTCAGCCAGTAGTCCACCTGGAACGACTGCCCAGGTGCTACCGAGACTTGGGATGCTCCGCCCACCAGCGGCGTCAAGACATACGCCGCCTTGGCGTGCGAATAGCACCCCAAGACGGCTACGATCGCCGCGATACAGCTCCACCACGAATCACCGACACGCATACCGCCTCCTGTGCCAAGACGCGTTCCTGGCGATCGAGATGGCGATGGAGCAACACATTCGAGCAAAATCTGCTCAGAGAATTTTGCAAACCGTTGTGCAAGCGGTGGTTAGTGGACTTCGGGAGTAGGCTTTTCGCTGCTGATTGGCTTCACGGGCGGTCAATGGTCACTTCACGCGATCCCGCCGTAGCGAGAACTTCCTGCTCGATAGCCACTGGACGAACTTGAACTGCCCGTCAGTTGCTTTCGCAGGAGTTTGCCGTAGCCGTGAATTGCGTAGATGTGGCCGCAGAGTTGGGAACCAACGAGTACGAGCACGTTGAACACGATGGCCCAAGTAGCGGGTGAACTGAATGCCCGATCCTTGGTGGCGCTCCCGAGCGCGAACGGAGTGACGAACACAAGCATGAAGAACATAAACAGCTTCGAGCCCTGCTTCAGAGAGAGAAGAAACGGATTGCTCGTGGGCTTGTGTCGCCAGTTCGACCAGATGGCATAGGCGGGAAGGCACCCGATAACGAAACACGTAATCACAGCCCCGATCCACCAACCGTAATACTGGCCGTGAAGTGCCTTGGCGAGTGCAGTGGACTTGGGGATGATCTTCAGCCAGACGAGCGGCGAGATCGTCAGCACACAGAGACTGAACGAGTACCAGACGACTTTCATCAGGTACCAGAGGATAAGGTCAAGGCGGCGGGTTTGAACGGTGTTGTGCATGGCAGACTCCTTGCCATGCTGTGACGGGTGAACGTCGTAAATGCGCCGCAAGTTCTCGAATATCGGTCAGGGTGCGTTGTCGTCAGTTGCTTTGTGCGATCTGCTTGCAGTCCGCTTCAAGCCCGTCGATGGCACCGTAGAGAGGGACTTGGCCAGGCTTCAAGAGGCCTTTGGTCTTGAGTTCGTCCAGCACGTCCCGTGTTGCTTGGGCGTCACGTCGAGCGCTCGCCAGCAGCGTTTGTCGAGTATCATGCTGGGTCTCTTCGCGAGCTTGAGCGATGAAAAATCGGCTACGAAAGAACGACCCGCGAGCGCAGTTGAAGATCACGTCGGCACGATCGCCAAACTGCTCCCGGTGACTTGCCCACACACGAATCGAGCGGTCAAGGACTTCCTGTGCCCGCGCGCGGTCGCCGAGCGCCTCGATGGACTGGGCGAGGTTGGAGTTGCTGATCGCGTAGTTCTGCCAAGGTATCAGAGCGTCGTCCGACAGCGTTGCGATTCGGTGGAAAACGCCGACGCACTGCTCCAGCACTTGCAGCGCTTCGGTCGGTTGATTCGCCATGTTATGGGTGTAGCCCACTTGCTCCAGTTCAACTGCCAACACCTCCAACGCCTCGGCATCATCTGGATCGAGGGACACAAGTTCTTCTGCGAGTTGAACGCACTGCCGCGAGTACAGAAGTGCCTCTTGCGGCTGCTTCAACCCGAGGTAGTGACGACTCAGACCCTCCAGCGTGAGAATCAGATCGCGCAGTAACACTCTGTCCGTGGGGTTCTGCGCCCAGCGTTGGGTAGTGTCGGTCAAGTTTTCCTTGATCACGGTGATCGCTGCCTCGTGACCGGCAACTGACGCGACATAGCCTGCGAAGCGGTTCTTTGCCACGGATCGCAGTCTAGATGCTTCCGGTGGTTCTTCGGCGGTGTGCGTACCGAGCGCGTGCAGCGCAGCAAAAACATCCGCGTCATGTTCTTCGCGGCAACCACGCCGCCCGAGCGACAGTGAACGTTCGAGATACACCATCGCCATTGACACTCTGATGTTCCACTCTGGTTCTGAGGTGGACATCGCGTCGATTGCCTTCAGCGCCGCATCGAATGCTGAAATCGAACCGACATCGTCGCCTTGGTGTTCGTGCAAACTGCCGAGTGCGATGTAGGACTGCACGAGTGCTCGATTGCCGTTAGCAACACCGGGTTCACGCTGGACTGCTTCGGTTGCCAGTTCAATCGAGCGTCGGTAGTACGCTTCTGCCTTGGAGACATCGCCCAGGTTCGGGTTGTTTGGACGACCGTACCGATCACCCAGCAAGTAATACGCTTGAGCGTGCTCAACCTTCATCGCTGGCGTTGCTAAAGGATCGGCGGAGATTCCATCGAGATAGCCTGCGGACGTTGCGGCAAGTAGACGGCGTGCCTCGAGTGAGCGAGGGAGAGACTCAATCGCTTTGTCGATGGACTGCAACGAGTTCGCAACACGCCGCACGTTCTCGAAGCGGGCTTCGGCTCGCTTTGCCTGAGCGGACGCTTCGATCGCCGAACGGCGTTCGGCACGTGCAGAGAGTGTGCTCGCAACGCCGCCTGCGAGCAGAGCCATCACCGCAACACTCGTCATCGCGACCAGAGTGCGGTTCTTTCGCACAAACTTCTTCGCGTAGTACGTACGGCTGGGGGGAACGGCCTTGACCGGTTCATTCGAGAGGTAGCGGTCGATGTCTTCGCCCAAGGCTTGCGCAGTTTCGTAGCGATTGTCGGCATCGGTCGCTAGAGCCTTCGCACATACCGCTTCGAGTTCTGCGCTCAGGTGCGGGGCTGCTGTTCGAAGCCTTGCAGCGTCGCACTCGCTCAGTTGTTCCGGGGACAGTCGCTTCACTTGCGGAGTATTCAGGGAGAGGTCAGTGTTGCTGGGCTTGGGAAATCGCCCGCTGAGCGTGAGGTACAACAACACACCGAGTGAGTAGATGTCCGTTCTGTTGTCGATGTCGTGGCCGGGCCGGAGCTGCTCGGGGCTCATGTAGTCAAGCGTGCCGGGATGCTCTCCCTGTTGCGTGTGCCGTACAAAGTGGGTTTCATCCCCACGCAACCGTCTGGCGATGCCGTAATCGAGTATCTTGGGCGTGCCATCAGGGACAACCAATACGTTCCCGCTCTTGATGTCGCGGTGCGTGATGCCCCGCGTGTGCATTTCCTGCACCGCTGTGCAGAGCGTGACAAAGGCCTGGAGCTTGCGTTGCAGCGTGGGTTGCGAACTCGCGTAGTCAAGAAACTGCTGGCCCTCTACAAACTCCATGACGACGTAGGGCTGGAGCCCCTCAGTGCCGAAGTCGTGGAACTTGGGCGCATACTTGCTCGCCTTTTGCAAACGAAGCGAGCGCACCTCTTCCTCGAAGCGGCGAAGATGCACTTCCTGACTGCCTACGACAAGCGTCTTGAGCGCATAGGTGTTCTCAGGTCGTGCCGTCGCACCTTGCCGTGTATCGAACACCTGATAGACCACTCCGCCGCCACCACCTTGAACGAATCTGATTACCTGATACGGACCAAATGACGAGGGTGCGGTGAAACTGAACAACGTTGTGCTGCTCGCATCATCAGTGCCCGTCGCGCCCGCAGCCTCCTGGAACGCAAGCATCTTGAGGAGTTGCTCTCGAACGCCCGGTGGCGACTTCTCTGTGAGCCGCAGGGCCTCTTGGTGGCGTTGATCCGCCGGATAGTGCTCCTCGATGTACTTGAGAATGAGGCCCGCTTGGGTCAGGATGTCGTTGGGCTGTTCGCTCATCCGCGTGTCTCCAAGACGCCATCAACAGCGTCCGCCTGTGTTTTGACAGCAAGGGGTCGAGTCGGGCGTTCTTGCCGTGCTGCGGGCTCAGTGATCGATGGTATCGTCCTTCTCCAGATACCCGCGTAGGAGGGTCTTGCCCAGTTTCGCGTGGTGCTTGACCTCATCGACCGTGATTCTCAAAAAGAACGCTATGACGCGTTCATTCATGCCAAAGTAATACTTGCACCGCAGGACCGTTGCTTCATCAGGAAACTGTGCGCCGAGCCAGCGAAGACCGTGGACAACGCGCTCTGTGTCTGCGCTCCGCCGTGTGTTCTCACGGTCAGCGACACTGTCGGGCAGTTTGACCACAGGTGGCCGACGCTGACGCCTTCTCGCGTCGTCGATGAGGAGACGATCCATCGCCTTTGCGATTGATCCAAGAAAGTGCGATGAATCCGCAAAGCGTTGTCCCTTGTATTGGAGCATCCTCATCATCGATTCCTGGATGAGATCTGATGGACTCTGCTTTCCGGTGTGCTGCTTTTCGTTGGCTGACTTTGATGCAGCAAGACGCAGGAAGTGCTGTCGCATCAACTCGGCCCCGAGTTGCAACGGGTGAGCACCGTGGTTTGCCTTGATCAACGCGTCAAAAACATTCGTCGTCGTTCCCATGGAACAAGCCTATGACGGGCATGGGACGAAAGTGCGCAGGTCTTTACAAGAGCACGGGTTGTGTATGACAACGTATACGTTGACCGGTGTGATTCTCCGTGTCACCAGTGCGTGATCCAAGCACCCCTTGCACGAAAGCAGATGAGATTCTGGCTCCGTCGCGGCGCAAGGTGGCCGGGTGTTCGTCAAAGGACTCTCGTAACCCACCGCACAAACGTCATTGCCGGTAGCGGTGTCTCGCTGCCAGACGTTCATGCCCGTGTGGTTTGCACAAGGAGTCTTGCCGATGAACGAGTCTGCCACTTCTACCACGTCCACTATCCCTCCGTTCGAGACCGGCCTGTCGCGTGTTCACTTGTGTTTCGGTGTCGTCGGTGCGATCATCCTCGCGCTCCCGGTCATCACAATCCCTCTCTCGGCATATCTGATCTACCGACTCTGGACCGCCAGTTTCCGCGTAGATGAGACCGGAGTCTCAGGCCGAGGAGTATTCGGCCCCGCGTGGCATGTGCCATACGACATGATCAGCTCTGTGCACTACGACGATGTGCGGGAGTTCGACACGTTGCTGATTGCGTGCCGCATGGCGAACCAGCGACACGTGCTGGTGACTCGCACCGAGAAGAGACACTTCATACCCGTGCAATCACTTCGGGACGGGCGGCTGTTCCTTCAACAACTGTTTGCCTGGCAGGTTCCCGGCATGTGCTACTTCGACTTGCCGAATGAAGGGGTTGTGATCGTGGGCTTGGGGCCGTTCGCACGCAAACGACTCCTCGTGGATGAAGATGGCGAAGTTCGCGGACCCATCTTTGCATCCGTTGAAGCTATGCCTCTAATCCCGCAAGGAGCAGTGCCTTCGCTCGCCTGAATCGCTTCTCTACAACGCTGCGTGTGGTGCCAAGCGCTACAGCGGCTTCCTCCTGAGTGCAGCCGATGAAGCAGAGCAAGTTCACTGCCTCCATTTCATCCGGGAATGCTGGCTCCAGCCGCTCGACCATTGCGATGAGTTCCGAAATGTTCCCACGCCACAGCGGGCCGTCTCTTCCGGGTATCTCACCATCCATGTTGAGGGTCTCCGGTCGATGCTTTCTGGCGTGATCGATGATGATGCGGCGGATCTGCGTGGCAATCGCTCCGTAGAAGTGACGGACATTCTCGAACCGCTGGTTCTCGTAGCGGAGCATCTTCTCGACCGTGATCTGAGCGATCTCGGTGGCATCGAATGTCGGTGTGGAGTTTGAGCCCAGTTGCTTGTACGCCATCATGCGTATTCGGGCGTGGATGGCGGGCGTCAGAAGACGGAGCGGATGCTCGTCCTCCTCCAGCGAACGAGCGATGACCGCCCGGCCATCGCTCGTCGCGTTGCTGTCGGGTCGCATTGACGTTGGCATGGGAAACGGTTGTTGGGTGCTGTCCATGACAACGCAACGATAGCCCGTGCATGATGCTCCCCGCGAATCGCTGTGCGTGAAGTGGCTGCGTCAACGTCCGCAACGTCGTTCTTGCGGCGTCCTCATCACGCTGGGTAATGCGAGCAATGCCATAACGGAGACTCCAGATGAAGAGTCCGCACGGATTGTGGGCTTTCACGAGATGTGCTCTCGCAGCGGCAGCGAAGAACGTGAGTTGATTGGCTTCGCCGTGCGGATACTCGCGTTGCTCGACGGCTTGTCGCCAGAGTTCGTGAAGTTTGCTGGGCGTTGTGAGTTGTTCCGGGTTGAGGTTCCTGAAGGCTCGCGTGCGAGCACCACGGGGTTTCGCCCGCGAGTCCTCGCGGGTGAGGTGCTGGTTCTTGATCTCCGTAGGAGAGGTCCTTGTTTCTCTTGGGGGTGGTGTTTGGAATGCGCTGCGACGTTGCAGGGGTGGTGATTGATGTCGCGCGTGTGATTGGGCTGAGCGTGGTGGCTTCGTTGCTGCGTGTTGCCGTGAGTTGGACTGACTTGCCGTTGGCGTGGCATGTGTCTCCGTTGCGAACACCACGGCTTTGCCCCAACGGTTGAATGCCATTCACTTTAGCGTGGCGGTGAGGAGTTTCGCTTGCCATTGTGTTCTT
>CAZEZV010000004.1:0-33985 GCA_964516725.1 uncultured Phycisphaeraceae bacterium
GTCGTGCCGCGCCACAAGTTGCCAAAGACGGACATTCTCTGCCACCACTGCGCTTGCTCGCTTCACGACGAATGAGAGGCTCGTCCGTCAAAAACAAAGCGAGCCAGCGCCATAAAGGCAGCTGGCCCGCGCTCGGGGGGCATGTTGAGATGTTGCTACGTTAAGAGTATGCCAGAAGTTCGTTTGGGCTCGCGACTCGGAGAGCAGGAAGTGTGCCGACCTGCCAAAGAGCACTTTAGTAGCCTACTCCCAACCGCTGAGACACCTCTGTCAACTCATCAAGCGTTTTCTGCCTCGCCGTATCTATGCGATCCTTGAACGCCATCAAATCGTCAATCCGAACTCGGCGTTGCGATTCAATCGTGTGAAAGGGCAAACTGCCTTCGTCGATCTGCTTCTCGACGAATAAGAGCGACACTCCCAACGTGTCCGCGGCTTCCTGGATGGTCATATCAGCCATAGCAGTCATTCTCCGCCCAAGCATATATATGGATCGGCAAGTACCGATGGCCATGACAAGGTTTATCCTGCAGAAAACACGGCTGGGGGGACCTTTCAAGCAGTCGGGCGGTCTTCCACCCCAGCAACAACCGCCAGAAACATTTGTTGCGCCCATCCCTAGTTTGACAACACCTAGACCTTTGCGTATTTGCGAGTTTGCGAGTTTGATTTCCCTCCCCCGCGAGAAGAAATTGGCACGGATTCGTTCGCACCACCCGAACGAATCCGTCCTCTTTTTTTCCGACAGGACAGTTTTCAAATCCGCAAATGCGCAAATACGCAAACCAATAACAGTCACTGGGTGGCGACCACTCGCTGGGGCAGCGTCGCTCGCAACGAACAATTGCTGTCCAGCCGGATCGCGGAGTCACATGTTTGTTGTTCAGTCGCATGGGGCCTAGTGGAAGCATGTTCGCAAACAGGAAACACGACAGCCCAGTCTTGGAGACTGGGCCTGCCGTGTGAATAGCGAATGATCGGTTACTGCTTAGGTTCATTGGCTGGTGGCTTCCAACCCGGTGGGGCCAACTCCACAAAGAACAAGACATTCGGTGTATCGCTCTTTTCGGCAGCGAGAGCAGCCAATACACCCTTCTGCATGTTCTTGACTCGGCCCGCTAGATACATCGCGTAGTCCTTGCCGGCGGCCTTGTCCCACTGGAACCACTTTCCAAGCGCAATCGGCTCCTTGTCCTTGCCGCCGGGGTATCGGCGCCACCCATCACCCCGATGGGGGACGTCGCTCTTGGGAACAAACCGAATGCTGTTGTTGAGCAACTCGAAGTTTGCATCTGAACCGTCAACGTGGAGCAGCGTTACCCGCGACCACTGGCCATTTGCCACGAACGCCGACTTGTCCATATTGTCGAAGAGTCGGGAACCGTGAAAGTGAGGACGCATGACCAGGACCTTGAGGCCATTGTCCAGAGTCTCCCACTTCGTCACAGCGTGATGCGACGTGATGGACTTTACGAACTTTGTCACCGGCCTGGTGACCTTGTTCAGTGGGAGCTTCGTCAGCTTCGACACCTTGTTCGACACCTTTTCGACAGCGGTTGCAACCACATTGGCCGCCTTTTCGGCCTTCTTCTTCGCTGCATTCTTGGCCTTGTGGAGCTTGCGCTTGACCTTATCTGCCGCGTTTTGTGCCTTCTTCTTGGCGGAGCTCGCAACCTTCTTCGCCTTCTTCACGCTTGAATCTGCGGCGGTCTTGGCGGCCTTGCTGGCATTCTCGACCGCCTTGGGATGCTGACAGACGAGTCCGACGCCAAACTTCTCAGAAATGACGTGGTGGAGCACTTCCGATCCGGTTGTCTGGGTTGACTCCCGAGGCGGGCCAGCGTAAGAAGGCGAATGAAAGCCAACAGGCAAGACGAGAAGACCAGCCAACAATGAAACGCGTGCAATCGATCGAGTAAACTTAACCATGGTTCCGACTCCAAAATCCCTCCACGCGGCGCATCGGGCACATGCCCTTGACATTCAAGTCCGACGTAAACTCCGTCTGGACAATGCATCCCGCTCGGGGAACATCAAGAACCCGTAGCAAACGATGAGGAATATGATGAGCGCGGAAAATAATTTTTCAGATAGGCCAATAACTGAAACGCAGGGCGCGACCGACGCGTATGCCGAGCTGTACGGCAAGCTTCATGCTTTTACCCACAAAATCATGAAGGGAGACAGCAAAGTGACTCTGCAACCCACGGCGCTTGTGAACGAGGTGTGGCTTAAGCTGCGGAACAAGGAGTTTACATCAGAGTCACACCTCTTCGCCGTTGCCACCAAGGCCATCCGAGCGGTGCGCATCAATTACCTGAGGGCTCGGGAGGCTCGAAAACGCCGAGAAGCACTGTCCGTTCGTGATATTAATCACACGGACGTCGATTCATGGCTTGATTCGATGAAGGACGGAGAATTGGCAAAGGCGCTTCAACGGCTACAAGCGCAAGCACCAGCGGCCTTTGACGCGATCGTCCTGAGTTATTGCTATTCCTTGGAACCCAAAGATATTGGTCGCGTGCTTGGAACCGCCACAGGTGCGATTCAAAACAGGCTCACCCATGGTCGATCTCTACTTCGCACATTTTTGACAGAACCAGATAACACGGTGTGACGGCTAGGTTTGCCGCCATGCTGCGAGAGAATCCCAGATGTGCAAACGTCCATCCGGTTTGAAGATGCCATGCCCAATAATCTTCCTGCCGTTCGGGCTGAATTTTACATCCAACCTCTCCCCAGGCACTTCAAGCTTGTAAAGCAACCGGCCGGTTGCACTGTCCCAAATGCGTGCCACACCGTCAAGCCCATGGCTCAGAATTCGTGACTCGGAAGGGTTCCACGACACGCCGTGCACACCTGAACCGTCATCGTGGAGTACACATTTTCGTTTACCGCTCGGAATATCAAAGATGGTCGTGGCTCCTATGCCTTCGATTGCAAGCAGCTTTCCGCTCGGGGACCACTCGCAACTACCGGATACACCCGCGAGAGTGACGAGTACGTGACCAGACGTTACGTCTAGGAGCTGAGTGGGGCCGCCGATTCCACTCAACGCCAACATTGCGCCGTTCGGGCTCGCTGCCAGTCCATTTATCGTGATCCCATGCTCGCCTACCTGATGCCAGCGAAACGGAGCCTCGCCACGCAACCATACCACGCCGATGTAGTTGGACATTGAAAATGCCGCCCACTCACCAGAGCCCGCGACAACCACTTCGTAGTACGGATCGGTGTATGTCGCGACGGAGTTTTGTTTCCCATTGCCAATGTTGACTAAGTTGATTTTGTACTTGCGATCACCGAGCGCACGCTCTTCGTTCTTGTCAGCGGGATCATTGTGGAAAAAGACAACGCTGTCGCCGACCTTGCTGAGCGTCTTGAACTTGCAGTGAGCGCAACCACTGACAAAGTTGTGCAATAAGTCCCCTGATGCGCCATCCCAAATATGAACGCTCTGGCGACCGTCTTCACTTCGCTCGGAGACGGCAAATACCCGGCTTCCCGCGACGCCGCACGACACTACACGACCTCCGTTGATCGGATAGTTGCCTCGAACATTGCCGTTCACCACGTCAACCGCGCACACTTGTCGTTCAGAATGTGCAATCACGGTGAGGTCATCGATAAATCCGCAGAGCGTCCCATCCAGGGGAATCGACCACACACAGCCTCTTCCGGCTCGTGCAACGTACACCGCGTCATTGTCGGTCACGCGAACGTGCTCGCCGTCTTGATGCACGGCAACAAATGAACCAGATCGACATGGAAGCCATTGACTTATCGACTCAAGCCGCATGTTTGGAGTGGTCACTTCGGGCACCTTCCAAGTCAGAATGTGCCCGTCCCCAGAGCCCTGCACGATACACCTGCCTGCCGCACTCACCGAAGGGTGATTGCTCACGCCGCTCAGAATAGCAATGTCGATTCCAGTATTGGAATCTAGCAGTGCGAAGTGATCGCATCCGAGAGCTGAAGCCACGACCCACTTGCTGCCGGGGCAGACCGCTTTCACGTCGCCCAACCCGTCGCGGACCCAGCGTTGTTTCACCTGAGGACCAACCTCCCACGCTTCAATTCGCTCACCAAGCCAACCAAGTGTGATGAGATCGTCCGTGATATTTGCAACCGCGCCTCGGCAGGGTATTTTGCCCGTTAACTTGAGTTGCGCAATGTTGAACAGTCGCACGCAGGTCGCGCTCTGAACGGCGAGGCCAAACCGTGTTCGGTGAATGCTGTATCGCGAGCCATCCAACAGGTGCCGAGAGAGCGGATCTCGTGATGTAAACGGCGAGCGAGACCGTAGTATGGAGCATTCGCCAGAGTCCAGCGAGATCGCAAGCACAGGTACGTGCCTGTGTTTGCCAATGGCTAATAGCCGGTGATTCTGTTCGTCCAGATGCCACGAAAGCGATTTTCTATCCTCAACGTCTGGGATAGGTGCAGCAAGACTTGAGTTGCAGATGGTGTGGCTGAACAGTACATCCACGACGCATACCTCGCCCGATGACCGCAAAACTACCACCAGTTTATCGCCGACGCTGTGCAGCCCATCGACTCCGGACTCTACGTCATCAAGCACCCACGGTGTTCCATCTTTCAGGTTGTAACACGTAACGCGACCGGAAGCGGTCGCATGGACAAGAGTTGACGGAGTGGCGACGGTGTGACCAGCCAGGTCAACAAATGAGCGAGTCATTTGCAGTGCCTGAGCCTCCAAGTGCCCGAGTTCCCATGGGCGGGGTGCGGATACGTGGCTCAGTCGATTCCATGCGTCAGTCGCCTGGTCATAGAAATAGGCCGCTCCGTGCATGTCCCGAACTCTGAGAAGGGCGTTTGCGCCGCGAACAATGTTTGAGTACTCCTCCCATGCTTCGCGTGTCCGTTTGGTCATCCGTCGATAAAGCCGTTGCTCGTTACTCCATGGATGCGATTGCGGCTTGCCGTCAAGCCATTGAACAAGGTTCTGCAAGACGTCATCCAAGCGAGCACGCTGTGAGCGGTCTTCGTTCAGGGCCGACAGAACGATGTCTTCGAGCGGCTCGTCGATCGATTCTAGAAGAGTCTCAACGCTGCATGCACGGAGATCAGCTATTCGTTCACGATCCGTCGCGTCAACGCTGAGAAGCGCATGTCTCATAGTTGGCTGTAACCGGAAACCATCTTCTGACTGCGATGTTGCGCGATGACAGCCTGGATGAACGCCACTCAGCAGTTCGAAGAGCACGATGCCCAGGCTATAAAGATCTGATTTGGCATCTGCAGCGGCGGAGCCTCCCGCGTCGTCGGTAAGTTCAGGCGCAACATAGTCAGGAGTGCCCACCACATCGCCCGTATTGGTGAGTCGGGCGCCCTGCGATGGGCCATAAGCCTGTACCACCGTTCCGAAGTCAATCAGTACCGGCGAGGGCGTGCCGTTCACGTCCTCCACAAGTATGTTCCCGGGTTTGAGATCCCGGTGAATGATCTCGCGGTGGCATGCGGCAACGTAACGACAAATGTCAACCATGATCGCCACGCGCGCTCGAATAGTCAGCGACCTCTCGTCGCAGAAGCGATAGAGCGGCGGTTGAGTGCGCACAACAGTTGCCCAGCGGCGTGCACGATCAAGCCATTGATTGTCTTGCAGGCAAGGCTGGTGAATATACCTCCTTGCAAGCCATGCATAGGTTTTGCCGTCGGGGCCATCAGCACGCTCTCCCCAAGCGATGGCTTCAGCCACACCTTGCAAGCGAGAGCTGCTATGAGTCACTTCGAATTCACGCTGAAGTCGCCCGAGGCTAACCCTATCCGAGTCGCTACCGAGATCCTCGCGAAGGACGAGTTTTAGTGCTACGTCACTCGATGCCGCGTTCTGACGTGCCCGCCACACGACCGCTTGACCGCCGCGTCCCAGTTGCTCTAGCAGAGTGAAGCCAGCGATGATGTGATTTATTTTCAGACTCATCGTTTCGGCGTGACGGTGCGAGATTCAGAATGATAGCTCAGCCTGAGCACCGTATTGAGGCATGCGACTGTTAAGGGCCCAGTTCGAGGCAGGCGGCCCAAGACGCCTTTGCAGATTGGTATTCGGTAGTAAAGACCTGCCGAGAAGCCGTTCATATGGGAATGTGCCGAACCATCCCACTTCTTGCGGATTTGCGGATTTGCGGATTTGATTTCAGCCCTCAAGAAAAATTGTGGGGAGGGTTGCCTTCGCGCCCTCGAACCTATCCCCTCACCCTTTTTTTCTGGGAGGGCCGATTTCAAATCCGCAAATCCGCAAATCCGCAAAACGACGCTCTTCCGTTGCCGCTAACCACGCTCGGGAACTGCCACAACGTGCCAAACCGTGCCACGACGGTCGTAGGAATCGCTTTGATCGAGATACCACCCGTCCACTGGCCGCCGACGGAAGTGGGCCAGCTTCTTTCCAAGTTGGCGGCCATTGGGCATCCGTCCACCCGAACTTGGCACCAGCGATTCGATGGCATTGCGAAGTGCTGGGAACCCCGGGACCGTTCCATGCAACCCCTCGTTTCCGAACGCACGCTCCAAGACTTCTGAGCACAAGAACGTCTGACCATCGGGAAAAGCTTCTCGCAGCGCCGAAAGCAACTGGCCCAAGCCTTCGTGATTTGTGTCCGCGAATCGCACCAGCGCATCGCGGCCTTCGCACGGATCTGGCAAACCGGTCCATACCACCGCTTGGCGAACCAAGTCCGACCAACCTTCGAAACTGCCCATGGGTTTAATCGCCTGCGCTGGGCGTCCCGCTGCAATGAACCCGCGCAGGATCGTGAGCGCCGCCGCGAGCAGCGACGGAAAGTTCGCCTTGACGTGGGCACGCAGATCCGGATACTTGAAGTCATCCCGATCCTCGGGTCGTTCATGCAGCACATCCATGCGTATATGCACCACGCGGCGAGCGGTATCCGCGCCGAGCTGGACGTTATTTCCAGTTGCAAACCACGTGACCAAGAGCGGTAATTGCACACGCTGGCTTTTGCCCAATATGCGGTCTGTCCACTTGGTCGTCGTCAACGCCGCATCAAGGACACCGTTTCCCAATGGCCCATCCAGATTATCAAACATCACCAATCGATCACCCGACAGCGCGATCGCCGTAATGCGCTTCCGCAGTTCCTCTTGATCGGATGCGTATGCCTGGACGGGAATGTGCTGGCCCGTCGCGATGAGCGAAATGACATCGCACAATAACCCCTTGCCCGCGCCGCGCACGTTGGCATCCACCACAAACATCGGTGACGGGCCATCGAATGCAAACCTCGCAATCGGCGTGAGCATGGCGGCAAGAAACGCACTGCGATGTGTCGGCCTTTCAAAGTGAAAATCGCCAACGACATCCAGCAGCGTTGCAACTGCGCGTGCGACTTCATCCGCAGATGGGTGCTCAGGAATGGACGGGAATTCATGGTCTAAACGATGCTGCACCTTAGTCTGTGCGTCGTACCCGGTGACTTGGCAGATCGTCCCGTCGCGACGCAGCGTTGGAACCGAAGAAACGCCGACGAGTTCCCGCAGGTGTTTCCAGTCACCGCGCCCTTCGAGTCCGCTGATCAGCCACGACGGTGGATGAGCCGGTTTGAGGCTGAACCCTTCGATTTTCATAAGCGCAACATACTTGGTCACCCGCTCGCGAAGATTCGAGGCGGGTAGTTCTTCAATAAACAAGGGCTTGAGCGGCAAGGCACTCTTTGTCTTTGCCACAGCTTCTATTCCGGTGACGCGCACCAACTGTGTGCCTCGAGAGAATATCTGCGGATCGTTCGCGATGATCTGCTCAACCTCATCGATTACCCGATGCTCATCGGTCCCGAGCACGACCTCGACCTTTTCTATCGTTTTTTTTCCTGCATTCGATGTCAATGACGTTGCCTGCATTGGCTTCGCATCGCGTAGCCAGCCCAAAGGCAGATCGTGTGGTTTCTCGGCTGCATCCTTGACTTTGTGTTCAAGTTCGGCACGCGTCCATGGCGGCTGGCAACGCGGGTTGTATTCACGCTCCAGTAAGTCCAGCGCATCCTCAGTGCTCAAACCAAACCCGTGCACCATCGCCGTTGCTGCGGCGTACGTCTGTGGATGACCACCCTTGCTCGACACCGCGCCGGGAATGTTGGCCAAGTACTTGCTGGCCCGCATCAACGTCATCTTCATGTCGGGTGAGGCCGCGGTGCTTGTGCCTCGTGCCGAAGTTTGTGGCGAATCCACGCGCTGACGAGCGTTCCGTTTAGCATCCAAGATTTCACGGCTGGATTTGCCATGTCGCTGCATAACAACCGCTTCGAAGAGCCGTTCGACACGTTCGAGCAGTTCGGTCGCATCAATAGAAGGCGGCTCGCCATTGAGTTCGGCGTACAAGCTGCCATAGTCGGGATTTACGCTCGGCCCGACCAGCGTTTGTCCACCCGTGCTGCGCAGCTCAACGATCATCTCTTCACTCACAGGATCGCGCATTTGCTTGGTTTTCGCTCCTTTCGCGACATACCACCAGTGCGAATCCGGACGCGCTGCGTGGCCCGAACGCACTTTTGTTGCTGGCAAGAATTGGGCCGCAAGTGCAACCGCCTCATCGCAGTCCAGATCGACATCAACGAGCCAGCCGCTTGGTTCACCAAGCAGGACGCCGATGTTGCCCGGGCCGGCGAATGCGCTTTCGAGCGCATCGCCATTCAGGCGCTGCTTCTGCCATCCAACCTCGACGGACTTCTTGAAACCGGGTTTGATGGCGATTGAAAAAATGCCTCTGGCCTGCAGTTCTCGCGCGACTTCCAGGCGACTTCGCTTCTTCTGTTCGTCCATGATCTACCTCCGATGGATGGCTATGCCACATCACTTGACGGCCTGATATCTCTTAATGCTGTTGACGAGTTCCCCGCTATCGCGCACGCGCGTGCCTACGTCAATGCATAGCCCAATGCCATGCAGTTCAGTTGAGTCTTTGACGTCGTGCTTTCCGACCGCCCGGCAAATGGCAGCCAGTTCGGCTTCCGCGATGCGAACGGTGGTTGCGTTGCTGCTTTGCAGGTGCAAACGCGACCAGATCACCCGATCCTTATGTTCGCCTTCAGTGATTTGAAAGGCCAGCTGAAGAAAGCGTCCGTCTCCGGAACGGACACGTCGCGTCATCGAATCCACGATGGCCGCGCGGTAGATACCGCTGGGTATCAACCCCAGTGCCGCAGCGGGTATGTGATCTTGTGTATTGAAGTTAAGCTTGGACATGCTGAATCCCTCCCAATGAGTTACCGCCGCGTTCGTTTGCTGTCGCGCAGGTTGTGCACGCTGAACTTCGAGGCCCCCAGTTGCTTGTGACAGAAACCCGTGAAGAGCACGATGATGAGCGTGCTCACCATGGACGAAACATCCATCACGACGATCCGATGCTGCTTGGAAAGCAAGTGCACTCCATGCAGCCGCACCATCGCGTCACCGCACAACACAGCGGTCGCTTGACGAGCGAGCGCAATCAGTTCGTCGACCTGATCCATATCCACGCCCGCTTGGAACTTGAACCGCAACCGCTTGGAATAACTAGCGCAATCACACATAGAGCACCTCTATGGAGAACTACGCAGCCGACTCTCGCCGTGGCGACTTCCAGCGCGGATTCTCGATTCCGGCCTCAACCATTTTGGTTCTGACTCGGGCCAGCAACCCGCGTGCTTTCGGCCGCGTCATCCCCAACTTCTTCGCGGCGGTCACCAAGTTGCCATCCGCAATGAGCTTTATGAAGTTGGCTTCTGCATCAGTCAAACAGCCGATTGCCGCCGCCATGTCCAGACGATCCGCCAAGTGATCGACCGAATTCAGACCCGTCGCCAACTCGTCTGACTCATCCCAATCCTGCAACTGCCCTTCACGAAGCGGCGTCCGGCACAGCGAGTACTGCTTCCGAACAAGCGAAAGCACCCGCGTCGAAACAATCTGGACGATGAATCCCTCACGACTCCCCCGATCAACGGCGTACACAGGCCACTGCTCAATAACGTGTTGGACGAGTGTTTGGACGTGGTCGTCAATGTCGTTTTTCGACAGGAGACCAAGCCTCACTTGCTTCAAGACGTGATCTCGGGCACAACTAGTAACGAACGGAATGAATGGATCGATGCGGCCTCGCATGTGTTTCTCCTTGACCTGACAGGAGAAACTTCCGCTAGCAAAGCCGTTTGATCAGTCATGACTAGTCATGACCATTCGTAAAATGCTGTCCGGCTCGCTCACCCTTGGGGAGTAAGCCGTATCCGCCTCTTCGGCCTCGTTGTTTCAAGTTGTCCATATAGCCAGCTTTTACGAGCGTTGAAAGTGCGTTCTTGAGATTGGTATTGAGTCGGCATCCAACCCACACGGAGACTGTCGCTTGGGAGGGGCGTTTGCCAGATTCCTTGATGTACGTTCTTTTCTCGTACATCGCTTGAACTACTTGACGTTCAAGGTCGCTGAGCCTGCGCCATTCTTCTTTTTCATTTGGAACAGAATCGCCCGATGACGGAGATTGAGCGAGTAGGTTTTGTGCCTTGATCGGCGTGAGTTCACTTTCCTTAGCCTGTTCTACCTTGCGGCTTTGAAGTTTGATCCCCTGCCGCCGCCCCGCTGCTCGGGCTGCACGTACTTTTCGCTGTATAGAGCGTTTCTCTTCGTTTATCCTAGAGTCTAGTTTTGCAATCGCAGAAACCACGGCGGCGGGAAGCGGCTGGCTTGGCATTCGCAATTCCGGCACGGCGCCATCACCGATTGCGTCCCTAATTCGACGCACATGCTCAAAGTGCTTTCGCATCACTTTGTACCGCTCCAGCATCGGCGAAAGGACATCTACATGTTTGTCGGGAATATTGCTTGGAGCCACGTCCATCGCCTGTCCGCGGTTGTAGCTTGACAGCAGTTCCTGAAGCCCTCGCCGAATGAGCGCAGAGCACTGGTTTTCAGGTGCCGCGTCTCGGGAGTTGATCAAAGGGGCGATAGAAGGCAAATCGTTCAGCGCCGTACGTATAGCCTGTCGCCACTTTTGTGCGAATGAGGCGAGCTGAGTGAACATCACGCGATACATACCGCTGATCTCGGTTGCTTGTGACCAGTGAGCGTTCAGTTCAGCGGTCTCTTCGTTGGTCAGCGAAGGCTTGTCGATGGACATCATGTGCACAGGCCACTTTTCGTCGGGAATGTCCGACAGCACCTCTTGCAGTTCCTGCAGGCGCACACCCAGTTCGTTGGTTAAGGATGTTACGCTTGCCAACTTGAAAACGTACTCGTTCAAGCGACGATACTCGTCAGACTTCGCTGGCGTGCTCTTCTCGGCGGTTGTCTCTGGTGCGCGACGCGACTGCTTCGCCACCGGCTTCTTCGAGATGGGTACGCGAGCTGTGCGCTTTTTTCCTGGCTTTCTTCCCTTGCGAGACCCTGAAGGAGGCTTCGATCGCCGTTGTTTGGGCATGGCTTCCCTTCGTCACTTCACGCGACTCTGGGGCGATGGATGAATGTCCTTCGCACAGCGCCTTCCATCGCTCTCGCTGCCGACCCCAGTCCGGCTCCAACGCGATGGCCCGCACTTCACGCTCGGGAACGGTTTCTCGTTCGCCTTGCGTCAGCGGAAGGAACAATATGGTCTCTTGCAGGTCCGGCGCGAGGTTGAGCAGGTTCATGACCTGGCTGATCCGCGCGCGTGAGACGTGGCAAAGGACGGCCAACTGCGCAAAGTCCTTCGCCTTGCCCCGCTGGATCAACCCGTCCAGCCGCCACGCCAGCGCCATCAACCGCGACACTCGCGGCACAAGGCCGTCCTTGGCCACGGGTGGCGGCTTGAGCCCGGTTCGGAGGTGCTTGCGACCGCGAGGGCCCGACGCAAAATGGATCGGAATGTCCAGAACAAGGACGTGTGGTTCGTAGCTCATGCTGCACGCTCCTCGGCCTTCGCAGCCTCAGGGAACTTGAGCCCTGATTCGTTGAACACCACCGACATCGGCTGCTTGTGCGGGTCGTATTCGATCCGCTTGATCAATGCCTGCAGCAACGCCCCCTGCTCCTTGGGCACAAGCTTCTTCCAGACCGACTCAAAGTCCCGCATCGAGGCATCGACGGATTCAGTCGACACCACCAACGCTCGGACTTGCCCAAGTTCCTGCTCAACCTCCTTCAATCGGGACCCCACCTTGGCCGTCTTGTCATGCAGATCAGCCAATCGCGCTGCCGCATGCACATTCGTCGCCGCTTCTTTCGCGGTCGCCTGCAACTCGAGTTGTCCTCGATCAAAGTCGCGTTTCAGCGTTGCCTGCTCAGACTCCAACTCGTGGATGCGGGTGTGCGTGCGTGCGTTGCACCGCGCCACGATCCGGTCCACCAGCGCCGGGTCCTGCATCAATCCCTTGATCTGATTCACGATGAAGCTCTCGACCTGATCCGCCGGCAACGACTTGCTGGGGCACTTGGCCCAGCCCGCCTTGTTTGCGTGTCCGCAGACGTAGTAGCGATACAGCTTGGTCTTGTCCTTCGTCGAGTAGTTGTGACCCATCGGCGTTTGGCACGGCTTGCAGAACAGGAGACCCTTGAGCGGTGCGTAGTGCTTCTGCCGAATCTGGTTGCCGCCACGCTTCCCGTTGTAGGTAAGGCGGGTCTGAACCTGTTCCCACACCTTCGGATCAATGATCGCCTGATGCTCGCCCTCGTTGATCTCGCTCTTGTACTTGACCTTCCCGGCGTACAAAACGTTGCGGAGCATCTGCAGCACCATCAGTTTTAGCCAACGCTTGCCCCCCGATGCCACGCCTGCCGATGACACCACGCGCTTTGTGAGGATGCCCTTCTCGTTGAGTTCTTGGGTGACCTGATGGACCGAGTCCAGTTTCAAGTACCGCGCGTACACCTCGCGGACGATATTGGCCTCCGCCTCGTTGATCACGAGCCGCTTGGTTGCGTGATCGAGGTCGTACCCCAACACGCAGCGGCCGCCCGTCCACTTGCCCTTTCTTCGCGTTGCGGCGATCTTGTCGCGCGTGCGTTCGCTGACCATCTCTCGCTCAAACTGAGCAAAGCTCAGCAGCACGTTGAGCATGAGCCGCCCCATCGACTGCGCTGTGTTGAACTGCTGAGTCGTCGAAACGAACGCAACATTGTGCTTGTTGAACACGTCCATCAACTTCGAGAAGTCCGAGAGCGATCTGGACAACCTATCCACTTTGTACACCAAAACGCAATCGATGACGCCCCGTTCGATGTCGGTTAACAGCCGCTGAAGCGCAGGCCGTTCGATGTTGCCGCCCGTGTAGCCGCCATCGTCGTAGGGCTCAGGAAGACACACCCATCCGTCACTCTTTTGGCTCTGGATGTACGCCTCCGCACTCTCTCGCTGCGCGTCAAGCGAGTTGAACGCCTGCTCCAGTCCATCTTGGACAGACTTTCTCGTGTAGATCGCGCATCGAATGCACCGCTTTACTTCGACAATTGCTCGCTGACTCACTTGCCTGCTCCTTTCGCTTCGCCCGCACCAGCGGGCTGTTTGGCGTGCTGGTTCAAACTAAAAAACGCAAAACCATTCCAGTGCGCGCCGCTGAGCTTGGTCGCGATGGCCGTGAGCGATCGATACCGCTCGCCATCGAACTCAAAGCCTTTTTCCAGCACACGCACCAGGATGGTGTTGCCCTTGTACACCCTGCGAAGCACCGTCCCGACTGCGGGCTGTTTGGGATTCCGCGACGGGTTGAATGCTGCGGTGATCGATGTCGCATCCTGCTTGGTCGCCGGAGGTCGGAGGCGAATGCAGGCGTCGTCCGCCAGTTCGATTGCTCGTCGCCGTGCCCGCTCAGAAAGATCGCCTTCCTTCGAGGCCTGGATTCGCCAAATGATCCGCTTGATCAGGTGCGCCTTGTGAGCGATGCGAGTTGGTTCGCCACACAGCTTCGCGTATTCACGCTGCAGTTCCGGCAGCGTCAATCGCCTCAAGTTGCTCAACATCCCTGGTATCTCACTGTGCATGATCACTCTCCGGTTTGCGTTGCGTGAACTCGCAACCACTGGTGTGATCAAGGCGTGCCTGGTCGGACAGTTCAAGCGCCGCCGAACCGCAATCTCCATGCTGGCCCCCCGAACTCGCAAGCCTCCGCTCAACGCCCTCTGCCAGCAGGTCCACAATGATCTTGAGCCGTGATGCAGGCGCAGAGTTACCGCGCACCGCGTCGCCTATGCGATCGTCGTCCATGACTTTTCTCCATGTGTTGTCAGCCCGCAAGCCGAAGAGCGAATGCTCTCATAGAGAAACTACGCAACGCATTCATCGCGTGGCTATGAGCAATTGTTTTTGCGAAATGTTCACACGAGAAATGGCACGAGCGCACATATCGGTGCGCTGTCATCGCGCCAAAGTGTGAAGTGAGAGATTGAGAGAGTTGGAGAGTCTTATGCGAGTTCTTCCCGATGGGTCGCGCGAATGCCACGCATGCTGGCGCTCGCGGCGCAGAAAGAGAGTTTCGGTGAGGTCGCAACTCGTCGATTCCCCAAGCAAATCACACATCTTCGCGAGCCGCACTCTCACCACCCCAGTAAAACAAAAACACCTCGCGTTTGCGAGGTGTAAAAAGGCTCCCCGTGTAGGACTCGAACCTACAACCTACCGGTTAACAGCCGGTCGCTCTACCATTGAGCTAACAGGGACCGAACAATTCGCCCGCGAACTCGCGCCCGCAGACCTCAAAACCATAGGCAACTTCCAGCCGGTCAGCAAGAGCGGCCATCAAGAACCGCTAGCGGATTCCCCGCCACAATCTCCCTATCGGCTTCCCGGAATCGCGACATGAACACCGCATTTTCCGAGCAATTCGCGACGCGGAGCGGCTGTCTCTTTCGCAATTCCCGCCATGTTCGGCACAGCGATCGAATCCGCCCAATCCATCGTCGCAAACTCCTCCGCACCGATGCCACATTCCGCGGCACATGAACCACAACCAACATCGCTGGCAACAAGAGCCGAGCCGCGCAAACCGCCGGCACCACTTTCCCAGTGCGCCGAGTCCTCCACCTCCTACACCTTCTTCACAAACTCAGACTTCAGTTGCATCGCCCCGATCCCTTCGATCTTGCAATCAATATTGTGGTCCCCATCCACCAGTCTGATGTTCTTGACCTTCGTCCCACCCTTCACCACCAGCGACGACCCCTTCACCTTGAGGTCCTTGATCACGATCACGCTGTCCCCCGTCTGCAACACATTCCCATTCGAATCACGCACAACCCCATCATCTCGCGCGTCCTCAGCAACCTCCGCCGCCACATCCCCATCCCACTCATGCGCACAAGACGGACACACAAGCAGCGCCCCATCCCGATAGGTATAGTCCGCCGCACAATTGGGACACGCAGGGAAGTCAGCCATTTCTATCCTTTCGGGCGTTCGATAATCGCGAAGGCAAATTCAACAAGAGCCGAGCGGCGCAAGCCGCCGGGCGGGCTATCCAATTGCTTCAAACCACACCAGCAACTCTCTCTACAACACTACTCAAACTCGCTCGAATGCTTCTCCGCAAAGTCAAGAGCCGCGTTGATGATCGTGCGACCATTCCTGTCAAGATTCTTCACATCTCGCCGCAGCGCCCCCGGCAGATTCTTGACAAACGCTTCAATGTCAAGGGACTTTCCGCCCGCGACAAACGCGGCGTGACACCGCTTCAGCGTACTTGCGTACTTCGGAAGCCCAATCACGCGCAGCCCTTCGCACGCGCTCACGACATCCGCCGTGTACGCCTGAAGGTAACTCTCCAAAGAGTCGTTGTACAAGTCCTCACCGCACCGCTTCGCATGCAACACGCTCCTTGCCTTGCCGGAGAGTTTTTTCATTCGTTTTTCGGCGCGAGCAAGCACTGCGTTCGGACTCGGCACGCCCCTGAGCAGTTTGACCGCCTGCGAAACATAGTTGCCAAGCGAAGACCCTGATTGGACCTCGGATCGCGACTTGAGCCGATGAACCTCACCTCTGGCCCGCACTGGATCTACGCGAACTCCTTCCATCAACAGCATTCCCAACACACCGTCCAGTCCTGTGCTCAGATTTTCCTCGCTGCGTCGAACTCGCCGAGCGGCTTCGTCATACAGCTTCCAAAGCAGCCGGGGCTCGATCAACGGCGTGCGCCTGCCGTCGTCACGATCCATCTCAAATCTCAGCAAAATGTTCCACAACTGCCGGTTTTGCAGGTGGAGACATTCACTGCTCAACAGAAACCTGTTTGCGTTGACTTGATCAGTCAAACGCAAGACCTCGATTGCGTCAGACAACTCGTAACCGATCCTGGGATGCAGACTACCTGCCACGATCTGGCGTGCCAACACATCGACCGACTGCATGAACCGCCTAGACGGTCGTTTGAACTTGTGCGCCAACTGAAACCCGATGAGGATGTTCTCTGCAACGCGCCAGTCCTGCCGTGCAGCAGAGACAAGCAATCGAGCGTCGCCGTCAAACGCCAACCACGCAAGGCGATGCCCAGCCTCGCACCGGATAGCGGAATTGGGATGCTTGATGAACTTCCGCAGCAACTTTGCGAACTGCTTCGAACGCAGCCGAGCAAGGTCGTCCCAAACCTCATCGGTCAAGTCGCTCAGTTCATATCCGCCATGCAAGCCATAACGTCTTTTGACGACTCGCGGCTCGCTCGCAAACTGAATAAGCCTCTTCTGCGCGTACTCGGGCAACTTCCTCGACAGGACCTGATCCCAATACTTGCCCTCCGAACCAGCACTCTTCTTAAGTAGCAAAAACTCTGCAGCAGACAACACTTGGTCCTTAGGACACCGGTGAAGCCAGTCAACGTCCGACTCAAACTCGATCTGTCTTCGTTGCAATCGTGACCCTCACTGCTCCATACCGCCTAACCCACCCTCCCCATCAAATCATCAATCCCCGCTCTCCACTCCGCCGCGTCGTCTGGCCCCGCGTCATCCCATAGGTTCGCAATCTCGCTTCCATCCCGCGCCTTGGCTAACGCGGCAATGGCGAGCGATCGCATGGATGAATTCGACAATTGCGATTGACCAGCGCCGCGCACCTTCGACCACGCAAACATACCCGCCTCGCAATCAACTTCTGACTCTGGCAGTTTCGGATGCGGATTACCCGCGCACGCCGCGACGACCTCCGCAGCAGCTATCGCTGATTCCCATCCACAAAACTCGTGATCTATGTACGGCGTATCCGCGTTGGCTGCGACTGAAAGCGCGTCACGCACCGCCTTCACTTTCGCGGCTTCATCGGAATCGACAAAATCCCCGAGAAAATCCCACGCCATGTCGTTCCCGAACGAGTCGGTGCCCCACGTACCCATGATAACCTCCCGTGGCCGGGTGCTTGCACACCTCAGCTCTTGTTACCCCCTCGGCCCCGCCCCCCTCACGCTCTCCGGCATCTCAAACTGCTTGTCATTATTCCTGAAGTCCGCCGCGAGTTTCTTCGCCGTCGTGTCATACGCCGCCCCATCCTTCCACGTATTCCGCGGCATGAGCACTTCGCTCGGCACGCCCGGCACGCTCTTGGGAATGTGCAGCCCAAACACCGGATCAGTCTGATACTCCGCCTTCGCCAGCGACCCATCAAGAATCGCGTTCACAAACGCGCGCGTGTACTTGAGGCTGAAGCGATTGCCCACTCCGTACGGCCCGCCCGTCCAACCAGTGTTGAGCAGCCACACATTCGTCTTGTGCTTCGCAATCTTGTCCGCAAGCTGCTTCGCGTAACTCACGGGAGGCCTCGGCAAGAACACGCCGCCAAAGCACGGCGAGAAGTTCGGCTCGGGCTGCTTCACGCCCGCTTCGGTGCCCGCGAGTTTGCTCGTGTACCCGTTGATGAAGTAGTACATCGCCTGCTCGCTCGTGAGTTTGCTCACGGGCGGCATAACGCCATATGCGTCCGCCGTCAGGAAGATGATGTTCTTCGGATGCCCGCACACGCTTGGAATCACCGCGCCTTCGATGAAATCCACCGGATAAGTAACGCGCGTGTTTTCCGTGTACTTCGCGCTGTCATAGTCAGGGATGCGGGTCACCGGATCAATCACCGTGTTTTCCAAGACGCTGCCAAACCGAATCGCCTTCCAAATCTCCGGCTCGGTCTCAGCACTCAACTTGATGCACTTCGCGTAGCAGCCGCCTTCAAAGTTAAAGCAGCCGTTGTCGCTCCAGCCGTGCTCGTCGTCGCCGATCAGCGCACGCTGCGGATCCGCCGACAGCGTCGTCTTGCCCGTGCCTGACAAACCAAAGAACAACGCTGGGTTCTCGCGTGTCGCGCGATCCACATTGCAGGAGCAGTGCATCGGGAAGACGCCGACTTCCGGCATGTCGAAGTTCATCGCATAGAAAATGCTCTTCTTCATCTCACCGGCGTACTCGGTGCCGATGATGACCACCATCTTGCGTTCAAGGCTCTGCGCGATGATCACCGGCGCGTTGTACCCCATCTTCGCCTGCTCTTCAGGAGTCAGCCGCCGCTTGCCCGCGTTGATGATCGTCCAGTCCTTCTTGAAAGGCGCCGGCGCACCCGCCGCCTTGCTGCCTTGCTTGATGAACAACGTGCTCGCGAACAAACTGTGCCACGCCTGCTCCGTGATCACCTGCACACCCAAGCGATACTTCTGATCCGCGCCCGCGTAGCCCTCGAACACATACAACTTGGGCTTCTGGTTCAAGTGATTGACCGCGATCTCCAGCGCCGCATCAAACTGCGCAGGCGTGATCGGCGTGTTGACCTTGCCCCACCAAATCTTGCTATCAATCCCCGGCGTCTTCTCAAGCTGCTTGTCCTTTGGACTCCGACCCGTGCGATCACCGGTCAAGCACGAAATCGCCCCGTTCGCCGCGAGTTGCCCCTCCCCCGCCGCGATCGCTCGCTCCACCAACTCCGCACTCGACAGATTGCGGAACACCCGATGCGCGGACATATCAAGACGGCTCAGAATCGCTTGGCTCATGATGTGTTTCTCTAAAAATCGGAACAAAACCAACACACGGGCACAAGAGTAAGCACCGTCCGTGGCACGGGCACTACCCCACTCAACCAGCCTTGAAATCGGATTGGGCGCCGCATTTCAACAAGCCAGAGCAAACTCGTTGCCTCTTTTCAATCCGAAGTTGCGTCAGCAAGTCTGCTCTCAACCCAGAAGTTCGTCGTAATCCTTGCCTTCAACCCGAAGGGTTGCCGGAATGTAGCCACTGGCGACTCTTGCTCGCCCGTGGATAGCAGCATGACACGAATGTGTCCCGGCAGGGGCACCGGAAGTTCATCCATTGACTTCAAAACAACTGCACCATCACAACAAAATCCTCAATTCTCCCTTCAATCCAACTCCCCCCACTCGTCTCTCGTTCGGCCCAATAACCCCGCCCTACACCACTCACCCGCAGTACACCCCTCACCCCCGCGCACGATTCCGCAACTCCAAAACTCCCCGCCCTTGTGATTCCTCCGCAGTGGTTCATGATCTCATGCCGTGCCTCAGCCCGGCAGGTTCGTACATCCGCAAACGAGAGAGAAGCACATGGCCCGCGCAATCCAAAGATCCACAGACCCAAGTTCACTCGCATGGTCCAACGCCGTGTACGCAACCGCGGCGCTCCCGCCTCATCCGCTCGTCGCACACGTCAACTCAAAGGCAAAAGACGCCGCGATCAACAAAATGGTGCTGACATGCCTCGGCGCCGCCAGCGCAGTGCTCATCGGCACCGCCCTCCTTGGCGTCAGCATGCAGGACAGCGCAACCCGGCGTCCATTTGTCGACAAATCCAAGGCCGAGAGAATCCTCGCGATGGCGGGCGTGCTGCCGGAGCACGCACCAGACATCACGCCGCGCCCTTCCACCCCAATCGCCGCCGCCGCTCCAAGCCAAGTCAACACGCTCACATCCATCATGGCCGCGTCCGCGCCAGAGCAAACCGCTCCAACACCTGCGATCGCGCCGTCAACTCCGATTGAAATCTCGCCAACGCACCTCGCGTCCGCTATCACCACCGCGCCCGCACCCTCAGTTCCCCAAACCCTCCGCCAAAGGCTCGACGCCCTCATCACCCAGGACAAGTACGACGACGCCGTCGTCCTCGCGTATAGCGAAGCACCCAAGCTCGTCGGCCGCGACAACGAAATGCGCCGCGGCGAACTCTTGACATGGCTCCACGCCCACGAAACCAGCGGCAAGATGCCCATCCTCTTCACCATCGCCCGCATCCATGCCGCAAGCGACAACATCGAGTCCGCCGCCAAGTGGTACATGGCCGCGAGCATCACAGGCCTCCTCGACGCCTCGCGCTGCCAGGATCCGCAGGCCGCGAAGGCCGTGCGGCAGCTCGAAGAGCAATTCCCCGATGTGCGTTCCTACCTGAAAGCCGACGCCGCGCTGCGCCGCAACGCCGTGAAGTTCGCGCTGGAAGTCGAAGAGCGCCTGAAGAACCGCGAACCCGCGACGTGGATCGCCGCCCACACGACAAGCTCCACAGGCAGCGCCTTCGTGACCGACCCAGAATGGCAAACTCGCCGCGAACAGTATCGCAAGGCACTACAAGGGTACCTTGAAAGCAAGTAATGTTGCGACGACCATCTCATGCGCTTGCATCGCAGCAATGAACGCACCCGCCAACTCCGCTGAAGAAGTTGTGCCATAAAAAAAAAGCGAACCAGCCAAAGGCTGGTTCGCGATGCTGTCTTACACCTTGAATGTCAGAATCTTCAGCACTCTACAGCCCGCAAGGCGTGCAAGGCCCTTCGCTGAACATCAGCAGGAACGAGTCGATGTCGCACGGATCAAACAGCGAGCCGTCGTTGTTGAAGTCGATGTCGTTGCATGCCGCACCGATCGGAAGGCAAGGCCCTTCGCCGTAGACCGACAGGAACGCGTCGATGTCAATCGGGTCAAACACACTCGTGTCGTTGTTGAAGTCGATGGAATCACAGATATGACCCTCGCAACTGTCCGGCACGCCGTTGCCGTTCACGTCTGCACTGGTGCCGACATGAATATCGATGAAGTCGTCGATGCCGTTGGCGTTGCAGTCAAGGCCGGACTGCGGCAACTCAATGATCTCCGGGTTGAACGAGCACGGCCCGCTGGTGGGAATCGGGTCAGGAATCCCGATGCCCCCAACCTCCTGCACAACGCACTGATTCGCGCACGCCGTTCCAAGCGGCCCAACGCTGAAGACAAAGAACGGGAACGCGTACGGTGCCGGGCATCGCGCCTTGATGCTGAACACACCAGGGTTAGTTGTTGACAACGTGGGGGTTGCCACAAGATTGACAGAGTTGCCGCACGATGCGTTGATGCTGTTCGAGAACCTCGTCGCCAGCGCGTTCCTGCTCGTCACGACCGGAGTTGTGATCGGCTCGCCCGCAGAACTTCCAGAAACACTGAAGCAGCAGTTGGAACTCAAGCACCAGCTCCAGGGCGTGTTGTTCGACGGCCCCATGACCTGGAACCAGCGAATACCCGCCAAGCCACCAGCCGTGGGACATGTCGGCGTCGCCGGAATCGGGCCAACAACATTCAATCGCCCGCAGAACGTCTGACCGTTCACCGCTGAGCCAACGCGTATGTAGTACGTCGTGAAGGCCGTTGCATTAAACGTGACGTAAGACAAGGTCGTGCCGATGCAGTTGCCAGCTAGGGCATTGTCGTTGGAGGCAATCAGCGAGAGACTCGTGCACGGGCCGCTGTAGACCGCAAGGGCGGAGTCAGAGCCGAGCGGCGAGTTGCAAGTGCTCACGCGCACCTGCCCGGCGCACTGCGGTGTGTAGCAGAACCAAACATCGTTGAAGATCGAGAAGGAAGGGTTGGGAACGCCGGTGGTGGTCGTCGCTCCGCACGTGCTGAAAGACTTGGTTTCACCCGTCGGCGCGATGACGTAAGGCGGTGCGCTCGCCCCCGCGCAGTTGTTGTTTGCCGGTGCAGGAGCCGTGGGATTCCCGGAAACCTGAAGCGTGAAGTCGCCAAAGTCCGCCGCGGTTGAGCCGGCGACTCGAATCAGGTATCTGGTGCATGCTGTCGCGTTGAATGTCGTCCTTGAGCGCAGTCCGCAGAAGTTGTCGTTGAACGCAACTTGCGTTGCGAACAGCCCTGAACAATCTGTGTGAACGCTGACGAGAGTGTTGTACGAGGGTCCGTCCAGCGAGTCGCAGGCGGCCGCCGCACACGTATCGATCGTGTACGCGCCGTTGCACGACGGGAAGAACTCATACCACACATCGCGAGACGTTGGAGACGCAATCGACCCGCCGGTCGGAGTCGCGCCAACCGTGCTGCCACTGATCACCTGGCCCGCGATGACTGGCAATGCGTTCGCACAATTGTTGTTGTCCGGCACCGACGCTGCGCACGAAATGTTCAGTTCCCCCACGCCCGTCTGTCCGCCAACGCCGCCCACGCGGATGCGGAACGCCTGCCCTGCGCGGCACTTGACTCTTGCGTAGGTGTACTCGATGAGCCTGCTGCCGCAAGAGAGGCCAAAGCACGGGAATGGCCCGGGCGGGCACGCATTGTTTACGCACGCGAGCTGCGTGATCGGGTTGCACGAGTCGCAGTACACGCCAAGAGCTGCGTCAAACGACGCGGTCTGCGGAATGGCGACCGTGAAGTAGCCGTCACACGTGGCAACATACCGGAACCACACATCGTTCTGCGCCAGCGAGCACATCGCCGGCCCGTCCGTCGTCGCGCCACACGTCGAGAATGCAGTTGTGCCATTCGCCACCGTTTGAGGTGAACTGCAATTGTTGTTTGCTGGCGCCGTGATCGGCTGATCAATAGTGATCACCACGTTACCGCAGTCGGCGGCGGAAAAGCCCGCGACCCGTATGTAGTAGGTGGTACAGGGCGTCGGCGTGAACGTGAGCTCCGACTGCGTCGTGCCGAAGCACGGGCCTGCCGACGCGTCGTCGTTGCACGCAACCTCGTTCGCAACCGTGCCCGGCGCGTCGTTGTGTACAGAGAGCACTGTGTCAAAGTTTGACCCGCACGTTCGAATCGTGATGGGATTGGTGCAGTACGCCGTGAAGCACGCCCAGATGTCATTGACCCCGCCGCACGATGAACTCCCGTCGGTCGTCGCACAACAGTTGTTGCCTGCGTCGTTTCCAGAGTTCACCGTCAACGGAATGCAGCCCGTCGGCGTGTTGTACGCTGGTGCTGGCGGCACGATCTGCACCGTCACGTTGTCAAATCCGGAGATCGTCGTGTACCCGCCTCCTCCCGCCCCCGTGCTGTTTGCTCGAATGATGCCGAAGTTCATCACCGAGCCGCTCGAGGAAAAGTTTGGATTGTTGGGACCCGTCGAGTCCCCCACACGCCGACGTACGTTCTCAAAGTCCGTGACGACCAGGTTCATGATGCACTGGCGCACCCATGTCGGCGAGCCAGCGCTGATCCGACGAGCGTGCGCACTGAAGTACTCGCCGCCCTGAAAAATGACGCAGGTAGAGGAGGGTGCGCCGCTGATGGAGATCGAGTCCTCGTAGTAGTTGATCGCCTGAATCGGCCCTGACGAGCTGGGTGTGTACGTTGCCCCCACCATCAGGACCGGAATGAATGCGGCGCCTTCGGTTGTCGGGCTTGGTGCGTTGGGAACGTTTATCGTCAGGCGCTCAAAGCACCCAGGATTGCCCCCGTTCGCCGGAAACGTCAACGATGGGATGACAATAGGAGAGCCCCTGAAGAACCCCGGAGCGTTGTTCCCGCCTTGAATAATGTCCAGCATTGTCCATGCCGCGTTGCTACAGGCACTGTTCTGGAACACCACCGGGCCGCAAGGTGCCAGCGGACACGACTGCGCAATTGCTGGCAACACCGCTCCCCCCATCCCCATTAGCAGTGCCCACATACCGTAGTTTCGGAACCGTCTCATGATTGTGATCCTTTCCATACGCTGACACTGAACCCGAAAGCATCGCCGCACAGTGCGGCGGTCGTGCTTCGGTGTGCAGGGTCAGTTCTGCCGGGGTGTTCGGGCAGCGCGAATGTTTCTTGCAGCGATTGCCCAGATTCCCCTCGGCGTCTCTTTCTCGCGTCTGTAAGTTGTTGATCAGTCCAGCATTGCGATGATCTCCCAGAGCATGTCCATCACGACTTCCGCGATGCTCGAGGCTCTCCGCGACCCGGCGAATCAGGCAGTGTGGTCGGCGCTCGACTCGCGCTATCGCTCGATCATCAGCGCCGTCGCGATGCGTGCCGGGCTGCGAGGCGAGGACGCCTCCGACGTTGCGCAACAAACTCTTGTAGACGTCATGACAGGCTTTCGCGCAGGCCAGTATGATCGCGCCAAAGGCCGCTTTCGCACTTGGATTCTGACAATCGCCCACCGGCGCGTCATCGATGTGCTTCGTGGGCGCTACCGCGCCGCCGACTGGCGGGGCGACTCGGCGATCGACGATCACCCAAACTTTGAAGCAATCGAAAGTTCCTGGAACGACGAAACGCAGAAAAAAATCGTCCACGAATCTCTGCGGCTGCTCGACGAAGAGTGCCAGGCATCCCCCACCACCAAGCGAGCGTTCGAGCTGGTGCAACTCCGAGGAGTTCCTGAAGAATCCGTCGCCAAGGAGTGCGGCATCAGCGTCGATCAGGTGTATGTGATCAAACACCGAATGCTCAAACGCCTCAGAGAAATAATCGAGCGCCTGCAAGAAGCCTACGGCATGGACGAATGGACCGATGGAAGCAGGAAGTGAGTTGTGCCAATCCAGCCGGAGCATCCCGACCAACCCCACACCCCGCCACCAACGGATCCCTTGTCCGCGGACGCCTCATGGAACGCCGTTTCACGCGATTGCCCCTCATGGAAAGCCCTCGAAGCATTCGCCGCCGGTACCACTGACGATCCGCACACCCAAAAGCACGTCGCCAAGTGCCCGAGGTGTTCCCGGCTCATCACAGAAATCCGTTCCAACTCCGGCGTAGCCCAATTGCTCGGGCAGGTTGTTTCGCCCGCACACGTTCAAGCCAAACCCTCCTCGCTCGATGTCGCACCCGACCTCGTCCCCGGTTACACGCTCATCGAAGAACTCCATCGCGGCGGCCAAGGCATCGTGTATAGAGCACACCAGGACGGCACCAAGCGCGAAGTCGCCGTCAAAATGCTGCTCGCCGGCGTCTTCTCGACCGACAAGCAGCGCCAGCGCTTCGAGCTCGAAGCCGAAATCGCCGCCAACCTGCGCCACCCCTGCATCGCAACCGTCTACGAAGTCGTCCCCATGCGCGCCGAGCGATACGCCATCGCGATGGAGTACGTGCAAGGCGTCCGCATCGATCAACACGAATTCGCCGGCCAATCCGCGAAGGCGCGCCTCGACGCCTGTCTCAGCGTATTCTGCAATGTCTGCGACGCCGTCACCGCCGCGCACCGCGCAGGCGTGATCCACCGCGACCTCAAGCCCTCCAACATCCTCGTTGACAAAGCCAACGCGCCGCGCCTGCTCGACTTCGGCATCGCCCGCCGCGCAGAAGTCGGTGCCCAATCCACCATGACAGGCGACTCGGCATGGACCCTTGGCTACGCCTCGCCCGAGCAGATCAACGACCCTCGAGCCGTTGACGTCCGCAGCGATGTCTACTCGCTGGGCGTCGTGCTATACGAATTGCTTGCCGGCGCTCCGCCCCTCGAGCTCTCCAACCTGCCCCTGTCACAGGCAATCGCCCGCATCCGCGACGCCGCTCCCGATCCCCTTCGCCTGCGAAAAGAGTTTGGAGCAGGCTCGGCCCCGCGCGACCTAGCCGCCGTGGTCATGCACGCGCTCGAAAAGCGCCCCGAGCATCGCTATCAATCCGCTGAAGCCTTAGCCGCGGACCTCCGTCGCCTGCGCGAAGGCCGCGCCGTGATCGCCCCGCAGCTCGGCGCGTGGTATCGCCTGCGCAAGGCCGCCGCAAAACGCTGGAAGCCGCTGCTGGCGATCGCCGCGATCCTCACCGCGATCACCGCCGGCCTGCTCGCCTGGTCAAACCAGCGAACCCGCGCGCAGATCGCATCCAGCCGCGCCGTGCAGGAATCTTCAAACGCCGAGGGCGTCCGCATCCTCACATTCCAGATGCTCGGCCCAACACAGGTGTCTCTGACAGACTCGCCAAGAACGGCGCAGCGCGAGATCATCGATTCACTCTCGCTGCGACTGGATATGGGCGAACTGCGGTCGCGCCCGCGCACCGACGCAAGCCTGCGCACAATACTCGCAAGCATCTACTTCTCCCACAAGCTGTACGTGCAAGCCGAGCATCATCAGCGCGAGGCGCTGAGATCACTCGCACGCTCAGTCGAGCAAGCCCCAGTCGACGCGTCCCTCCACAACAGCGCCGTCGCCAAACTCAAGACAGACCTCGCCAACACACTCCTCGCACAAGGTCTCCAATCCAAAGCCCGCGAGGCATGCGAACCGATCGCCACAGACTCAAGCCTCCCGCTCGAAGATCGTCTCGAAGCGCAAGCCACGCTGGGCACAATCTGTGTCGCCGAGAACAACACCAGTGCCGCTAGCACGCACGCACAGCACGCAAGAGATCTGTGGACCCGCCTCGGCTCTCCCAAAGACCTCGAACCAACTGTGCTCGAACTCGAAACCCGAATCAGCCTCGCAGAAGGCAACCGAGAAAAAGCACACGAGCTCGCCAATCGCTCCATGCTCGCCCGAATCCGCACCACCTTCGACGAAGACCCCCGCACCCTTGAAACCATGCTCCTGCTCGCGGAAACCGTCGACACCCCGCCCGCACCCTTCACAAACATGCCCCCCGCCGTCGTTGACAAGCTGCGCGAGGGAAAAAAAATCGGCACAGATCCCACCGCCCGCGGCTATTGGGACTTGGCCCGCGCGCAGGTATACGACGAGTCCAAGGGCCGCCTCGTCGAGTTCTACGACGAAGCCCTCCTTCGCACCGGCATCGTGAGCGCAACCCTCCTGGCCCGCGACGGCATGTACACCAAGGCCAGAAACAAAGCCGTCTGGACATGGGTGCGTCTCGGCAAACTCCCCGACGAAGAGGTTGACTCCAAACTCGCAATCGCCATGCTCTGCCGCGACTGGGCGCTCCGCGATGGCGACACGCACGAAGCCGATATCTGGGCAGGCCACGCCCTCGCTCTCGCCCGCAAGCGCAGCACGCAAACCGATCCCGACTGCCGCCTTCCATCCATCACGCTCGCAGCCGCACAGTGCGCCGCCAGTGTCGCCGACTACGCCCGCGCCAAGCGCCTGCTCGATGAGGCACGCACCGCCGAGAGCGAGAGAAAAGGCCGGCCCGGCGCAATCGCGGCGTCGTGCGACGAACTCGCAGCCCTCATTGAGTACGTTGAACATGACACCCCGCTGCCCACGCACACGCCGCCGCAGACCGATCTATCTCCCGATCGCTCGGACGAATCTCGCGTGGTAAGCCTCATCGCGCATGCCCTCGACAGCAGCCAACGCGACCAGGACGACCAAACACACAAAGCCCTCAGCGCCTCCGACCTGACCGCAATCACCCGCTGCGCCCAGACCATCGCCACTTCTCAACTGCATCGCGAGACGCTCCGAAAGACAATCCCAGCCCTGCGATCAAAGGGTCACGAAGCGCTCGCGAGCCAGTTGGAAGGTGTCCTCCGCAGAGCCGACACCCCCATCGCCCTCGAAAAAGACTGGATCACTCCGGCACCCGCACAATGATCCGCAGCCGGTCCAATTGCACCGACGGAACCGTCGCAGAGTTAAACCTCTCGACAACGTTCATGATCGGGATGCTCTTCAAGTTGTTGCGGTAAGAAAACCTGATCCGAATCCGCCCACTCGCGTCGATATGCCTCCGGATGTCCTTGATCTCGCACCTCGTCTTTGTTTCCTTGTAGCCACTCGTCGAAAGCAAGTCATCAAACACCGTCAGTTCGTTGCCCGGAGCTTGCTTCCCAGGATCGATCACGCTCAGCGTGTACCGACCCGGCGCCGAGCCTCCCGCCGCGCCATTGAACTCCAATATCGCGTTGATGTGCAACCCCTCCTTCGCGTTTCGCACGGCCTCTGGCGCATCAAACACCGCCACAAACTCCGCGACCCACGCCTCCGGCGTTGACTTGGAAAGAATCTTCCAGTGCGAGCCGTCCGCCGCGTGAAGATCAACACAGCTCCCAAGCATCGACGTCCCCACCTGATCCTCGACGCTCCGCACCGTCATCACCTTTGTCGCGGACGGCTTGCGCGCCCGCCCCGTCAACGACACATAGCTCACCTTCCCGTTCCACTGCAGCGAACCCTGCAGTGTCCCGTCGCTGGCCTCTCGCAATATCTGCCTGCACTCCTTCGCCGGATAGCGTCCCGTCGACTCATCCCTCAGGTCAAGCGGGATATTCGGGTAACACCGCCCCGCCACCGGATTCCCCCGCCCATCAATCTCCGAAGCATCCACAATGCCTGACACAAGGTCAAGCGTCAGCGCAATCCACTGCCGCTCGTCTCTGCCCGCCTTCACAAGCGCTTCCCGCAAGCCCTTTGTGTAAGTAAAAGTACACAACCCCCCGCACGACTCGTGATCCACAAATGACACACTCTCCGGGACCCGTGGCGTGCCGCTGCCCGCCTCCGGTTCATACAGCACATCAAACCGCAGCACCGCATACTCCACACTGTCCGCATCAAACGCCGGATACCCGCTGAGCCGAAACTCAACCTTTGATTCAACGTCCGGCGCAGGAATGTCCAGGTCCCATGTCTGCTTCCCATCCGTGCTCTCGAGCCCGCACCATGTGCCCGGGTACGACGACTTGCGATCCGCACTGCCCACGGCCGGATCAAACGTCTGGTCAGGATCCCCACACTGCGCAAAGAACACAAACGGCGCAGAGGCACCCGAACTCTGCCCCATCGCGCCACCCACACACATCAACACGCTGGCAATCACGCACGCAAAGATGAATCGCACTTTCATTCGCAGCCCTCCCACACATTCAACTCAACATCGCTTTCCGCAGCACGCATCCAACCGCTCCACCAACATTCTCTGCAACCGCCCGACAACCTCCCTCTTCGCCTCTTCAAACGTCGGCCCGCGCCCACCCATCAATTCCTCAAGCGACGTCACAGGCCTCCCCGCCAACCCGCACGGCACGATGTGCTTGAAGTGCTCCAAATTCGTCGAGACGTTCAGCGCCAAGCCGTGCATCGATATCCACCGCCGCACGCGAACGCCAAACGCCGCAACCTTGGCAAGTTGGCTGCTGTGATCGACCCAAACGCCGGTGGCACCCGGATCACGATGCCCCGAAACACCAAATCGCTCGCACGTGTCGATGACTGCCTGCTCCAGCAGCCGCATGTAGTCATGCAACCCAAGATTGACGCGATTCAGATCAATGATCGGATACACCACCAGTTGCCCCGGCCCGTGATACGTGATGTCCCCGCCTCGATCAGTCTCCTCAACGCATATGCCCTGCGATGCAAGATACTCCCGCGAAGCAATCAAGTGGCTTGCCGCGCTCGGCCGTCGCGAAATGGTAATGACCGGCGGATGTTCAACACTCAGGACAAAACCCGCCGGCAGCGAGCCTGATTCACGATTTGCAAGCACCTCAGCGTGCCGCCGTGTCTGTTCTTCATACGCCTCTGCGTACGAGAGTGTGCCAAGGTCGATGTGTGGAAAAGGCTGCACCGACAATGGTAGAGACGTTCACTCAGGCCTGATCAACCTCCACAGCACGCCCCTCCGCCATGCTCTTGAGTTCAGCAAGCAAAACCCTGGTTGCCACCTCAGAGTCCTGCATCGTCGGCAGATCGTCCGCGTTCTCCCCCGCAAGAACCCGCAAAGTGTGCCGCATCTGCTGTTCGTAGCCGCCAATCGCAGACAGCGCAATGTCCGATTGATTTTTCGCATCCGAAAGCCGCACGCGCCCATGCGGGTGCGCGGCATCCTGCGAAAGCGCGAACTCCGCCGTCGCACCCTCGAAAATCGCAAGAAATCGCATGATAAACCCAGCCGCCGGAGCCAGCCGCCACGAGCCAGAAGCAGTGACAGCATCCGGCATGTCGTGCCTGTTCTGCCAGCGATACTGCGTGACGACATGACTGCGGTTCGCAGAATCACCAACGCTCGACACACTCTGCGGCTTCCCCAAGCACCAAATGACAAAGTCCGTGTCATGAACATGCAGGTCAAACAGCGCACCGCCGCACCGATTGACGTCGGCGTAAAAGGGATTCCACGTCGGCCGCGCGCCAGCCCGCTCAAGCGCAAGTGATCGCAACTCGCCAAACGACTTGTCCCTGATACGGTCTCGCAGCCACGCCCAGCCAGGCCAGTAGCGCATGCACATCGCCGGAATGCACCGCCGATTCGCCGCGGCTGCGGCACTGCTCAGCAAAGCGATGTCGCCAAGATTCAGCGCCACCGGCTTCTCTATCAAGACATGCTTACCCGCCCGCATCGCCGCAGTTGCAACCTGCGTATGCGTGTCGGTTGGCGTTGCGACCACGACAAAATCAATGTCTTTGTCGTTGAGCACGTCGTCAAGGCGCGTCGTCTGCCTCAGCGTCGCAAGCCGAGCCGCATCGGCCGTGATCGCCGCACCAGTGTTGAGATTGCCCGAGCCTGACGTGTCACCCCGAAACGTCGCGAGCGCACTGTCAAGCCCCGCAGCGCTGTGATCGCACATCGCAACAAGACGACACGGCAACCCCTCTCGCTCCGCAGCGAGCACAGCACGCGCATGCGTGCGCCCCATGAAGCCCAAGCCGATCACGCCGACGCGGATTGGAGAACTAGGTTGGTGAGCAGAGCGGGTCGGCATTGCAGTTGAATATTGATCAGACATGCATCATAAGTGCCGCCGACTGCTGCTTAAAGCGGTCGGGGCGGTGTGGCACAAATGGACTCATGGAACTTGGAGCACCGACCACGCAAAGCCGCCCGAAAGTCGTTCGGGCATGATCAAATCATCGGCATCTTCTGTTCAAGAAGCCTAACCGCAGCCTTGACGTCCCCAACCCGATCATCCCCAGCTTCGCGCTCAATGACAAGATTGACTCCCGCCAGCCTTTCCTTGACAACCTTGAAAAACCGCCCCCAATCAACCGCACCAGTGCCCGCAGGAACCTCACTGCCCCACCCGCCATGCAACGCAGGGTTCGTGTTCGGCGTCGCGTCCTTGATGTGAATCTGCCTGACCCACGGCGCAAGCGTCATGAGCGACTCAACAGGCTCGCCCATGCCATACAGAATCATGTTGGCAGGATCAAAGTTGACGCCGACCTTCGTTGGTGTCGACGACGCCGCAAGTCGCTCGTTGAGCTCTTGAAGAACGTCCACCAGCGTCGGTGCCGCTTCCTGCCCCGTCTCCAGCGCAAGCGCAACGCCCTTCGACGCGAAGATGCCCGCAACTTCCGAAATCCGGTCGATCATCCGCGCACGCAGCGCCCGATCAGCCGCCAGGGTCGTGTCATGTGGCAGAAATCCAACATGCGTCGTCACCAGCGAAAGCCCAAGCTCCGCCGCAACTGCGGCGTGAGAAATCGCCATACGCCTGTTCGTGAGCCAGTGCTCGTCAGGCAAAAAGCCGCCCGTGTGCTTGATCGTTTCAAGCGTGGAGTAATCCTCCCCCACCGCCGCCAACATGCCGGAGATGATTTCGATCTTGCCCGCGGCAAAAGCGTCTCGCACCGCATCAACGGACCACTCACGAGCAGCCAAGTCGCACAACGTCCCCAGGGCGAGCTGAACACGCGAAAGCCCGCACGACTTCACCTTGGCAACCAAATCCGCCGGCGAATTCGGCTGAAGCGACCATGAACAAACGCCGGGTTTCATCGTGAGTGATTGCATGTCATCAAAGAAGTGTCGCTCATTCTCGACTCCCGCCGCCCACGAACGGAGTGCATGACGAGTATTTTGAACCCTTCACAAAAAGCAACGGATGAGCCCTGTTGATTCTGCAGAAGAAAAAGTGCAGTTCCGACTCTCAATGTCTTTCTTCTTTGTGTCCTTCGTGTCTCTGTGGTGAAAACTTCTCTGCCACTTGTTCTAATGCCCCGCGCCCGCATACGCAGCATACGAACGCGCAAACGGCCGAGGCACAAAGTCCAAGTCCTCCTTCGCCTTCGTCAAGTCCGCAAAGTTGTCCTGCGCACCCATCCTCGCCATCCCCTCGTCAAACGGCAGCAGCGACCCCAGCCCGATCGCGCCCATCGCCTTCGCCTGAAGCGCCGCAAGCTCCGCAGGAATGCCAAAAGGCGAAAACTTGTGCGCACCGGGCGTGTTGTCGCGAATCGTTTCCAGCATCTGAGGCCACGTCATCACGTCGGGCCCCGAGATGTTGTACACCTCGCCAAACGTCGCATCCCTGTTGATCGCCGCTACAAACGCCGCGCACACATCCTCAACCGCAACCGGCGCAATCCGCGCCGCAACCGGATTCGTCCCGCCCAGCGGCACCCGCGGATCCTCCTTGCCCCCCGTGAAGTACGGCAGGAAAAACCACGGCGCCGCCTCGCCCTTGCACCACTGCTGCGCCTGCTCGATAAACTCGCCGCCCTCGCCGTGAATCATGCTGCAGCGCAGTATCGTCCACTTCAGGCTCGACAGCCGCACCGCCTTCTCCCCGTCAAACTTGCTGGTCTGATACGCGCACACCCCAGTGTCGCTCGCGCCGATCGCCGACATCTGCACATATCGCTGCACCCCAAGCTCCTCGCACGCCGCCACCAGCACCCGCGTCACATCCACATGGATGCGTTGAAATGTCTGCCCCGTCTTGCGATCCTCGCGCACAATGCCCACGAGGTTGATGCAGATGTTGGCCCCGCGAAGCAGTTCCCGCGCATCGTCAGCGTTCGCCCCGTCGCCAATCACCAGCGAAAGCCGCCGGTCATTCGGCAAAACCTCTCGCGCCTTGTCCCGGCTGCGAACCAGCGCACGAACGCTGTACCCCGCCGCAAGCAACGCCTGCGCCATCGCGCGGCCAACAAACCCAGTCGCCCCAGTCAGCGCGACAACCGTGCCAAACGATGCCGTGTTTCTCGTCGTATCCGAAGTCGTCATGCCGCACGGTAGGCAAGCGACCAACACTTTCAAAGACTTTCATCGTCTTCCCGCGGGGCAATCGCACTATCCGTTTTCGATCCGAAGGGTCGCAAGATAGTTGCCAGGGGTGAACGAAGTGAACCCCTGGAAAGCAAGCAAAACAAGCGAGCCCCAAAGGGGCGACAGACATTTTCGCGATTCATTTCCAAACCCGAAGCAGACAATGCGATTGCCCCGTGTCTCAGCGTCTCAACAACCTCAACACACTTCGCATCCGCGGAGACTGCCGATGAAAGCACATCGGGGAGTTGGCGGAGGACCGCCAACCTACGAACTACCCTGCCCCGTGTTCCTCTCCCTCGCATCCTCCGGCGCATCCGTCCCCGAAGGCTCCCAAAGCCTCGGCGCAATCCTCGTCATCCTCTTCGTCACCGCCGCGATCGTCGCGACCATCTTCCGTCGCTTCAAGATGGAAGCGATTCCGGGCTACCTCCTCGCCGGAGCCCTCGTCGGCCCGCACGCCCTCAAACTCATTTCCGACGGCGCAAGCGTTGAACAAATCTCCGACCTCGCCCTCGTCCTCCTCATGTTCACACTAGGCCTGCACCTGGACGTGAACTCGATGCGCAAGGGCCTCGTGCACATCCTCGCCGTCGGCATCGCCTCAACTCTCGTCTCCGCGCTCCTCATCTGGGGCCTGCTGTTGCTGCTCGGCATCCCCCGCCCCAACGCCCTCATCCTCGCCCTCGGCATGAGCATGTGCTCCACCGCAGTCCTCGTCCGCGTCATCATGTCGCGCCGCGAAACTTCGGCCCTCCATGGCAGAGTGAGCCTGGGCATCTCCATCGTCCAAGACCTATTCAGCGTCATCATGCTCGGTCTCATTCCCGTCATCGTTGCATGGGGCTCAGCGGGTACCTTCGGAACTGGCGAACAAACCGCCGCGGCGTCCTCGCACGCTTCTGGAATGACTTTCTCAAGCGACTTCCCCGACTGGCTCAACGGCA
>CAZEZV010000005.1:0-32706 GCA_964516725.1 uncultured Phycisphaeraceae bacterium
TCGCGCCGCACAAGCGCCGAACGCTACCGCCCACTCACTAAAGTGAATGGCATTCGCCCCAACGGTTCATCACGTGCTGCGGGGTGGATTCGAGTGTGAACCAGCCTTGTGCTGAGAGCGTGGCTCGTGCGTGCTTGATGGTGCGTTCGTGGAGACCAAAGGTTTGGGCGATCCATGAGCACTTGACCAGTCCCCTGCCCTGCTGGCGTGTGCCCTTGTTGTACAGGCAGCGGATGCAGTGCGCCAGTGCGGTTGCGAGTATTGCGGGGCTCGTGGTTGTGAGCATTGACCGAAGGAGTCGGCGTGGGATCGGTATCAGCCGAGCCATGTTGCCTTGACCGAAGAGTTCGATGGAGTCTTCTGGAACTGGTGTATTGGTCCATGCGGTGGTTGGCGGGTGGCGCAGTCGTGTTGATGTCCATTCGAGCATTCCTTGTTCGACAAGGGTGTTGAGGTGCGACGTGACGCTTTGGGAGCGGCGGGTGGAATCAACCCGAGGGCCAGTGGTGTCCTCGTGCTGATTCACCCGCTCGCCCACCCTGCCCTGCCCTTTGGTTGGTGGGGAACCAACGAGGAGCGAGGCAAACTCAGACGTGGTAAAACTGGGGGTGGAGAGACGGTCGGAGCGTGAGGTCTGGTGGCATAGGGAAGAATGCCCCTGTCGTCGCGCCAGAACCTCGAATGAGGCGAGGTACACCTTGAGTGTCCTGAACTCGATCAACCCTGCCTTGTAGCGCCACCATGCCCCGAGAATCGCCCTTCCTGGGATGAGCACATAGCCGCCGGGGATGGCAAGGCAGTTCGGTGTGGGATTCTGGAGGTTGGCCGCCTTTCGCGGCGGCGTTGGTGAACGACTCGAAAGAGGGGCTCTAAGAGGTATTTTTGTTGAGAGCTGAACACGTGAAACACAAGATTGTGCTTTGGAGTTGAAAGTTTCGTTGCGTGCAACACATCCTTGTGTTGTTCTTGCGACGATTGGCACACTCGTGTGCATGCCGGTGCCGGTCGTTGCTTGCATTGCTTGGCAAGTGGTTGTGGCTGCTCGTGTTGACCGAGCTGCAAGGTACATAGCGTAGAGGCCCATAGAAGTCCCGTGATGAACGAGCGGAGGCATCCATGCCCCTGCTCGTGTGAACTCGTATCACGCGGCACTTTTGTGACTCTGGATTCGCCGTGGAGGCGTAGTGCCGCGAGTGGTGAGTGCTGCGCTTGCTTGGTGATCTGGCATGTCGCCGTGAATCACGCGACTGGGCATGGAGACCCCGCCCTGGGCGTGTGCGGGGATGCGGGGAATCGCGGGTGCTCGCCTGCGGATGTGCGTGGATGCGCGGGAGCAGGCGTGCAGGGGCACGGGTTTCCGTGCATGCCCGTATGCGAAGATGATCGGTGGATCACGATTCCTGCTTGTGTTCAGTGCTTGCGTGCGGTATGACTCATCGTGTGCGTGGATGCGGGCACGCCGGCGAGCCAGCAAGCGTGAAGCCGTGAGTGCAGGAATGCGGCAGCGGAAAGCGGTGTGATGAAAGCGAGTCAAAGAGGGGAGAACATGGTTCTATCAGACAAAACAGAAAGTGGACTTCGGGGTGATCGTGCAGACTTTGCACGCGCGACATCGGTGATCGCGGTGGGTAATCAGAAGGGTGGTGTAGGCAAAAGCACCAACAGCGTGCATCTGGCGGCGGCGTTGGGGCTGCTGGCAAAACGCGTGCTGATCATTGACCTAGACCCCGCAGCAGGATCGACCAAGCACTTGGGTGTCCCCGTCAACAGTTTTTCAGGGACGTTGGAACTGTTCACCAGCGATGAATCGCTCGCGTCGCTTGTGCTCACGGAAAGTGACGGCATGCCGCACGGGGTGGACCTTGTGCCGTCAAGGCCGCAACTTTCTGAGATCGACACGCTTCTCAGCAAGTACGTGGACCGCACGCGAATCCTGGAGCGTCCGCTCGCAGAGGCAAGTGGCAAGTACGACTACGTGCTGCTTGACACCGGTCCTTCGGCGGCGTTCGCAACGACAGTGGGAGCGTACTCGGCGGCGCAGTGGTTTTTGCTGTCAGCGTTCCCACACCCGCTCTCGCTCGGAGGATTGACGGAGGCGTTCAAGGACATCGGTGATGTCCGCAAGTTACGCAACCCAGGGCTGGAGGTGTTGGGCGTGATCTTCAGCAATATCGATGGGCGGGCAACCAAACTGCGCTCGCAGTTGGAGCAGGCTGTGAATGAAGGTGTGCCGGGGAGGGGATTTTCTACGGGAATCAGGCAAGCAGTGATACTTCCCGAGGCTTCGGGCAGTGGGAAGACTGTGTTTCAACTGCCGAAGTGGGAGTTGCATCAGGTCGCACACCAGTATCTGCGGCTGGCACTGGAAGTAGACCATCGTGCGATGCACCGCGAGGAGTTTCTGGCAGGGACGCTGGGAATGCCAGACTACGGAGTGCTGGACAAGTTTCAGATGAAGCGGCAGCCGCGACGAGTAAACGAACAGGCTATTGAACTTGAAGCCAATGTGGCAGGAATGTGAGGTGAAGTATGCCCAAGCCAATCAGTAAGTCCATACCGAGTTCGTCTGTCGCGAAGTTGTTTGATCTGAGTGCTGCTGCGAAAGCACTCCAGCCGCAAGACAATACGGAAACCAAGCAAGCCTCACTATCCGCAGAGCGACGCACGCAGGCCAGCAGCGACACTGCGTTGGACCTCAGCAGCGAGACCACCATGGCGGGAAGTGTCAACGTCACTGCAGATCAGACTCACAATACTGTCGATCAAGCTCGCTCGCGAGTTGAGCAGTCTGCGAGAGAGAGCGTTAGACAATCAGCACGAGTGAACGGGATGAACACACACACTTCAACTCGCACCGAAGCGGTGCCGCGTCAACGAGTTGTCTACCCCGAGTTCATTCCATCGACTTCACGCGAGTTCATGCTCACGCCCAAGGCCGATGCGGTCATCGAGCACCTCGTCGATGTCTTTCGACGGACGACTAGGACTCGTTTGACTACCAGCCACGTTGCACGAGCCGTGATCAAGGCAATCGACCACGCCATGGAGGAGATCGAGCGAGCCGCGAAGACTCTCCCCGCGTTGAAGCTGCCGCCAAACTCGCGCGGTGGTGAGTTGGAGCGAGAGCGATTCGAGGCGGTGCTTGCGGATGTGATTGTGAGCTCTTTGCGTGCGTCTTCGGCATTTCGTGATGACGAGCCCTAACCTGATGTCGATTTGTATCCGAACACTTCGTCACCATCTGCCCCGCAGACCGCACGTTGTTGACCACCATACAGGACTTCACACATGGAACAAGAAACCACGGATAAGTTTATTCGGATCGCCAAAGACACCTTTGATGATCGTGTTCAAGTTTCGCTGACTCGCTTTGAGACCATCGTCAAGATACTTCTCGGAAGTGGACTCGCTATCGTTGTGATTGCTGTGATCGGGGTGTGGATTCAACTCAACAGTGTCGTCAAGAGTGAAGTTCAACAGCAAGTTCGTGCTAAGTTGCAAGAATCCGACAAACAGTTGGTGGAGTTGGAGCGATCTCGAAGCGTGCTCGAGTATCGAGCGAAGGAATCGCAGGCAACACTCGATGCACTTCAGAAGAGAGTATCTGACTTTACTCTCAAGCAGCAAGAGGTAATTGAGTTGACGAAGACGATGCTTGAAAAAGGAGGTAGCAACGAGCTCGTCATGTTGATTCAACGGTTGAAAGACGCCGATGAGACTCTACGCGCAGCGGGCGGGGTAGCCGAACTAGCAAGTACTCAGAATGCTCGGATAGATGCACTGTCAAAACAAGCAAGCGAATGGACTCCGCTGATCGGCCGCGTTCCTGCACTTGAACGTGATTTAGGCGTGGTGGCGAGGAACTGTGGAACGCTTGGGCGTCAGGCTTACGAGATATTTGGAGTTGTTGGCACGGGCTTTCGGGAACTGAGAAAGGACAACATCGATCAATCGATGAATGCGAGCGGATGGGTCAATATGCCGGCGCACGCCGAAATTCTCAACGGCATCGCCGCTAATCGAGGACAATAGCAGTTGCCGTGGGCGAGTTTCGCAAACAAATATCAACGGGAGTGTCTGATATCGATGTTACACATGCGGGTTGATTTGCCATAACAGCTGCTGCCAAGGGAACGTCGCGGCTAGTGCCAATGGTCTTTATGACCAGAAAGGTTTGAGTTATGGCAACAGCAACGATGAACGGCAAGCAGCCAGGCAAAGGCGGCCAGCGTGGGCCGCGTGGCGGTGGACAGCGTGGAGGCGGTCAGGGTGGCAACACTAGGACCAAGCCCGTGCACGTCATTCGGATGGGTTCGCTCAAAGCAGCGGTCTGGGAGAACCAGATTCCGCAGGGCACCATCCACAACGTCACGGTGGGCCGCACGTACAAGGTCGATGAGGAGTATCGGGAGAGTCAGAGCTTTGGCTTTGATGACCTGCTGCCCCTCGCAAAGGCTCTCAACGCAGCGCACAGTTGGATCAATGACCAGCGTGCAAAGCAGCGAGAGAAGAGCAAGAAGCAGCAAGGTGCCGAGGATGGGTCGGGCGCGGATGAAGCAGGCTCGCAGGGCGAGCCTGATGAAAATCCGTAAGTCCGCCCCAGAGCCAACCTTTGACTTGGAGTCAAACGGTGTGGCGTTAGAAGGTTTGTGCAAAGTGTGCGAAAGCACCTACAAAAACACCAGACCGCACGTTCCCTTGGTGTTTTTCAGGCGACTCGCAGGCATGAATGACCAACTCGCGAACGATGCCAAGCTGAAAGAAAATCGTCGTATGACGGCGCACACACGCGAACTGTCCGTCATAGGAGGGCATGACCGCCACTCCGGACTCTTCCAGCAATGTACCCAAAGGCCGCTCGGTCAAGCGAGACTCTGGCAAGCACCCGCTCTCGGTACGCATTGATTCGACGATCACAGACCAGATCGACGCTGAAGCGAAGCGAGCGGGTGTGGACCGCTCGCACATTGTGCGTGCGGCGTTGCTCGCGTACTTCAATCCCAACGCTCGGCCCAAGGACCCCGTGCTCACCTGCATTCACGAAGTGCAGCAAGTTCGGCGCTGCGTGCTCAAGTCCATGGCGCTGCTCATGACCGAACTCAAGTTCACCGCCGAGCAGCAACGCAAGTTGCTCGACCCGCTCGCGGCGGGTCTCACCGACAGAACACCGTAGTTGTTCCCTTGTCATTCCCCGTTGACCGTCTGCATCTCCAAGGAGGCATGCTGTGTTATCAATTGCTCCCGTCGTCAAGGCCAATCTCCGGTACCAACAAGAACTCTCCGTGCAAGAGTACAAACAAGAAGGGGGCGAACGGCCCGGATATTGGTTAGGTCGTGGCGCACAGATGCTTGATCTGTGGGTGAGGACTGCGACCGGACGCAGTACACGGCAGATGGACGCGGCGACGTTTGACAGTCTGGCTGATGGCGTGCATCCGGCGACGGGCGAGCCGCTTCGAGCGTTCGCTCGTACGCGGCGAGCGAAAGATGCGAACGAGCAAGGCAACGATCTTTCGGCTGATACGCGAACGCGAGGCAAGATTGGTTGGGACCTCACACTCAGTTGCCCGAAGGACGTCAGCATTCTCTGGGGACTTGGTGACGAACCCACGCAGCGGGCAGTAGAACAGGCGCACCGTCGGGCGGTGATGGCGGCTGTCGAGTTCATGGAGAGCGCGGCGTTTGTGTCCCGACGAGGCACGACGGGTTCGCGTGCGGAGAAAGTTGGAGCGGTGATCGCGGCCTTTGAGCACGGCACCAGCCGCGTGCAGGACCCGCAGTTGCACACGCACCTCATCGTGTTCAATGTTGGCTTGCGGGACGATGGCACGTGGGGAGCACTCCGCAGCCGGGACTTCTACGTCTACCGCAAAGCGATCGACGCGATATACATGGCGGAACTGGCTACCGGTATTCGTACCAGTCTGCGAATTCCACTCGAATCGTCGCTATCACGAACGGGCTTTGCAGTGCAGAAGATGGGACAGCGACTGCGAGAAGCATTCTCTCGCCGTTCGCAGATGATCGAAGCACAACTCGTGGAGTGGGAGAAAGCGGGCGGCATCTCCGCCAAACTCGCAGCACTCGCAACACGGCACCGCAAGTCGCACGTTGCACAAGAGACGCTCCGCAAGCAGTGGCGAGGAGTTGCGGATGCGTTGTACTTGGACGTGGAGCGGCTCTATACACCCACGCTTCCACCGTTGAAGCCCGACGTTGAGTACGTGAAGGCACAGACGAGGATGCAGGTGGCGGCAGCGGTCAAGATGTTCGCCAACGCGATGGGTGTTGCGAGAGAACCGGAGATCATCGCCGAAGTTGCCCAGCGGTGCATGTTGATGGGCGTTTCTTCTGCGACACTGCGAGGATTCATAAGTGAATCACTCACGACGCATCCTGATATCTACATGGTAAAACGTGCGCAGGCCGCATTCCCCGAGTATACCTCACGGCAACTGATAGAGACCGAGCAGCAGCTTCTGAAGCACGCCGCAAAACTCGCCTCACAGAGCAGGCGGCCTCTGGTGCTGCAAGCCCCCAACATTGTCTTTCCGTCAACATGGAGACTCAACAAAGAGCAACGGGAAGCGTTGGCCTACATCACCGACCGTGCCAGCGACCTCAAGTGCATCAACGGCGTTGCGGGGTCGGGCAAAACCACATTGCTGAAGGCAGCTGGCAAGATATTCAGCCAGATGAACAACGATGTGCTCGGGCTCTGCGTCACCGGTCAGGCAGCACTCAATCTGTACACTGGCGCAGGCATTCCGACTCGGACAGTTGCCATGCTGCTCGAGCAGATCAGGCAGTACGAGAAGCAGTACTTGCCTAGGGGCCCGCATCCGTTCGCGAAGTCACCGGTGCTGATTGTGGACGAGGCTTCACTTCTCGGCTCAGTCGATGCTGAAGAACTGTTCCGGTATGCCGCCGCGTGGGATGCGAGGGTCGTCCTCGTGGGCGACACTGCCCAGCTGCCCAGCATCCCGACGGGCGGCTGCTTTGAACGCTTGTGCAACACACACGGGTGTAAACGACTCAAGACCATCGTCCGGCAGAAGTATCAGTGGATGCGGGACGCGGTCACGATGGCTTCGGAAGGAGACGTACGAGGTGCGTTCTCGGCATATGCAGAGCGGGGCCTGCTGCACATTGCCGCTGATAAGGAAGCCGCGATCGACAGGATGGTGAAGCGGTATGTGTCCTTGAGCGGCCCATTCAACTACGGCACGATCATGCTGGCAGCCACGAATGAAGAGGTCAGCGCGATCAACTTGAAAACACAACTTGCGATGAAAAAGGAACGGCCGCTCAACTGGCTATACGCGACCGACAAACGTGGGCGCCGGTTCAATGTCGAAGACAGGGTGATGTTTGCAGAGAATGAGTACAGGCAACTCAACATCCGCAACGGCGAACTGGGCACGATCCTCAACATCGAGCACGGCCCGCTCGAACTCGTGGGACGGCATGCGATTGTCGAAGTGCAGCTTGATACACGAGACCTCAAAGACAACATCCGCACCGTCCGCGTGCCGTTGGACAAATACGAGTCGCTGCAACTGGGATACGCCATGACGACGCACAAGGCACAGGGGACAACTTCTCCCCACGCTCTCGTCCTGATCGACGCGGCCCATACCAGCAGAGAACAGTTCTACGTCGAAATCTCGCGTCACAAGAGCCACTGCGAGTTGTTCACGGATATCAACTCTGCCGGCGAAGACTGCTGTGAACTGTCAGATGCGATCAATCGCTCCACTCGCAAGCAACTGGTGCACGACTCAACGAATCTCAAGGTTGGGGACACGCCGCACCCCACGAAAGTGCATCCGGTGCCAATCATCGAAACGACAACATTCAAGAAGCGTGCCCAGGAGATCGACCCAGGCGGTCACAAACTCTAGCAAATGGCGTCATCTGAATGCACAGCCGTTGCCGCCTGTGAGAACGTTCGAGAGGACGACTAAGGGAACGACCATGACACGTATACAACACATACTGGAGCGTTGCCTGCCACTGTGGCCCGCAGGATCAACCACGTTCGCTCGCAAGGCCAACGCATGGATCGTCACCGTCGTTGCGGTTGTGGTGAGTGCGTTGCACCTTGGATTAGTTGCGGTGATGACACCGGGTCCTCTAGACGGGTACGACCCGGCGGTCAACACACTTGTCGAAGTTGTGAACGCCTTGATGAGGGCGATTCGTTTTCCGGTTCGCATCGAGAGTCACGAGTGGTTGCTCCTGCCGTGGATCGTGTTTGTGATACGACGCGGCGCGCGGGATGCTGTGCTTGAAGCGACGCCCCGCAACCTCAGCGTGGTAGTGGTGCGGCTGGCGTGCTTCACAGGCGTGTGTTCGATGTCAGCCCTGTGCCTGTGCCATCTTTGGCATCACTACATCGCCGCACGGTACTGGCACGTGGGTGATGGGCTGGGACCGGGAGCATACTGGTTGCACGCGTTGGTGTTTGTGCTCGGGTATCCGGCAGCCTATGGGCTGCTTCAGATTGTACTGCGAAGTCGCCATGAACCACATTCGCCACAGACAGAGCGAGTGGAATTGCTTGGCACCGATATGCCCCAACGTGGACCTGCAAGAGTGGTTGAGAACGGCTTTGGTCCTCGCCATCGCCCAACTCCAGACACGGCGGACTTTCGAGCGTCTGGTCCGCTGGATGCGCATGCCGCTTCGGAGCCGCAGTTGGGATCACACACTATCCGCAAGCAACAGGAGTTTCGCTCGTGACAGACACACACAATACAACGCGTAGGCGTGGACTTACAACTATTGCATCAAACATGTTGCAACGCGTGACTTCGTTGCTCGACGGATACGCAGTGCCCGCCGAGATACCAGTATCGAACGATCCCGTTGGTCATGCCGGACTTCTCTGGGGAGCTAAACGCTGCGACCCGCACGAACTCGCTCCGCACTCTCAGATCATCGGCGGCGTGGGGTCGGGCAAGACCATCATCCAGGAAATGTTGATGCGGTCTGCGCTCGTGGAAGCTGCTACCGATTCCCCGCACACACGCCTGCGAGCGCGGGCGCTTGTGTATGACCCCAAGACCGAGTTGTATCCGACGTTGGTTGCGATGGGCGTGCCGCCCGCATCGATCGTGGTACTCAATCCCTTCGATCTTCGCTGCACGCCCTGGGATATCGCCGCCGATGTTTGCACACCCGATGCTGCCAAGGAAGTCGCCACGATCCTCTGCCCACACGAGAAGGACGACCGCAACCCATACTTCAACAACGCTGTGCGTGACACCATGCAGGCAGTGTTTCAGGCACTGCACCTTGCGGCGCCCGGGCAATGGACACTCAACGACGTCATCGAGTGCATGAGCTCGCCACACACTCTCGCGAAGGTGCTTCGCACCTGCGAAGAGGGCGAGCGGGTGTATCTGTGTCACTTCATGGACATGGGTAAGCCCAACGACACCACCCGCAGTGTCGTCAGCACGATCCGCCTCAAAGTCGCCGAGTACGAGACCGTGGCCCGATTGTGGTCCACCTGCGAAACCCCGCCGTTCAGCATTCGGCATTGGATGCACGCCGATACAGCGCCCTCCATTCTCTTGCTCCCTTGCAGGGAAACCGCCCGCGCGTCATTGGACGCGATCAACAGAGCGATTTTCTCTCGTATCACGCAGGTGCTTTTGGACCGCACTGAAGACGAGGGAGTCAACACCGAGAACGATGAGACCTGGGTCTTCATCGACGAACTGGTTGAAGCCGGCAACTTGGACTTTCTGCCCAAACTCATGGACAAGGGACGCTCCAAAGGGGCAAGAGTCGTACTGGGCATGCAGACCATCGAAGGTTTGTACCGCGTCTATGGGCAGAATCTCGGGAATGAGATTCTTGGGCTGTGCGGCAACTACGCACTCTTGAAACAGACCTGCATCAAGACGGCGGACTACTGCTCGCAGCGCATCGGCGACCGTGAGATCATGGTCGCCACCACGGGCTACTCGTTCAGCCGCGGATCGAGTTGGGGACATACCAGCGGCAAGCAGTCATCGAGCAACGAGGGCACCTCGATCAACCTCTCGTACTCGGCATCAGCGAAGACGGAGATCAACCGAGCGTTCCTTGCGTCAGAGTTCCTGCACTGGCCCAAGACCAGCCGCGAGCAGGGCATGCACGTTGTCTTTGGGACTGGCAACACCATGCCGGTGAAGACGGTGATCCCGGGCACCGTGATCGACTGGCTGAGGCCAGTTCCTGATGCCCAGCTGCGAGCACTGCATCCAGCGATGGCACCCCGTCCTGCACTCCCCGGCACTTCCATCCCGCTCGGAGCCACGCTGAAAGAAGCATTGATAAGTCGCAACTGCGAGTGGATAGCCGCACAGAAGGCACGCACCACCGAAGACGCCGAGACACTAGCAGCACAAATCATGGCAGAAGGTGGCGCAAACCAGCCGGGTTCAGCGTCACAGAAGTATGAAGGCGATTCCGCAGATGGATTGTTTGGCCATCCTGATGCAGAACGGCCGTTCGATACTCAGCCACATGGAGCATCAGAGCGTGATGTTTCACCTTCCACGTCACCGTTCCTTGATGAGTTGTGGGATCAGTCAGATGGACACACGAGATGAACACGAACCATCAAGCCAGTGCAGGACAAGTTGTGCGAGACGACGACGCAGAATCATCGCTGCACCTGTGCTCTCAACAACGGCCAGCGTTCGGACTGCGGTTTGTTGTGACGGTCGGCATGACGCTCACCGTGCTCCTTGTTGCGAACTGGACGAGGCTGTTTGATCCACTCTTCCCGCTCATCAAGGAAGCAGAGCGACCTCGATTCAGTATCGATCAAGCGAAGCAAGGTGACTCACGTTCCATGAAGTCGCGCTCGACGAAGTAACTGATACCCCACCCATTTCAGAAAGGACCAGCCATGCTCTCCCGCGTGCGTTGTGCGTTATTCTTTATCCTTGTCCCGCTCATCATCCTGCCGCTGCTTCTGTATAGCTGGCCCGGGGGACTGCCAGTACCTGCGTTGGGAGTTCGAGCGTGTGCTGCAATTGGCGTGACATTGGATAGCAACGTGATCCCATGGCCGACGCTCTTCGCCAACATCGCCACAAGTCGCGAGGTGTTTCTTGATCGGGGAACCATCTGGCCGATTGTGGGCGCCATTGGCATGGCGATCGTGTATTGGGGCATATCAAAGCTGCTGTGCAAGTCGAGCGTGATGCAAGAGGCTGGCGGGTCTCGGTGGTCCGGACTCGTTGTCATGGCATGGACCGCACTCACAGCACTGATAGTCCTCAAAGTTCTCTGGTGGTGGGGTCGAACATCGCTCGGATACTCTGCGGTGCAGGACAACTGGCTATTCATGATCTTGGTCTGGCTTGGACGGCTCATCAATGGCTGCTACGGCGTGATTTATGACAAGTCTTCGTACGCGTCGTGGCAAGTTGCCACGGCATCCATCGTGGGCGTTGGGCTATGCGAAGAGTTCGTGAAGATGATCCCGCTTTATGCCCGTGGCTGTAAGGGAACGCGGACGGGAAGGATGTGGCTGGGGTTCTGCAGTGGGATCGGGTTTGGAGTTGCAGAAGCCGTGCAATACTGCACAACAGAATATGACGGTCACTTGCCGTTTCTGATCTACCTGGTTCGCTTCGTTTCTGTTGTAGGCTTTCATGGTTTGTGGACTGGTCTGGCGGCCTCTTTGAGTAGTCGAGCGGGTGGCGTACCCGGACTGTTCTGCGCGCTGATACCTTCCATGATGCTGCATGGCCTGTTCAACCACGCGTGCCATATTGAGAGCAACGCATTCCGATTGACGTACATCCTGATTCTCGTGGTGTGCTTCATGGCGTTGCTGCTGATTCAGGCAAAGCGAGCGCACACCAACGTGATCGGGGAAGACCACTTCTGCAGGTGGCTGCCTTCACCGACTGTTCGATCGACGCGAGTCACGTTGCCGAATGCCAAAGACCTGTGGCGTCGGGCAAAGTGGGAACTGAGCGAACTGCGGTGGCGGCTCTCGCACCGCTGATGAGCGAGTGTGGTCAACGCTCCTTCTACACAGTGCATAACGTCAGCCGTGAGACTTCTCCTGCCGGATTGTCGCATCGTGCGAAGTGTTGCAGTGGTGGGCGAGAGTGTTGGTCTGTCTCATCGTGACCGGGCGTGAGCACCCGCACGACACTCGCACGCGTGATCCCACACGGCACACGCCGCCGCCCTTCGGTCGGCTCCCGGAGTGGATGGCTCACGCACGGGTCGCGCCACGACACCTTCGGGAAAGTGCCGGTTGTTTGTGCAGTGTGCCGGTGTCGTGTCACGCCCCGTGCGTGTTCGCCTCATTTTCTTTCGTGTGCCGAGTGCCGTGCGGATGCTCCCGCCCTTGCTCCGCTCTGTCAGGACGCCCATGCCCTCGCTCTTGCGAGAGGGACATGGGGTCCTTCCGACACGGAGCATCACGATGACACAGACCAACACCGCACGCACCAGGCAGCCAACGCGAACACGCGAAGAGCGACCATCTATCCAAGAACAGACTTCACAGGCCTTTGATACGTTGTGCAAGGCTTTGGAAGAAGGAAGAAGCGAAAGTCTCTCGCAGTTCCTCACCGCTATGGCGAGGTTCCACCGTTATAGCTTCCGTAATTGCTTACTTATCGTGAGCCAGTGCCCGCACGCGACGCACGTTGCAGGCTTCCAGACGTGGAAGAGCGTGAACCGCTTTGTCAAGGCGGGTGAGAAGGGCATCGTGATCGCGGCACCGATGCGGTGCAAGCATAGAGATGATGCTGATACACCGGTACAGTCGTTGCTTGCCAAGTCTGAGGCGGGAGCGGGCAAGGAATCCGACAACGCACGCGAAGCAAGTATTCGCTTCCGAGGCGTATACGTATTCGACATCTCACAGACAGACGGCGAACCACTGCCCAGCCTTGCCACTGCACACGGCGATGTTTCCACTGATCTCCTCAACCGTGTACGCGGGTTTGCAGCATCGCACAGTATCACGATTGACGCCGATCTTGCCGACGTGCCTGAGACGGTCCTAGGTGTCTCTCGCGGCGGTCGCATCAGCATCCGTGCCGACCTGACACCAGCCGAGTACGTGACAACGCTCGTGCATGAACTCGCCCACGAACGGCTACACAGACCGGATACCGCGACGCCTTCGGCAACCCCGCTTGTGTCAAGCAAGACGAAGGAACTTGAAGCCGAGGCCGTGAGCATGGTCGTCTGTACCGCCTTGGGCATCGATGCGCTGGGTGCCAGTGCGGACTACATCCAGCTCTATGCCGGCAATGCCGATGCCCTCAGAGCGTCACTGCAACGTATCCAGTCAGCGGCTCAGGAGATGCTCGCGTTCATGCTGGCGGATGAGGTAACAAGTGACGCCGTCGAGACTGCCGTCATCAGCACGGCCGCTCCTGAGTGACAAAGTTTGTCACTCTGACCAGCCCGCTCTTGCAAATGCAAGGGCGGGTTTTTCTTTGGTCAGTTGTCGGCGTTTCTTCGAAGCGGAAGGGCAACCTTGTCCGCGGAGTCCAAGTCAAAGCACCGGGCAAAGTTGATCAACAAAGACATTGGAAACGGGCTTGACGTTCAAGCCGTTGGTCGAGGTTGGTGGTTGGAGGGGAGTGGTTGGAAAGTGCCATACCTGATGCACCAGGAAACGTGTACAGATTGGTCACTCATGCGCCGCAAGTGCCTGTGTACGTGCCGTTTCATGGCGTATGCACCGCGTCCTACAGCGTGTACGTGTCGCACACGCCCGCACGGACAAGCAAGTTGAATGGGCACAACTCAGGGCTTGGGATGCTTGCTCGAAGCCGCGTCTTTAGGTTGTGATCCAGCTTCACTGGCAACCTTCGCGGCCTTCGATTCTTGGGCAGCCTTGGCCGGGTGCTTGGTCGGGTCGAGTGGATCGGGGCGACTGGAGACGCTGTGCTTGGGGTGCTTGCCGTTGGTCATGGGAACCTCCGCTTGTGCCGCTCCGAGGATCTGCTCGATACCGGCGTAGTAATTCACCAGGGCATCCCGAGCGCCCGCGACGAACGCCGCCGCGAGGAAGAGGAGCCCCAGGTCTGTCCACAATGAAAACGCGTACTCGGCACGGGCAAACCCGTACGCGGCGATGCCCGCGATGAACGTGTTGCCGTAGAACTGGTAGTAGCGGTAGTGATGATCGACTTGGTAGTCGAAGGCTTCAAGATGCTGGCTGAGTTTGGACTCATCCATCGCAGGTCGCTTTACGCCCGACCATTGCAGCGTGTGATCCACAACAAGCCAGCGGAGCAGACTCGCCGTCATGCCAAGCCCGACCGACACAACGAGGGCGTAGAGCACGCCGCCCATGCCAGGGCCAGACTCATTGACCCCTTGCAGCCAACGGGCCAGTCCCGAACTCTGGTGGCTCGCACCCCAAAGCACAAGAAATCCGGGGACGACATACGCCACCAGCCAGCCAAACCATCGTGTTGAAACATCCCCCACAGTTTTCCTTGCCATGCGATCCGGCACTTCCCGTGCCGCGTGTGCCAGTTCATCGCCGACGGTTGCCGTCGGCGCGTCACTCCAGCATGGGGCAGGTGAGGGTTGCACGCAAGTATCGTTGGCTGACACTGTTTTCGTGTCAAGCCCGATGCCGGGGATTATGGCGGCATGGCCAAACGAGCCCAGCACGCCGCCCACTACAAGCACGTCCCCGTGCTGCTGCGTGAAATGCGCGAAGCGGCGGGCATGACCCAGCGGGCCTTGGGTGAGAAACTCAAGAAGCCCCAGTCGTGGATTTACAACTGCGAGGTGTTCAACCGCCGAGTGGACGTAGCCGAGTTCTGCCTCTGGGCACACGCCTGCGGTGTGAAGCCGACCGAGGCTATTCACAAGTTGTGGATGAAGATTTGAGTTCGGTACCGCGAGGCGATTGAGCACAGATGCATGACTCAGTGGAAGCAGTGCCCGACTTCAACAAAGGCCGTGGACGTTTGCTCAGATCGCGCACATACTCATCCAAGGAGATGCGATGGCAAAGCGAGCGACAAAGAAGAAAGCAGCAAGGACAAACACGCAGATCGTCAAACTTGGCAGCGGCACACGCTCCGCCTATGACGAAGTTCTGCGCGGCGTGGTTGGATTGCTTGAAGCTGCCCGTCGCACATCGGTCCGTGCTGTCAACACCGTCATGACCGCAACCTACTGGGAGATCGGACGACGAATTGTCCAGACTGAACAGAAGGGGGCGGCGAGCGCCAAGTACGGCGAGCAGTTGATCACCAAGTTGTCGTCTGACCTTACCAACCGCTTTGGACGCGGGTTCGCCAAGAGCAACCTCTATCAGATGCGGGCTTTTTACGTTGCCTTCTCGACGCCAACTTTCCAGACGCCGTCTGGAGAATCCACCAACAACCCAATATTCCAGACAGTGTCTGGAATATCTGGACGCAAGAAGGCGAGTGCTGGCGCGCTGCTCCAGTCACGAAGGCCAGATTCTCGAAATCACTTGCTCGCAGCACGCTTCCCACTTCCTTGGTCACACTACGTCAGACTCCTGGGCGTCGAGAACGATTACGCCCGAAAGTTCTACGAGGACGAAGCCCTGCGGGGCGGCTGGTCGGTGCGGCAACTAGACCGCCAAATCGGCTCGCAGTTCTACGAACGCACAGCCCTCTCCAAGAACAAGATTGCGGTGATTGAGAAAGGACGAGTGAAGAAGGCGGGCGACACGATGTCCGCTGAGGAAGAGATCAAGGACCCGCTCGTGCTGGAGTTCCTGGGCCTCAAGGACGAATACTCCGAGGCACAACTCGAAGAAGCGATCATCCATCGCCTTGAAGAGTTTCTCCTGGAACTGGGCAGCGACTTCGCATTCATCGGGAGACAGAAACGCTTGCGTGTCGGCGACCAGTGGTTCCGAGTGGACCTACTCCTCTTCCATCGCCGCCTGCGCTGCCTTGTGATCATCGACCTCAAACTCACCCCGTTCAGCCCCGCCGATGTCGGCCAGATGAACTTCTACCTCAATTACGCCAAGCACCACTGGACCAACGAAGGCGAGAACCCGCCTGTTGGTCTCATTCTCTCCGCGAGCACCAACGCACCTGTCGCCACATACGCCCTGAGTGGCCTGGAGAACAAAGTCCTCGCCGCCAAGTACCGCACGAGTTTGCCGAGCGAATCTGTTCTCCGACGAGAAATCGAGAAAGCAACGGACGCAGTGGCACGTCGCAAAGCTCGTGGTGGTTGAACTTCTTGTGCGTTTGCCGGCACGCACCAACACTCGCATACGCATCACACCACTTCCGCCGTAGCATTCGGCATGGCACAGATGCTGCAACTTCGCGCGTGGCTCGTTGATTCAGAACCAGAAGTCTGGCGGCAACTCGTTGTCGATCCACGGCTCGACCTCAACCAGTTGCACACCGTCTTGCAGATTTCCTTCGGATGGCAGAACTGCCACATGCACCTCTTCCACGAGAAGGACGGGACACGCTACGGCACACCCGGCGACTACGACCCAGAGATAATCAATGAGAACAAAGTGCTGCTGGGCAGTCTGTTCACCAAGAAAAAGAAGCGCATCGCCTACGAGTACGACTTGGGAGATTCGTGGATGCACGCCGTCGAACTTGAGGCGGTCGTCGATAGTGAGACCGTCAAGTACCCTTTTGAGTCGTTCGTCGAGGCTGGAAAGGGCGTGTTCTCAGGCAAGCCGCGTGCGGCTGTCTGCATCGCCGGTGCTCGCGCCGGACCACCCGAAGATTGCGGCGGAATCTATGGCTTCGCCGACATCCTTGAACTGCTCGCAAACCCAAAGAAAGCCAAGTCACAGGAAGCCAGAGATATCCTCGCATCACTGGATGGCTACGACCCTGACTTGTGCAACCTTGCCGAGATCAACCCCAACTTGGGCCGAGTGCGTGTGAAGAAAGCGAACACGACTTCGCTGTAGCCGAGAGTGCTCGCTTTGCTGCGATGCAACACCTCGTCGCCACATCGCCATAACACAAAGCATGATTCGCCGCCGAGCCTTGCTCAGGACCAACGCGTTTGCATCTCATTCACATCGCTGGACACCGTACGTCGCACGCGAGGCGCTACTTTCTCCGACGGAGCATCGTTTCTACCACGCCCTGCGGATCGCTGTACGAAGCGAAGCGATTGTCTTCGTTAAGGTGAGGCTTGCTGACCTTGTCGAGTGCATCGACGGCGTTGCAGATCATCACTTCCGCCGCATCGCTCAGAAGCACCTGGACTTTGTCCTGTGCCACGCGAATTCATGCCGAGTGATCGCTGCGATTGAGTTGGACGACGCGAGCCACTTGACGGCGGAACGCCGTGAGCGCGACCGCTTTGTCGATGAAGTGCTGGCGTCGGCGGGTATCCTGCTCATTCACCATCCCGCCAGAACGCGGTATGTTGCGGCCACACTGCGTATCAGGTTGCAAGGAGCGATTCGTGCAATGAGTCGGCGTGTCGCAGTTCGAGCGAAGGTGGTGGATGGGACCAGATCATAGAGGCGACTGTCTACTTCTGGACAAGCACAGGTCGGAGCCGCTTCGCTTCAAGCACGTCATCGCTGTCGTCCGGGTCGTAGCCAGCCAGCAACTTGAGAAAGCCGTTGCGATGCGCTGGTTGCATCGGACGCGGACTGCTTGACGCTTCCAATGAACCACTCATGCGGTTCGATAGCTCATCCGCGTCCTGGGCGTGCTGCAACGCAGTCGCAGTCGGCAACAGCGGATCGGCGTTCTCGACCATGTACGTGTCGATATCACGCCGCACGGCTTCCGTGATGTACTTTTCAAGTGTCCTGTAACCCTTTCGCTCGGCAACCATCTCCGCTTGACGGAATAGTTCATCAGAAAATCGAACGTGGAGAGAGGTGCGTCTGAACATGCCGTAGCTCTACACCAAGTTGTGATCGAACGCAAGAGCGTTCGGTAACGTCTCAAGTTGCCGCAGAGCGAGCCTCGCATCAACACTACATCGATTCGCACTTCCGCTTTTGTCCCCTTTCGTGTATCACAAAGGACGTTGTGATACACGAAAAAGCGGAAAGGGGAGGCAGCATGACGATGGACGACAGAGAGAGGACGAAGACGGCCAATGTGGAATCCGATGGTGGTACTGACATCACAGCGACACGCAACGACCAACTCGCGTTGCAGCGTGCAGCGGCGGACGCCGCGTTACCGACGATCATCCGCGAAGCGGGTTCCAACGCACGCTTCGCGTACGAAGAGTTTCTCGATGGCCACATCGCCAACTCGCACACGCGGGCAGCGTACATGCACGCCATTCACAAGATGCTCGCGAGTATGGATGAACTCGGACTTGCGTTACATCAGATCACACCCAAGGCCGTGCGCTCGCACCTACAACGCCTCCGCGACAGCCGAGGCACGCTCGTTAGCGTGCCGACCAAGAAGTTGCACCTCGCGGCGATCCGCAAGTTCTTTGACATTGCCGTGATGCGGCACGCGATCGCGTTGAACCCCGCAGCATCGGTGCGTGCAGAGCGGTACAGCGTGGTTGAAGGGAAAACACCAGCGTTGTCGATCAAACAGGTGCGAACGCTCCTGCGATCGATCACGCCGCAAACGCAGATGGATTACCGCGACCAGGCGATCATCGCAATGCTCACGTACACAGGCGTGCGCGTGGGTGCGGTCGCCAAGCTCCGCATGAGTGACTTTTACTGCGGCAACGACCAGTGGTACCTGCGGTTTCAAGAGAAAGGTGGCAAGAGCCGCGAGATTCCCGTGCGGCATGACTTGCAACAGTTGTTGCAATCCTACTTGCTCGTCACAAAGCTGGATGCACAGAGTGCCACGCCGCCGCGACCCGAAGAGCCGTTCTTCCGCTCCGCGATTCCAAAGAACGGCACCCTCACTCGGCACGTCCTGCAACGCAACAACCTCTGCATGATGCTCAAACGCCGCTTGAAGGCGGCTGGTATCCCCTCTCGCTACAGCGCCCACAGTTTCCGCGTGACGGTGGCAACTGACTTGCTGAGTCAAGATGTTCCATTGGAGCAAGTACAGCAACTGCTCGGCCACGCCGATCCACGAACTACGCGGCTGTATGACCGGCGTGGAAACAAGGTCACGCGGAATGTCGTTGAGCGGATCAGTGTGTAGTAGTGATAGCATGTGTTGAACTGCGCCGCATGTCGTACGTGATGTAGAACTGAAAATCAAAAACCTGTACATGCGGGCAGCGTTCGAGAAGGTCGTGATCTACGCAGCGGCACGCTGTCGCTTTGACTTGCGTCTTGCTCGTGCCTTTCGCCGCGAAGATCGCGTGAGTGTGCTACTCGCTCGTGCCTTCGCACTGTCTGACGAGGTTGGCTGCGAAGATTGCGGTTGCTCATTCGCATCGAACGGTGGCTCTTCCGGTTCCTCCTCACTCACCTTCTCAGCGGTGTTGTCAGCCTGATCGCCGATCCGAACACCAAACTCATCGCAAGGCACCGGTGCTCTCGCCGCGACTTGACCAGCCCACGCCTTCGGCGTTGGGATCGCCCTGTGAGCGTTCACTTCAAACTCGAACCAGTTCCACCCAAGCACGCAGCAGATGCGTCGTGCATCTTCTGCGAGTTCAAGTACGTTGGTTGGATACAGCCGTGCGAGTCGCTGTGACCAGACTTTAACCAGTTCGTAGAGAGCGGCACCGTGCAGCGTGTCGCTTGTTGACTCAAGAAGCGTCTTGTAGGTGTCCCACGCCGCGTGCGCGTCGTTGCGATCAGCACGAGACATCGTGCCGAACGCGGCGAGCAACGCAAGCGAGTTGAATCGCTGAGCAGTTGGGTCCGTGCGATCCTGCATGGTCCTCGCCACCGATTCGCACTTCGGCGTGGTGAGTGTGCGGAGCTCTTCGAGCACCGCTTTCACCAGCCACGCCGCACGACGCTTTGCCAGTCGCCCTTGCCGCTCGTTGAGCGTCAACGGCATTGGCTTGCCAGAAGCATCGAGAGGTCGCTTGGGACGTTTGGACTGCGAGTGTGCATCATCGCTATTCGTCTCACGACGAACGTAGATGAGCGATCCAGCCTTCGGGCCATCCACTGCGAGCGCAGGCACCGCATCCGGTGCATCGCGCTTCACGATGTTGTGCCCAAAGGTCTGAGTCACGCGATCGCCCAAGCGGGACTTGGTCTCCTCCGACAAACCTTGGAAACCAACCTGCACCAGTTGAAGGTCGGGGTGCTTCTCACGAAGCTCCCCTTCCCTTCGCTCCAGGTGCAATGCCTGCTTTCGTCCAAAGCACGAGGGATCAAGACACCGATCTGTCTTTGACACCTTGCCGTCATCGGGGGCGTCTTCATCAGCAAAGAGATCGGGCTGCATACCCGACCGCTTCGGACACTTGAGGCACGAACCCGCTTGCGGATCGAGCGTCTCATCATCAAGTTTCCACGCGAACGAACGCAGCGTACGAAGATCACGCTCGGTGATGCGTCGCAACTGCTCCACCGTCGGAATCCCACTCGCAAACACCGCTCGGCATCCATCCTCAGTGAGCGCATCCTGCGTCGCCTTGGGCAGCCTCGCAATCAACTCCAGATGCGCCACAGAGAGCAACGAAGCATCCGAATCCTGCAGCAGCACCTCGCTTCGCCACGCCTCAGACAGATTCGTGAGCGAAGCAAGCCTCGCCACGGTCTGCACCGACTTGCCGACCTGCGATGCAATCGCCTTGAGGTCGTAGCCCCGGTCAATTGCCTGCTGCACAGTCGCCGCCATTTCCAACGGATGCGGGTCCTTGCGTTGCAGGTTCTCCGCGATGGTGACGGCGAGAGCCTCTTCGTCAGAGAGCACTCTCAGAATCGCTGGCACATGCTTTAGTCCAGCGAGTTTCGCCGCTTTCCAACGACGCTCACCGGCACGAATCTCCCATTGCCCATCGATGCTCGGGTGCTTGCGAACCACCAATGGCTGCAACATCCCGTGCTTGCCGATGGACTTCGCAAGCGAAGCCACGGACTCGTTGGTGATGCCTTCCCGCTTGTTGTCAGGCGTAGGAATCAGTTGATCCACCGACAGCACCTTCAGCGTGCCCATCGGTGCTGCTTTGCACTTCTCCGACCTGTTTCCGCGACGTTGCAGAACTGCCATAAGAACCTCCCTGGTGTGACGCACCAGAATCGACTACCCGTCATGTCGCTCGCCACACGGCAAGCTGCGAACATGACACCGCCACACCGGGAACATGAAAACCTTCCACGTACGACAATGCGGCTTGATGAAGAACTCGCAACGCGAGCCACCATCACACCGCAGCGCCGTGAACATCTACCCGAACTTGATTGTGCTTGAGAACGAGTACCACCCTGCCACAGCTAGCTGGGCTACTCAACATCAGAAGCCCAATGCGCGTATTATGAAAGACGCGTTGAACCTGGAGTAGAGCGGTACAGAAGAAGTCTCAAACGTGAGAGAGTCGGCGTTCGGAAAGGCCTGACCATGTCGCTCAGCTTGGCGTCTCTTGGAGTAACATTCTCACCGCGTCAATGCGGGTTGAATCTCAGTGGCTTCCTTTACAAAGGAGTTCCGATCATGCATACGCGTTTTGGGCTATTCACTTTGGTTTTGATCGCCGCCTCGGGGTTGTCGGGATGCAGTTCGATGCAATCCACGTTTGTTCGCAATCCCGAGAACGGTTTCAAGGGAGACGGGCTTCCAATGGTCATAAAGCGACCACGGTACTTGCGTGTAACCGAGCTAGAGATCGACAAAAGACTCGTGTTAAGCAATAAGGGTGAGCATTCCTCATCGACACCGGGAGTAGAGACTGGAGTGGAGTCATCGTCAACATCCGACAGCGTCGGAGTGACCGTTGAGCCAAACATCTACACGACGACAGTAGTAGAGTATGAGGTTGTCCCTGTGGGTGAGGTTTTCTTGGTGGACGTGCGTCGCCCCGCCGCTGGCACGGCCGACTTTTCCTTTGAGTTTGAGTCTGGTGCCCAGTATCCCAAGACGATCACTGCTAAGACGGAGGACAAGACGATCGAGGCAGCAGAGTCAGCCATCGGCTCGCTAATCGAGAACGCCGCCAAGGTGTTCAAACCCACTTCGGGTGCTATGACGTTGCCGACTGATGCGAGCACGATTGATGTCGCTTCGCGAGTGAAGCGAATAGTGCTGTTCGATCTTGATCGATTATCTGATGCGAATTACAGGCCGGTCGTGATATTTGACGCCTCAGCCGTGGAGCCTGCGAAGTGAGTAGTGGGAAAAAACCAAGCTTGAGTTCTCGTAACCCGCAAAGAAGACGAGGCAGTAAACGGAAGCCTCGCTCACCGGTGGCGATGCCTAAGGACATCGTGACTACTCGTGTACCTTCTCAAACGGTGCGTCGCACGAAAAGCGATGCCCTCGCTTTCGCTCGCGCCAAGCGAGTGCTCTCGAAGCACAAAGCACAGTTGCTTTCTATTCCGGGTGTTCAGTCCGTTGAGGTTTGCCGCAAGGTAACTCGTGGAGAGGTAACTACTGCATACTCAGTAACAGTGCTTGTAGGGCGGAAGATCCCCGTGAATCGCTTGCGAAGAGAGGAAGTGATTCCGCGTGTGCTTGGCGGCGTGCCAATCGACGTGCAGCCTGTTGCATTTAGGGCCACAGGGTGCAGTTGGCTCGGAGCGTCGCTACGCAAGCGGCGGCCAGCGATGGTGGGCGGACTATCGATCGGTGATGTTGCTACGGGAGGAGCAGCCACTGTCACGGCGATGGTTCGAGGTCAAGATGATCAAGCGTTCATGGGACTCACCGCTGGGCACGCTGTCACGGATGCGGGCATTATCACCCAGCCCGCGGGCGGTGTCGCATCCCAAGCCGTTGGGACGGTCACTGACATTGAGCTTTCAGAGCTGATGGACGCCGCGCTGTTCCAAATCGACCCGCACCGTCGCCCAGCGGCGGGCGGCGTTGCGGGATTGGGCGGCCCGACCAAGATCGGAGCTTTGTCGTCTTCCACTGACTTCGTCCCTGTCATCATGGCAGGAGCGTGTTCAGGCTGGGTTTACGGAAAGGCGAGGCGCATTGAGGGACCGGTGCAGATTGATTACGGACAGGGTACATCAGAACTCCGGGACCAGATTCTCGTATACCCAGTTCCCTCAGGCAGAACATTTAACCAAGCCGGAGATTCTGGTGCTATGTTGTTGTCCGCCGACGGGACCGAAGCGATTGGGATGGTCATCGCTGCCCTTATCGACGACGATGGGGTATCCGGCATGGGTCTTGCCACGCCGCTTGATCGAATCTTGCAAAGGTTCGGTGTAAGCCTTCTTCGAGCCACGGTGTAGCGGTGTCCTCGTCGCAACGCTCAAGATGAAGATCGACCTGCATGCTTTGCGATTATGGAGCATTTGCACGGGCACGATAATCCACACTGTCGACATCATCGGCGGTCAACCGACAATTGGCTCAAACGGCTTTACGATTCGCCGGTCATATCGTTTCATGTGCGGCATCACTGTTCGCTGCCGACGATGCCACAGCCTATCCAGTTCTCGCCCTTGCCGGAGAATCGGCCCATAGGGCTCAAACCGCCCTAATACCAATTCCATCGGCGACGTGCCACCAGTCCAGCCACGATTGGACTTCTCGACGATGGCCGCCTTCATCCGCTTGAACTCTTCACGCTCAATCCGCACGCAGACGTGCCCACGGCGGTGACTGATCGCGTACCCAAACACCTTGATCGGCACTCGCCGACAATCGCGGATGTTGACGTGCTCATCCTCAAAGAAACGATGCTTGCCACGCGTGGCCAACAGCGCGAAGACGCTCCCAAAGCGGATGTACTGCACATTCGCCATCCCATTTTGTTTGCGGCGGTACCGACTCCACTTCGAGATCGCAACGCCGTATCGCTCAACAAGCTTCGCGTCAATCGCAGCAGCGTCCTTGCCCTTGGGCACCTCGCCAACGACATAGAACCAGTACCCATTGCCGACATACGACACGGCGAGTTGCTGGATGAAACCCGTGATTGATGTCGAAACGAATTGCACCACGTGCTGATACTCTCCTCTGGTCCCCATACACTGTTGTTATGGAACGCTATCGCGCGCTTGTAGCAACGAAAAGTTAAGTAATAATCTTTGGTAGACCGGGACTACCAACCAAGTGCTCGGAGTGCGTTGTCAATCGCTGCCGAATACTTCGCTGCCCCAAACAAGTTCGGGTGACCCATCGATGCCCGTTTTGCGTACGCCTTCGTTGGCGCCGTCACTGCATCGAGATATGTATCTCCTGCTTCCTCAATAAGTTCGCTTCGCTTGATCTCCGTAGGATCGTTCACAGGCAGTTCAAAGAGAGCAGGGTCACCGCTATCGTACAGGGCGTTTGAAGCCTCCAGGCCACCAGGATTCGTTGACGATTTGTTCGGCGAGACAAACGCGAAGCGATTTGCAGTCGGAGATAACTCGGTGTTGAGTTCGTCCACGCACCTCTTGAACTCGAACTCTGATTTTGTGACGAAAAGCAAGCACTTGTTGAAAGCCGCCTCTTTGTTAAAATCCAACTCACCAAACGCTGTCGAAGCCACCCACTGAGTGAACACTTCACGAAACACATTCAAGCTGTTGTCAAACCCAGGCCCGATGAAAAGGTTGTACCCAACGATGAGGAACTTCGCCTTTGGGAACTTCGTGGCCGCGTGCCGCAACAACAACTTCATGTCGTCATGCATGTACCTCACGATGTCGCTCTCGATCTCTTGCACTTGCTCTTTGATTTCGTTTGAGTGCCACGCAAATGCGTCCTTCCAGTTCGGCGTGCGCACGATCTTTGTAAGTCCCATGTCGTTGATGCCACCGTTGAGCAAAACTAAGTCCACCTCCTTGGCCGCCTCACCGTATTGCGCAGCTGCTGCATCGACTTGTTGATAAATGGTTGGGAAGTCATACGGCAATTCGCCGTGGAACTTGTTGATGTTTGCCTTGCCAATTCCGATGATCGCACCGGTGTGGGCAAAGACGCTGCGATAGACACCGATTCCTGCGTGTCGCGGGCGCAGCGCTTCGGCGACATGATAGTGATGTTTCTGAGTATCTTCGAGACCGACGTTCCACATGATCGAATCACCCAAGACCAAGATGTGGTACGTGTCGAGCACGATTGGCACCCAAGACTTGGCGTCAACGAAGTTGCCTAACCCTTGGGCACGAACGACAAGCCGCGCCCATTCGCCCGAAGCCGCGCTTTCCACGAGATTGAGCGCAGAAGTTGTGGGCCTGGTGAGAACAAACTGCACACTGGTCGGCGTTGCGGAAGTGGAGATGACTTGCTGCATCTGTGATGCAACTGGTGAACCAGTGCCAGACTCCGCCTCCGCCCTAGTCCGGAAGAGCTGCAATTCAACGATCGTTTTGCTGCCAAGGCCCCTCCCTTGCAAAGTCACTGTCGTGCCCGGACGCAGCCGCATTGATTTCATCGACTGACTGACTTCTGGGTAAATGTGAATAGTTGCAGGAATGCCGCGCGATCCATCAGCCTGCACGGGGACAACCTGATGTATGCCGCAACCCGCCTCTGGTACAGTTGCTAACACTCGGTTCGATGAAGTGAATGTCGAAGAACATGGATAGTCTGTCGTCGGCGTATCGACTTCAAGTCGGTCGGTTGATGTAAAATTCTGACCTTCGACTTGTATCTGTTGTCCCGGGCGAGCCGAATGCGGCACTCCCGCGACAACAGGCGTTCCGTTGACAATCTTCGCGATACGCGGCAACAGCATCTGCTGTGTGAAGTCATCGCTGGAGATCGGAACAAATCGACTTGGCGTGGAACTAGCGAGTTGCCCCGAGTTTCCTGGTGGGCCATCCACCCCATCTGCACCGTTCGCGCCTGTGGAGCCCGGGTATTCGGCGGCATCTCCCATCTTGTACTTGCGTCGGTCGCCCGCAGCGCCCCCAGCCCCGCCCGGACCACCCTTGCCAGCTCGTCCACCAACACCAGGCACGCCGCCTGAAATCTGTATGCTGAAACCACTCGCTCCGACGCTGGTCAGCACTGGCCCGGGCGCGTACAGCACGAACTCTCCACCGTTCGCGCCATCGCTTCCACGCCCGCCATCTCCGCCGCGACCACCAGCTCCACCGTTGCCGCCGGACATCGCTCCGCTTCCTCCTCCACTCTTTGCGTTTGCGCCCTTGCCGCCCGGTTGCCCGGCACCACCATTGCCACCCTCGCCGCCAGGAAACCCATCTTGACCGCGAAGGTCGCATGCGAGCGTTCCCTCCAATTCCAACGACCAAATCTCAACGCGAGGAGCGTGTGCGGGCATGTTGGTAGCATGCGCACCATCGGTGCCTCGATATCCCGGAACTCCGGCAGTACCTGTTCCATTGTCGACGTGTCCGGGTGCGCCAAGGCTGGATGGGGCCGGCGGCTTGGTAGGAACTACCAAATCCTGCCGCTTGTACGTAATCGTGACATTCTTGCCAAGTACGACTTTTCTAGCGAGAAGAACTAAAGAAATCTGCCCGTCAATGAGCTCCAGTGACGTGTTGTCAGGAATGTGAATCTCTTCAGCCGCCCAGAATGCATCGTTTTGCGAAATGACCGTGCCTGAAGTGCGAGCCTGCTTGGGTGTAGTGCTCATCCAAGGCTTTGCCGGAACCAGTCGTCGAGTCTGACCAATACCTCTGCCGCTGTTGGCGGCCGCAGTGTCAGCGAGAACCTTCTTGACTTCCGGCGCGAGCGTTATGCCGCGGCCGACAAGGAGACTACCCCCGAGTTGCATGGTGCCCAACGCCTGCAAGTCCTGGAAGCCCGACGCTTGGAGCACTTGCATGAGCGAACCGAGACGCTGTTGTATCGCGTTTCGCGCGGGGTCGTTGCGGTTTGCGCTCACTTGCATGATTACGGGGTGAATGTCCACCTTATCAGAAATGCGCTGACCCATGGTGCCGCCGGCGGAATTGAATCTGGACATCTTAACTACTCCTGGTTGGTGACTTTCTCACGACTGGCAGCAATGCAGTATTGCCGAGTACTTTCGTTAGCAATCCATGCATAATGTAGAACTGGTCTTCATAGCGATTCGCAAATCTTTCTCGATTTTATCTGGACAATCTTCGATCAGAATTTCCTTTTTATAAATAGTGCGCAATGTTTGCGCATTTTAATAGAATGACGGGTAAGCAAGAAGAAAAATCGAGTGTTTTACAACGTGCTTTGCATGCTGCTAGGCACACTCGAATGAAGCCTCTTCTAAACCTACAATCTAATCCAAGCGTTCGCCCTCTGAACCTGCGCTGTATTGCCGCTCGTCGGGACTTCTTGGCTATAACCAGATGAAAAACGCACCTGCACCTGCTTCCCAGGTTGCGGTTGCCTATTCATGGCGGTAGCGCTCTGTGCAACCTCCTTTCTGGCCTACCGGTCGATGGATAGACCGGTAGCCTCAACCGTCTTTTCGCCGTCACGCGGCAGGAACCCGCCAGGGTTCTTCCCGTGTGACCGCACCGGCATTCTCCCGAATGCAGCCGTGGCGCCGAGAGCGCACGAAGAAACGCGGCGGCTGGTGTTACCCAGCCGACCGCAGAGAACCGCGTGCATCATGCACGCGATTCCCCTTTCCTTCTTTGCGCCCTCGGCAACCAACTTGCTGCGGCTCAGAGTGGGCATGAATAACTGTCACCGCACGGTTCGTGCAGTGCATGATGCCCGTCGGTCCTTTCGTTGTCTCTGCTCGTGATTGACTTCTGAAGTTCATCACGAGTATGCCCGGCACCACCCGTAGCACATCAGAGAACGGGCCGCGAGTACCTTCCCGCGACCACCGCTCCGGCTCCCGCCGGACTTCTACTTAGACCCCGCTCCCTCGCCGTGTTGTTTGAATCACCTTGGCACGCTCGTCACGATTTGCACCGCGACGAACCAAGGCACCGGAGGACCACCCCGGCCAACACGTCGATTCCCGCGTTCGCAATTGTCACTGTGCTTGATGTCACGTCGGTGGAGGGCGTTACCCCTCCGGCGTACACGCTGCTGTCCATGCTGGCTCCCGCCAGCATGGAGTTCGTCGGTGCGAAGCCTCGCGGCGTCGCACGGAGTTTCGAGGGGCAGGAAGCAGAGGCTCCCCTCTACCCGTCAGCAGCCACGCTCTTCCAGTTCGGTCACGTCTCAATCAAGCACTCACCGGCAAGCACTTGGCTAAGGTGGATCACTCCGCCTCGCCTTGCGCCTTTCATGGTTGAGCTTTTCACGGTCGGGCTTTGTGGACTTGCGCTGTTGCGCTTGTCCTCACCCGATCCCCGCAGCGGTCGTTTCGCTGCGGTCCTGCGTCATGCACATGATCACATGCACATCACGCCAAGAGCTCCCCACGCCGGACAGGTTGCACGAACTCGCCAATGCGTCTGCGAAGCAGACGCATAAGCAAGCCCTTGCCCCATGTGCGGGATTACAGCCAGTCACGAGCGTTGCTCGTGCGAACTCAAGAACAAGTTCATTCTGGCTCTCACCCGCTTCAACAAATGCGGCCCGATGGTCGTGAACGACAAGCACTGCAAGAGTGAGTGCGTTCCTTCACCATCGGGTGTTCCCGCGTCGCCCTCTTCCTTTCCACGTTCACCAGAAGTGCAAAGCACCGCCGCACGCCGCGTCACTGTGAGCCGCATGCGCCGGTGCCTTGAAGAGAGATTGATCGAGTAGAACGCGGGGATTGTTCTTGATGGTGGGGAGCGACATCCTGTCGCACCCAGTCAAGCATTAGTTCCGCGAGCCCTCGTCGCACTGGACGAGCCACTCTCGTGGCATCCAGCGCTACGGGCAGCGTGCAGTTGCAGCGCGTGCATCGATTCGACTCCAAGTCGCCTCGGCACAACACAGCAAACGCGAGGGTGGTGAACCCTCAACTCTTTCATTGGATTGGTAGTCCAACTACTCCAAGCCACGCCCGCCCACTCTGAGCCGTCCCGGACGTTGTGCGTCCTGTTGACGACCTGCGAGGTACACCTCGCGGAAACACGATGCCTGTGATTGGGTTGCTACTCAAGGGTCGTGGCTTGACGCAAAGAAGCGAATGAGTCGTCGTACACAGTGTCATACGCAGAAATTGAACTGCGCGTTCTCGGAGAAAGTGCATTGACAGCCCACCGATTGGCGTTAGCATGTATGCCAACAGCAGTGAAGCACTCTCATGGCCAAACGCCCCAATCCATCCCCAGTCCCCATCGGCGACCGACTCCGGAAGCAGCGTGTCGAAGTGCTCGGCAAGGGCTTGCGTGAGATGGCGGCGTTGCTGGACATCAGCCCGGCTCATGTGACAGATATCGAGAAGGGCTACCGAGCACCATCCGAAGAGTTGCTGCTCAAGATGGCCCTGCTGTACAAGATGGATGAAGCGACGTTGAGGTCGGGGTGGAGCAAGCCGCAGGCGATCGTCGAGGAAGTCGCAAGCCAAGACAGCGTCACGGCGGCGAAGGTGCCCGAGTTCCTCCGTACTGCCCGCAATCTCTCACCCCAGCAGTGGGACCAGTTGATTGAACAGGCCAGAAAACTGGATGCGAAGCCGGACACAGGCAAGCCTCGCAAGTCTGACGGTGCGAACGGCGGTGCTCAATGACGCAACCGTCATCGAAGACCACCGCTATCGCGGCACCGTCCCCTTTCCTTCGTGCGGGATCGTCCGTCGCACGCATCGAGGACAAAGCTTGGGAGCTTGTCAAGAGATGCCGCTTGAAACTCGGCCTTGCGGAAATCCCACTTCCGATTCCGGTCGAAAACTGGATTGAGCACCCGCTGGGCTACGCCTTCGCAATCGTCGATCTTTCACACCTGGGCAAGCACGTTCTCGGCGCCGCACACGTTGCCGAGCGCGAGATCGTGGTGAGCAACGCAATCCGGCATGAAGGACGCTTTCGCTTCACCTGCGCTCATGAACTCGGACACATGACGCTCCATCAGCGAGCCGCGAAGCAGCACACCGCGAGTTTCGTCGACCACGCGTCGCATCCGCCCATGACCGCCAAACGAGCCAACAAGATCGAGTGGGAAGCCGACCGCTTCGCGGCGGCGTTCCTCCTGCCCGCACCGCTCCTTTGTCGTGAGCTTGTGCGTGCGTGCGATGGCACGCTTGCGAGTGCGTTCAATCGTCCTGACTCTGGACCACGACGCATGATTGCTGAAGCGATGCTCGACACGCAAAGAGCGAGAGAGGTGTGGCGGTCGGTTCTTATGCCCGCACTGTCGGCCAGATTCGGTGTCTCTCAAAGCGCTCTTGTGCATCGCTTCGAGGACATCACGCTTGCGGACGGCAAGCCGTTCTTGCAGCGTTCTGTTGCGAATGACCTTCTCAGAGTCAGGGGAAATACCAAGATTGAGCAAGGTCCATTGCTTCGTCGTGCTGACGTGTCGAGCTCGTTGTTCGCCACGGCGTGACTATTTGTCTGGAGTGTTAGCACATATGCCAACACAGAGTCGCAAACCCGCACGAAGCAGTCCAAACGACTGCTCACATCGGCCAACTCAAGGCGAAGCCGCATTGATTGCAGCGCGTTTGCTTACGAGCAACCTCTCGCCGTGGTGGCGTGCGTTTGTGCTCGTGAGCGTGCATTGCGGTCTGCGTCCCTGTGAGGTCGCCCGACTTCAGTGGAGCGACCTCACAGGCCTGCCAACCTCCCGGCTTGCAGTGCGTGGTTGTTCCGCGATGGTGGTTGAGTCCAGCGAAGGCGAGCGACTGCCGGTGTTCCTCAGCCGAGTGCCAAAGACGCGAGTTCGGGACATTGCCATTGATGCACAGACTTTCGAGGGGTTGATGGTGCTGCGCGAGCGTGATGAGTCGCCTTATGTGTTCCTTTCAGAAGACTGGTTGCAGCGTTGCTGGCCGCTTTATGACGCGGGGACGATGCCAAGAGTGAGCGATCTGTTGCCCGGATTGTCAAGAGAGTTCTCCTACGTCCAGCAAGAAGCGATCAAGGAGATTGGGGAGGACATGTGGGAGCCGCTCTCCGTCAGTATGTTGCGGAGCGCTTTGCTCGCGATGACAGCCATCTCACAGAGTGAAACGTTCCGAAGCTGCCGTTTTCGCAGCCAACCCAAACAAAACCGTTCAAGCAAACGCACGCGAAGTCAACCAACAGCAAAGGCAGGTGTAGCATGAGTAGATCGGCAAGTACAACAGATGCGTTCGTCCCCGCGTCACCTTCCAAGTCTGCGCTCGCGGTCAATCGTCGCGAAGCTGCGTCCATGCTTGGCATCAGCGAACGGCTGCTCTGGACATGGACCAAGGCCGGGACCATCCCGCACGTCCGCATCGGCACGCGTGTGCTCTATCCGGTTGAACAACTCCGCCAGTGGCTTGGCAAACAGGCGTCCAACGCCGGTCCACGAAGTGATCAATGATCCGTTGTTGCGTTCTGCCCGTTTCGTTCAGTGCAAAGGAGGCCATCGTCATGGCATCGCTCTCGAAAAATCCACAAGGCCATCGTCAGTTGCAGTTCGTTGACAGCACGGGCAAACGACGTTCGCTCCGATTCGGCAAGTTGCCAGCCAAGCAGGCCGAAACGCTACTCGTCCGCATCGAAGCGTTGGTCGCCGCAAAGGAGTGCAACGCGCCACCCGATGCAGTCACTATCGGGTGGCTGAATGGCCTGTCGGATTCGTTGCACGACCGGCTCGTTCGTGTGGGGTTGGTCGGCCCGAGGTCTGAACGAAACGTCACCCTCTCGCAACTCTTCGAGCGGTACATCGCTTCGCTCACGATCAAGCCATCCACTGAGAAGAACTACAGAGCGGCCCGCTCATACCTCGAAGACCACTTCGGGCACGACCGCGTGATTGGCACGATCACGCCGACGGATGCCGAGGGCTTCAAGAAGGCGATGCGGGACAAAGGGCTCGCACAGGCGACATTTGCGAAGTTCGTGAAGGTCGCACGCCAGGCGTGCCGACGTGCGGTGAAGTGGAAGCTCATCGACGAGTCACCCTTCGCAGAGGTGAGTGCGGGCAGCCAGACCAACTCGGCACGTCTTCGCTTCGTGCCGCGTGACCACATCGCGAAAGTGCTGGACGAATGTCCATCAAACGAATGGCGACTCCTCATCGCACTCTCCCGCTTTGGCGGCCTTCGTTGTCCAAGTGAGCACATGGCTCTCCGCTGGGAAGACATCGACTGGGCACGCTCACGCCTCACGGTGAGCGCGAGCAAGACGGAAGCACACGCAAACAAAGAGACGAGGGTGATTCCCCTCTTCCCCGAACTCTTCCCCTTCCTTCGGCAGTCCTTCGAGGAGGCAGAGCCCGGAGCCGAGTTTGTCATCTCTGACCGCTACCGGCGAAAGGGCGTGAATCTTGGCACTCAGTTGAAGCGGTTCATCAAGCGGGCTGGACTCCAGCCCTGGCCCCGCGTGTTTCACAACCTGCGAGCCTCGTGCCAGACCGAACTCTCGGCCCGATTCCCACTTCACGTCGTCTGTCACTGGCTCGGAAACACAACCACCGTCGCGACTCAGCACTACCTCACCGTGCGGGAGTCCGACTACTCAGCGGCGTTGAAGCCCGAGTTCGCTTCACCCAGCCTGCTGCAAAAAGCGGTGCAGCACACGGCGGAAATCGCTCGCACGGGCTCGCAAGAGGGGGAGGGTCAAAACGAACAAAGGCTTGCTGTGCAAGCCTTTACGAGCGGGTGCGACCCCCTACAAGTTTCTCTAATGCCCCCCGAAGGACTCGAACCTTCGACCCGCTGATTAAGAGTCAGCTGCTCTAC
>CAZEZV010000006.1:0-32106 GCA_964516725.1 uncultured Phycisphaeraceae bacterium
GGCTTTGCAACTTTCAGATGGCGCAGGCGATCGCGCAGGCACGCCATCAGGCAGCACCGGCGGCGGCCGCATCGTTGAGCAGGACATCCAGCGCGAACTCAAAGACTCATACCTCACCTACGCGATGAGCACCATCATGGACCGGGCCTTGCCCGACGTCCGTGACGGCCTCAAGCCTTCGCAGCGACGCATCCTCGTTGCGATGAATGACCTCAGACTGTTCCCCAATCGCAAACATCTCAAGTGCGCGAAGATCGCCGGCAACACTTCAGGCGACTATCACCCGCACGGCGAAGCAGTCGTGTATCCCACGATGGTCAACATGGCACAGACGTGGCGCATGCGCGTTCCCCTAGTTGATCCGCAGGGCAACTTTGGTTCGATCAGTGGCGATCCACCCGCCGCGATGCGATACACCGAAGCACGCATGAAGCAGGCCGCGATGGACCTGCTTGCCGACCTTGAGTTTGACACCGTCGATCGCAAGCCAAATTACGACGACCGATTGACGGAACCCACCGTCCTGCCAGGCAAGTTCCCCAACCTCATGATCAACGGCGGCGTCGGCATCGCCGTCGCAATGGCCACCAGCCTGCCCCCGCAAAACCCCATCGAAGTCTTCGACAGCATCATCCGCGTCATCGACAATCCCACCATCGGCATCGAAGACCTCATGCAGGATGTTCTGGAGACGTCGAGCAACACCGACACCGATCGCAAAATCAGCCGCTATGGCATCAAAGGCCCCGACTTCCCCACCGGCGGCGTCATCCACGGCCGCCGTGGCATCATCGAGGCCTACGCCACCGGCCGCGGCAAAGTCCAAGTCCGCGGCGTCTGCCAAGTCGAAGAACTCACCAAAGAACGCCAGCAAATCGTCATCACCCAAGTCCCCTACATGCTCGACCTCAACAACTTGGTCGAGTGGATCGTCGAGGCCGTAAAAGAAGAGAAGATCGCAGACGTGGGCGACGTCCGCAACGAAAGCAACCGCACCAACCCGGTGCGCATCGTGATCGAGCTCAAGCGAGGCGCTGATCCAACCGTCGTCGAAAACCAACTCTACCAGTTCACGCCTCTTCAACAAACTTTCAGCATCATGAATATCGCGCTGGTGAACAACCAGCCGCGCACGCTGAGTCTCAAAGAACTCCTCGACTGCTACATCGAACACCGCGAGACGGTCATCCGCCGCCGCACCGAACACCTCCTGCGCGAAGCCAAGAAGCGTGCCCACATCTTGGAGGGCATGATCTACGCAGTGTGCGACATCGACGAAGTCATCAAAGAAATCCGCGCCAGCCGCACCCGCGACGAAGCCATCGAGCGGCTCATGCAGCGCAACTTCCGCATTCCAAGGTCCCACAAGTTCGCCAGCAAGTTGCCCGAGCGCCTCTGGAAGAAAATCGAAGCCTCCGGCGGCGACGGCATCTCTCTTACTCGTATCCAGGCCGAAACCATCGGCAATATGCGCCTCATCCAGTTGGTCGGCCTCGAAATCGAACGCCTGACCAATGAATACAAAGACGTCGTGGGCCAGATCGAAGACTATGAAGACATCCTCTCCAAGCGCCCTCGCATCCTGGGCATGATCCGCTCCGACTGCGAAGAAATGCGCGCCCGCTACTTCAGCGAACGCATGACCCGCATCGAAGACACCGAAACCGACATCCAGATCGCCGCGCTCATCCCGCAGGAAGACGTCGCCGTCACCATCAGCCACGCTGGCTACGTCAAACGCGTCCCGCTCGATACGTATCGCCAGCAAGGCCGAGGCGGCAAGGGCATCCGCGCCAGCGACACGCGAGATGAAGACTTCATCCAGCACGTTTTCGTCGCAGGTACGCACGACGACCTCATGTGCTTCACAGACACAGGCCGCGTCTTCGCGATGAAGGTCTACCAAATCCCAGAAATGTCGCGCACCGCCGCAGGTCGCAACATCGTCAACTTGCTTGATCTCAAGCAAGGCGAAAAGACCTGCACGTATCTCTCGATCAAGAACTTTGAAGCAGGCAGCAACTACCTCACCTTCGTGAGCAAAGGCGGCATCGTCAAACGCACCACGCTCAAGGCCTACGCCAACGTTCGCCAATCCGGTCTTATCGCTGTTGGCCTCAAGGAAGGCGACTCGCTCCTCGCCGTGACACTCACCGACGGAAACGATGACGTGATGCTCGTGACCAAACTGGGTCAGTGCATCCGCTTCAGCGAAACCGACGCACGAGACATGGGCCGCGCCGCCGCAGGCGTCAAAGGCATCGAACTCGCCGAAGGCGATGAAGTCATCGGCGTCGTCCGCGTCCCCATGAAGAACGACGCTGATGGCGACCCGATGACGGTCGATCCGTCGATGTGTCTCCTCACCATCACCAACAAGGGCTACGGCAAACGCACCGCCATCGACGAGTACCGCGTTCAACCCGAAAACGGTAAGATGCGCTCCCAAAGCCGAGGCGGCAAAGGCCGCACCGACATCAACCTCACCGACAAAAACGGCGTAAGCGTCGCAGCCCTCGGCGCAACCCCAGGCGAAGACCTCGTCGTCATCACCAAGGGAGGCCAACTCGTCCGCATGCCCGCCAACGACATCCGCGAGTGCGGCCGAGGCAGCCAGGGCGTCCGAGTCGCTCGCGTGGATGAAGGCGACGAAGTCGTAAGCGCAGCGGTCGTGCCGGCGGCAGCGGAAACCGAACCGACAAGCGATGACACCCAGGCGAAGTGAAGTTGATTGGTGGCGCAGGCGTCCTCGCCTGTGACGCAGCTGCAAGTCGGTCCGGCCATTGGCGAGCACGCCTACGCCGCTACTTCATCGCTGCTCAGCATCAGCTGAACTTGATGCCTCATGCCCCATGCCTTGATGCCTTCTTTTCACCCAAAACTAAGAAAATCCGACCAGATCGACCTCGTTTGTGCGCAAGTTTACGGTCATCCCAGACTTTCCCCTTGCAATCGCCGCCATCCCATGTCATGATCCCGCATGCTCTGGGAAACCGTACAACAACTCACCGATCTTCCGCCCATCCCGCACGAGACCCGCCGTTTCATCGCCGCGTTCGTGAATCTCGACCAAGACATCAACCAGCTCGCCGAGCATCTGAACGAAGACTTCTTCGACATTGTCCAAAGACTCTGCGACCCCGCCATCAAGTCGTGGATCGTCGCCATCAACGCCCTCAAGAACAACGAGCGCCGCGAACGCGCTCTCCGCACGCTCGACGCCGTGCTCTCCGACGACCCCAATCCAAACAACACACGCCGCGCCTCCACCAGAATCCTCCGCCACCTCGAATCGACCCGCCGCCCCGCCAAACAATCTGGTGGTCCCTTCTCGCCAACACTAAATCGCGCCGGCTCATCACCCCCTCGCGCCACCAGCACTCTCGTAAGTAACTTGGTGCATGTCGAGTCCGCAGCCCCCAAGGTCGCACGCACCGCTCACGACACACGCGACGCACCCAAGCCACCCAACAGTCGCGGGTCTGGAACTCCGCGCGAACAGGACGACTGCACTACAAAGTCCGACGTTCAAAATCTATCGCACGCTCCACGTGCAATCGCGCTGCCACTGCCCCCCGCACCGCAACACGACGTACCACACCCGCGCACCAACCCTACGCCTCCAGCAAGTCATGCCGAAATACATGCATCGCCGGGATCGGCGGATACTTCACCCGCACTCGAAATCCGCGCAGCGACTTCGCATCGACGCCCAGACGATTCGTGACGCTCTCCATCATCGAGCGAAAGCACGAGACCTCGGGAGTTGGAGTATGAATGTCAATCTCGACAATGTCGGTCGGAACCGGCAGCACCTGCGGCCCGGTCGCGATCGACGGATACCCCGGCCCGTTGGGCATCATGCTGAAAATCCTGGACTCAAGCTTCATCGCAAAGTCAAACGACTCATGAATGAACACGTCGTGAATCAGAGTCTCCGCGGGCGTCGTGAGCAAAACGCCATGCTCGCCCTTCTCTCCGGGCATCACCGCGTGCCTCGATGCGGTCGCGTAGTGAACCCAGCCAAGCACGACATCGGCCGCCGCGGCGTTGCCGATCGGGCCAGGATCGAGAACAAATCGGGTCTTGTCCCTGCCATCAAGGATGGCCCGCATGGACGGCAAGGGCTTCGAGCAGAAGTCGGAAGCGAAGGGAATATCAGCACTTGGATCGAGTTGAAAAAGCGCGGTCGGCGTAAGGTCGCTCTCGAGTTGCCATTGCGAGAGAGTCGAAACGGTCCACGGAACGTCGGAGCGAAGCCTTCTGAAATCCAGCAGCCCGGTGACAGTGACCATGTCAAGCTGATCGGGCTGCACGGCGTTAGGCAACACGATGCGAAGGGCGTAGTGAGTCTTGGCCGAGACACCCCACGTCGCGCTGTTCGCGACAAACCCGTCCTTGCGGAACTGCTCCAGTCGCTTCGCGCTCGCTCGCTCCTTGGTCGACGTGATCATGATCTCCATCACGTCGCGGTCGCCGGCGTGGGCGGCGACAAAGCCCTCGAACTGCTCGATCGCGATTCGCAGTGCAGCGAGCGATGCAGCGGATGCGCGGTGCTTCGCCATCGCCCGTTCAAAGAGCTGAAGCCCCGGCAGTCGCGGAGCATGCACGACGCTCAGAAGCGCATCGTGCTCCGTGACGAGCCGGGACAGCTTCCATGCAAGCGTCTTGTCAAGCCCGAACCGTCTGGATATCTCCTGAGGCTCTTCGACATCGGCTCCGACGGACTTCAGGGTCAGGAGAATCGCATCGCGCAGCGCCACAACTCGCGCGTGGCCTTCTCCGAGAAAGGGGTCGATCAAGTCTGGGGCATTTCCGGAAGGCATGACATCTCGTTGTTCGTGGAGTTAGCGGTCAAAGTGATCATGTTAGACATGCGCTCGCGAGAGCGGTTTCGCGCTGTGCGGCGAGGAATCCGGGCGCAAACTCCAAAAGAAGCCGCGTCTTCCGTATGTGCGAACCGCACTCTGACGCACAAAGCACCGCAGCCTTCCATGCCCTCGTCTCTCGCGTCCTTCACAACTTTCTGCATCCTGGCAACCCTCGCCTGCAGCACCCTCGCACTGGACTTCGACGGCGACTTTCAACCCGACGTACTGCAGCCCGGCAACAACGCAGCCGACTGCAACCACAACGGATTCATGGACAACATCGACATGCAGCGTCCGCACTTCACCGTGGGCGTTGAATGCCTCACCGGCTCGCGGCCGTTCCAGAACGACACCAGCCTCTTCGACCCCTGCGACATCGGCAGCGTCCTGACCCCTCAGCAAAGCCCCATGCGTGTCGTTGCACCATGCAGCGCTGCGCTGGCACTTCACGGCAACGCTGCTTTCGCGAGGAGTTGCTGGGTGGTGAGATGGCAGAGAACCTACTGCGACGGGCTCGATAACTTTTGTCACACAAGTGAAGTCAAGGATTGCAAACGCCTGAATTCAAATTGCAATAGTTGCGACGTAAATAATCCACAAGTGATTCACCAATTGTTCACATCAAAATATTATGCATATCTAATGTACGAATGCGCGGATGCTCCTAACCATGGGCGGAACAGTGTCCGAGTGGAACCCTCCCCAGCCCACCTTGGTCCACACGAATGCGTGGCGTCTACAACAAACGCGCACGTGGTGATCCATTACACCGATACGAATTCAACTCGAGAAAGGCGAGTCGCCGCGTCGTTGAAAGCCGCCGGGTTTGAAGTAGTGGTGCGTGCTGCCACGCAAAGGCACGATGGAGCGGACGGCAAGCTCCGCCTCACGCTGCTGGGGCTTGACTCCTACCTCAACGAGACGCGCGCGAGCGCAACGACTTCCGCTCCGTCCGACAGCAATTCAGGAATTGCCTTCGCTCAAGGCATGCACCTCTGGCCCCTCGCTGAGAAGGCCCGTTTGCTCCTCAGCGGCTTCACCAAGCTGGTTGATACCGCCCGAGATGAGCTCGCAGACATCTCCTCCGCCGTCACGTCGCTCTCCGCAGAACTTCTTGAGGCGCACACAAACCGCCTGGCCGTCTCAGCGCGACTACTTCAAGTTGGATTTGTCGGCACCAGTCCGATCATGTCCGAAGTTGGAGGCTCGATTCTGCACATCGCAAAGGTTGGGAGTCTTCCTGTGCTTCTGACAGGGGAAACCGGCACAGGCAAGGAGCGTGCCGCTCGCGCACTCCACGCCTGTGATCCACTGCGCTGCACGCACAACTTTGTTCCCGTGAACTGCGCCGCAATTCCCGAGCAACTCGCCGAAAGCGAACTCTTTGGCCATCGCCGCGGCTCATTCACGGGCGCTGGCGAAACCCGCGGCGGCCTCTTCCGTGAAGCCCACCAGGGCGTGCTTTTTCTGGACGAAATCGGCGAGTTGTCGCTGCCGGTGCAAGCAAAGCTACTCCGCGTGCTTCAAGACTCCGCCGTCCGAGGCGTTGGCGAACAGCGAGAGCACCCGATCAACGTGCGTGTGATCGCCGCGACCAACCGCGACCTGCCCACAATGATCAGCAAGGGGCAATTCCGTTCTGATCTTTTCTATCGACTCAGCGTGCTGACACTCAACTTGCCGCCGTTGCGAGGCAGACCCGACGACATCCGCGCTCTCTCTGATCACTTTTGCCGAATCCACGCGCTCGAATGCGGGCACACTGAGCCCGCTGTGCCATCGCCCGAATTTCTCGATGTCGTCAACGCCCTGCCACTCCCGGGCAACGCGCGGGAACTCGAGAACATCATCCGCCACGCGCTGATCCGCACACCGGGGGCCACGCTCGGCATCGAACACTTCCCTCGCGAAGTCATCAGCGCTCTGTGCAAGGTACCACCGCCGCAGCGTCTGGCAGATGCACCACAGCCTCACTTGATGTATCGCTCTGAGCCAATCGAACCTGTCACGCACCAATCACCCGAAGACTTGAACCTCACTCGCGCTGTCCAGGCCGCCGAGCGCCGCACCATCGTTGCCGCCATGCGTCGTGCTTCCAACAACCGCACCAAAGCCGCACGCTTGCTGGGCATCTCCGCCCGCTGTATGTACAACAAACTGCGCACTCTGGGGATGGACGAGCCATCAGCATAACCCGGCACGTTCGTTCACCCCCTGCACAATCGTTCCGGCACTCTCATTCCAGTATTGACACGTCGTGGTCAATCTCGGGCCACCGACTTGGAGTTGGGGCTGGCACGCCATGTGCATATGCACGCTTGTGTCTCAGCACATGCCCAACCCAGATTCCTGGGTGCGGTTTCGAATTGAAGATATTCGTTACCCCACCCCCAAAGACGTTCTCGCAACGCTCCATCGCGATGAGCGCGTTGTCGGCCAAGTCGTGACCTGCGCACAACCAGAAGGTGATCGCGATGCCTTTGTCGCAGTCCGCGTGAACGGCTTGCCTCAAGCGGTGATTGTCCCAGTTGAATGCGTCGATGCGCTCGACACGTCTTTGCCTGACATTGCCATCAAGCCGCAGTCCACCGTGCGCCACCCGCGCTCGTCTCAATCGATCAATCCAAATCCTCTGAACCCAATTCAGCACCCGCATCAGCAGTAGATTGGAGTCTCCATGGCATCCATCCGCCCCACCCGCAGCGCCATCTCTGACAGTTTTCCGGTCGTCGGCTTCCAGGTCGATGTTCCGTCTGACAAGAACTTCGAAGTCGTTGTCGCGAGCGACCCGGCATTGTTCCGTCCTGATCGCAGGGCCGATCGCCGACACAGCAACTTCTACTGCTCAAGCGCCGAGGGCACGCTCTCGGCTCCGACCGGCGTTGCGATGTACCTGCTCCCGCCTTCGATCTTGGCGTCGTTCGCCGGCACGACGCGACTGTACTACGCCCTGGCGACGCGGCCACGCAACAACGGAGGCAAGCCAGAGATCGCATTCGCTTCAACGGATCGCGGCCCGTGGATTTCGCTCGATGCTTACACAGGGCGTCAAACCCGCCGCCCACTGATGCTGCCTTCTGCGTCACGATTCTTCATGCCAACCGCCGCGAGCCTGCGCTGGTTGGGCGACGACATCGCGACAACTCCGCCACAACCGGGCAACACCTCGTCAGTTGCGGTAAACGGCTCCGCATCAACCACACCTGTCAACGCTTCAGCGCCTGCTGCCACTGCGGGATTCAGAAGTCGCGCCGCGGCTAACTTCGATTACGACGATGGCTTTGGCCCCATGCCAACCCAGATGGACGCGAACGAAGAAGTTCCCAACGACCGCGGTTTTGAAGGAACCATGAACGACGCGGCGTTTGGGCTCTCGAACGCGCGTTCACTCGAAAGTACTCCTGCCCCGGAATACCCCGGCGCGGCCGAATTCATCCTCGCGCACCCGAAGTCGTATCACACGCCCCGCACGCCGCGCACCATTGAGCGCATCGTGATTCACGTCACGTATGGCAGAAATCCGAAGGCACGGGCAACCGCGAACTACGTCAAGAGCGGCGCTGAGAATCGTTTCGCTGCCCCGCACTACGCCGTTGGACAGGCCGGCGAAGTCGTTCAATGTGTGCCAGAAAGCAAGATCGCCTACCACGCATCCAGCGCCAACGCCAACAGCATCGGCATCGAGCACAGCGCGAATCCCGATGGCATGTTGCCAACTCAGGCGCAGTACGAAGCCTCTGCAGACCTCGTCGCGTACCTCCTTCGAAAGTACAACCTGCCGCCGGATCGCACGCACGTGCTGGGCCACTCCGAAGCCGACCCTCGCACCACGCATACGGGCTGCCCCAATTCCGTGTGGGACTGGGATCTGTACATGGCGCTGGTGCGCTCGCGTTGCGACAGTGTTGCTCGGGCCCAATCCGCAGACGAAGACGACGCAGATGATCGCGGCATCGAAGGTGACATCGATGACGAGGGCTATGAAGCTTCCAGTTCTCACGCACTCGAATCGGCTCTTGCATCAGAATATTCCGCGGCTTCTGAGTTCATCCTCTCGCACCCCAAGTCCTACAAGACGCCGCGGACGCCTCGCAGCATCGAACGCATCGTGATCCACATCACAGGCAGCTCAAAGGCAAACCCTGCGCGCAACACGGCCAAGTACTTCCAGAGAGGCTCGCCGGAAAAGAACAAGCAGACAGGCGAAACGAAACTGCGGCTGGTGTCAGCGCATTATGTCGTGGGCCAGGCGGGCGAGGTCGTGCAGTGCGTGTATGAATCCGACAAGGCGCACCACGCCAGCAACGCCAACTCCAACAGCATCGGCATCGAGCACAGCGCCAACAAGAAGCAACCGCCGACACAGACGCAGTACGAAGCTTCCGCAAATCTTGTCGCGCACCTGGTTCGAAAGTACAACATTCCCCTTGATCGAACGCACATCCTGGGGCATTCAGAAGCAGACCGCAAGACAACGCACACCAGCTGTCCAAACTCCGTCTGGGATTGGGACCTCTACATGTCGCTCATCCGCGCCCGCTGCGGCACATCCACAACAGCCCCGGCACGAGCGCAGCAGGCTCTCACAAGTCCAGAATACCCGCAGGCTTCAGAGTACATCGAGGCCCACGCACGCGCACACCGCGCCCCTACGCCCGCCCGCACCATCGACAAAGTCGTCATCCACATCACCGCAGGCAGCAACAAGGAAGCACGAGGCACCGCTCTCTACTTCAAAAACGGCGCGGACGCTCGGTACGTCGCGTCACACTACGTTGTCGGCCAAGCAGGCGAAGTCGTGCAATGTGCGCCCGAAGCGCACGTCGCCGACCACGCCCACGGCGCAAACCAAACAAGCATCGGCATCGAGCACTGCGCGAATATGAAGAACATGCCCGTGACCGACGCGCAGTACTGCGCGTCTGCCGCGCTCGTGTCGTATCTCGCCGACAAGTATTCGATCCCCTGCGACCGCACCCACATCATCGGGCACAACGAAGTTCCGGGCACGAACAAGGAATGCCCTGGCAATTGGGACTGGGACTACTTCATGGAGATGGTGCAAACACGCTCCTGCATGGAGCGCACTGCTCGCGCTCAGACACAGTCAATCTCTGCCTCGCTCGAGATCATCACGCCCTTCTACGACCCAGCTGATCCTGCCAGCGCCCTCACGTGTCAAAACGACGCCTTCAGCATCGAGCGAGAAGAGTGGTTCGCGGGCGTGCCCAACACTCGCATCTTTCCGCACTCTGCAATCTGCAAGCTCGAAATGACAGGCCCCGATGGTTCTCGCTATCGCGGCACAGGCTGCTACATCGGCAAGAACCGCATCCTCACCTGCGCCCACAACCTGCACGGCATGGCGCGCGTCAAAGTCATCCCTGGCTCAAACGGCTCGGGCGACGAACCCTTCGGCAGTTGCGTTGTTCAGAGCTCCGGTTGGCGCGTTGCACCGCGTTACACAGGCAGCGGCAATTGGGCTAATGACCTTGCCGTTCTCGACAACGTCCCCGTCGCTGCGCCGAACAATGCTTGGTTCCGTTTCCTCAACGCAACCCCGTCCGATCAACTCCCAATCGTCGTCTGTGGCTACTCAACTGCATCAAACGCTGTTCCCGCACTGACGCAGGCAATCGATGGCAACAAGCAACATCTCCACGGTGGCTATGCCACAAGTCAGAACGACTGGGACACCATCGACTACGCGATCCTCACCCTCAAAGGCGCGAGCGGTTCGCCCGTCTATCACCTCCAACAGGGCGCAAACGGTCGGCTCGAAGCCCTCGTCACGGCTGTTCACGTCACTGGTGAACCCGCCGCGCACGGTCTCAATCGCGGTTGTTTCATCACGCCCGCCAAGTTGGACTGGATCGAAGGCCGCGCCACAACATTCAGTACACACTCGCAAGGCGCGTGCAACTGCAACGCTCGCTCGATGGCTCGCCCCATCGCGCGCGGTGCCATGCTCTCTGCGCGCCCGTTCTCAGACGCTCAACCAACATCAGGCACGCCTTCGACACGCGTAACGCCCGCGACTTCCGATGCCATCGACCGCATCCGAAACATCTACACCCAAAACGCCGCAGCACCCACGAATCAACGCCGCACCAACAGCACTGAACTGCTCAACGACGCCCTCCGCGCCTTCTACGGCTCACTCCTTCAGTCCAATGGCGCATCGCCAAAGCTCAGCACCAACATCCAGAGCGCCATGCAAGACCTCCAGCAGCGCGGTCTCGCAGGCGACGATCAACAGTTCGCGTTCCTCGACAGTGCCGACAACGCAACCGCAGGTGATGATCGCCCCGATCACCTCGAAACGCCCGTCTCATCTTGGCTGATGGATCAAGTCCAGCAATCAGGCCTTGCTGGGTGGTATCTCTTTGGCGTGTCGCTCCTGGAAGGCAACCACACCGCACTCATCGCGCTGCAGTATTCGGGCGTCGGCAACGCCGCGACGAAAATCTATTGGGCCGACCACATGGACAACTGGCTCGACGTCAGCAACACGCTCGACAACAAGATCACTGATCTCACGCTGCGCTTCTGGGACTCCATCCTTGCCCATCAGAACAAGCGTGCCCGCAGCGCGGCGTCGATCTGGCCCTTGTCGCCCGTCCCGATGCTCGAACCAGTCACAGCATGATTCACAGTCACGACGCAACACCCCGTGGATCGAATTCAGCAATGTCCCAACCTCGCTCCAACTCCGAAGTTTCCGCGGCTCGGGCTCTGGCCCGCTCAGCCGCGGCGCGCCTCCGCGCAGGCAGCGGATTGGAGCAGGCCGACCCGACAATCGTCCGCGGCCTCGCCAGAGACCTCGACCAGATCGCCGCCGTTCTCGAACAACGCCCCGGCACAACACCATCAACATTCGCACAACCGATGCTCGATGCGCGTCGCCCGTCATGGATGCCGCAAGCCCAGCCCGAAAACCAACTCAGCCAATCTTCAAACGCACCACGCAAAGCCGACGCCACTGAAACCATTGCTCGACGCGCCGGAAATCTCATTGACGAAATCGACTTTGCGCAGTTTGTCGCAGGCTTGGTTCACTCAACGTTTGACGCTGTGGTCGACGCTGCCATTCGCCAACTTGAGAGTTTTGCTGATCTTATTTCCGCCGTCGCCAAGACCGTGGATCAATTCGTCGCCGACAACGTCAGCACGGGGGAAGCAATCGACTGGCTCCTGCGTCAACACCCCCAAGACCTCACCATCGACAGTTCCAGCGGCTCCCCTCGCATCGCTCCCAAGCAGCAAGGCACCGAAGACGAGCCAAACTCTCCGCTCTGGCTCAACGATTACAACGCTGCGGGCGAAGAGATCACGCCCGAACTCATTGAAGAAAAAGTCATCCCAGCGGCACGTCGCAAAATCGGCGAGGGCCGCCAGCAACTCCTCGCCACGATGGTGTTGCTCGGCCTCAACCGCATCGTCGTCCGCGAAGGCTCGATCACTGCCCGCGTCCGTTTCCGCGCCGCCGCGACTGATGCAACCCGCGTCGCCGCCGCGATCTCAAACACGCCCGACACACAGAGTTGGAGCACCCGGGGCAGCGCGGCGAATCAAAGCCACGTCACAAAGGTTTCGACAGTTGGTGTGAATGTTCAGTCTGACGCGAATCTGCGTGCGGACTTGTTCGGTGAAGTCAAGTTGACTTTTGCGAGCGAAACCCTGCCGCTTGATCGCTTTGTCGACTCTGCCCGCATGGCACTCTTGCAACGCAACGCTCGGCCATCCGTCGAACCTGCGAACGCAACGACGCCAGCACCCGCTCTCTCGCCCGCCGCGCCTCCGACAGAGCCAGCGCCCGCTGAAGGGAGTGCATAATGCGCCGCGAACTTGCACAAACACTCTTTGATCTCGCCGCGATCTGGGAACCGGCGCACTCGCCGCTTGTCGACATCGCTCCGCGCTCGCTGAAGATCACGCAGCCGATCGAACTGCGCATGATGGTCGTTCGCAAAGAACCAGTCCTGTTCGCCGACGCACCAACCAGCAGTTGGACCACAGGCTTTGACGATCACACCAGCACGCTGCGCATCTCATTTGCAGCAATTGATGACGAGGGCTCGCTCGTCGCCCTTGCCAATTTCGCCGACACCGCACCGCAAGCCGTGAACGAGCACACCAAAGGCGGTGGCGCGTGAGCCGAGTGCAACCCGCCATCCCGGTCGAGGACTTTGTCAAAGCGATCTGCACGCAGCTCGACCGCGTCCAAGTCATGCTCGCGATGAAGGCCCGCGCGGGTCTGCCGCTCAGCTTTGCCGTCAAAGACGTCTCGCTCCAACTTCGCACGCATCTGGAATCCGACGGTTCCGAAGTGCGCATCCGGTGCGCAGGTCCGCAAGACAAGGACGCAAGCACTATCTCCTTCACTTTCGCCAGCATCGCCCGCAACGCGATGGTTGAGAACACCGAGGGCATCCTCGATGATTCCGATGAAACGCACCCGGATGAGGACCTGGGCAACGAACTCAGCGAGCAAGAGCGCCGTCGTCTCGAATGGGCCGGCATCCGCAATGCTCGCCAACTCCGCGAAGTGCAGCAGCGAGCCGGCGAGGGCACCATCCGCTCTGTCACGAGCATACCGATTGAGCGCCTACGAGCCGCGATGCAACGCGCAAGCCGCCCCATCATCTCAGCCGTCCGCCCGGATCCTCTCCACCCGCAATCTACGCCGCAGGCGCCCGTCCTGCGCGTCTCAGGGCGAAACCTCGTGCGCGAAGGCGCGTTGCCGACAGTGTCGATCGACAACCGTCGCGCGGCCGTCATTCAATCTTCCGAGACCGAACTCCTGATCGCTCCGATCGAACCCGTTCACGCCGGTGTCCTCAGCATCGAAACTGCTGCAGGCCTGAGCGCCCAAACGCCCCTCCGCGTCAACACCGAAACAACTTCACAGCACGCATCACACGCCAAGCTGAATGGAGGGCACCATGGTGTTTGACACACGCGACATCGTGACTCCCTGGTCGTCGCCCGATCGGGCCTACTCGTCGCCGCGCAGGGTGGTCATCAAACTGCGCCTGGGTGAAGACCCGACAAGCATCGCCTCTACCCTCGACGTCCGCGCTCGAGCACAAACCCCCGCCGCCGCGTTCGGCCTCAGCGGCGTCGACCGCGCACTGCATCGCTTCTCCGCCTCGCCTCGCGTCGAACGCGTATATTCTGCTGCAAAGAATCTCCGCCGCCCCGCTGCGCGCCACATGGGGTGGAATGAAAATGAACACTTGACCGGCATGTCCCGCACTTTCCGCGTTGACTGTGGCTCGGCGGTTCCAATCGATCACGTGCTCGATGCGCTTCGTCAGGACAACCGCGTTGAATGGGCGACGCCATACTACTACTGCACGCAGCCATTCAACACAGCGACGCTCGAAGGCAGTGTCTCCTCGCCATCACGCGATCTCATCCGCGCAACCGAGGCTCTTGCGATTGAACCAGGCGACCCAGCCGTCATCGTCGCCGTCATTGATACCGGCGTTCGCCTCGATCACCCCGCGTATCGCGCCCGCCTGCGTCCGGGCTGGGACACGGTGCGTCTCAACCAGCGTGATCTCTCCGGCATCACGCTCATGGGCGATTCATCGCGTCAAGATGCAACCCCTGCTGACGACGTGGGCCACGGCACTGGCTGCGCCGGAATCCTGAGCGCCCGGTCCGACACGCTCCCGCGCGGCATCGCCGGCAATTGTTCAATTCTCCCGATCCGCGTCTTGGGCGCTGCACGCGCTCCATCTCAGAGTGCCGCGCTTGGGATCGGTGCGCTTCCCGACATTGACGCCGGCATGAAAATCGCCGTCGATCTCTTCGCCCGTGTCATCAACATGAGCTTCGGCACGCCCGCCTCCGCGATCGCGCCGGGCGAGCCACTTCCGCACACCGATGTCATCCGCTACGCGCTCGATCACAACTGTGTCCTCGTCGCCGCGTCGGGCAACAGCGGCGTGGAAGAGCGGTACACCCCCGCGTGCCTCGATGGCGTCATCGCCGTCGGCGCATGCAACGATCTTGGTAGTCCTTCCAGGTTCTCCACGCGAGGCACGCACGTTCAACTCGCAGCGCCGGGCGACAATGTTCCAACCACCGGCCTCGACGAAGATCGCCCCGCAACCGGCACGAGCTTCGCCGCGCCATTCGTGACTGGCGCTGCAGCGCTGCTTGTGAGCTACGCGCTCGCTCGTTCAACGTCTGTGGCCGCCGCGCAAGTCGCGTCCATCCTCAAACGAACCGCGACCCCGTGGCGAATCGCGCCACCGGGCTACGGCGCGGGGATCTTGAACGCGCATGCCGCACTGGAACTGCTTGAGTCAGACATCGCTCAGGCCGCGGCACTCGAGGATGAATCAGGCTAGACACGCAGTCCAACAGCGCTCCATCCGAATCGTCTCAAAGCAACTCACCACGCAACTCAACAGACTCAGGAGAATATCAATGGCAAAGAAAGCACCAGCACCAGCCGCAGCAGCAGCAGTGGCCCCCGCCGCACCCCCCGCAGGAAAGCGCGTCACCTTCATCGACATCACATCTGAGCAGAAGGGCAAGAAGTTTGACTTCCCGGCCCTCGCCGAGTTGGCGACGCGTCTTGACGAACTGCGAAACAGCCCAGGCCTTACCACGCTTTCTGATGTCGTGGACAACGCTTCGGGCGACGACACATGGAATGTCAATTCAAGCGCCGCCAAGGACGCGGATGAAAAACTTCTTGCCGGCGTCTATGGATTGCTCGCCGCAGATGCACGAATCTCAAGCACCGGCTTTGGCTCGCTCGCCAAGGACAATCGGCTCACGAGTTGGATCACCAGCGCGCTGGGCGAATATAACCATCTCAGGCGATCCGGCATGGCCGACGCTGTGCTCCAAGCCATCGAAGCGAACCCGGGGAGCGACGCGAAAGCCACCGAGTGGATGACGGTCACGCGAGATCTCTCCGCCAGCGGATTCGATGCAAAGGACCACATCCTCGGCATCCGGGTCAATCAATCCCTCGCTGATCTCAGCGGAGCGACCAAGTCCATCGAAGCCTCCACCTCCCGCGAACTCTCAATCCCCAACATCGAAAAGGACACCGACCTCGAACTCCAGGCCGACAACATCAAAGCAACGCAGGCCGTCTACTTCTGCGCAATGCTCGATGAGATGCGGCTCTTCGACGTCGTCGACAAACTCATCGAGCACTTCCAGAACGGCCTCCTCCCCTTGGGCAGAGGCCAGGGCGGCCAACTCCTTTACAAGTACTGGCGCAACAGCTCCCAGCGTCTCACAAGCCTCGAACGCCGCGGTCTCTACGCCCGCTGCTTCGGCATGCTCTCAGGCATCCCGGGCGAAGCCGCAAACACGCAGTTTGATTCGCTCTCGCTCCGCTTCATTTCGGGCGTGTCGGAATACTACCGCCAGAACCAGATCAGCAACCTCATCGCGTCGAAACCCGGCTCTGTCGTCTTCGGCGTCAGCCAGGAATCAGTCCGAAAGTCGGCGCGCGACCTTGCTTCAAATCTCTCGCTCATCGGATTTGGCATCACGTTCTTTGCAGGTTCGGAACTCATGTCGCAGGTCAACGACGCGCTTGCAATCCTCAAAGACCCGGACATCCGTTCCGCCTACGGCGCTCGGGATCAATGGCAAGTGATCGAACAGGTCAACGCCCTCGACTTCGCCACCCCAAGAAACACCTACCGCTTCCGCACGACCGCCCACTCCGGCGCAGTTTTCATCCGCTGGCTCGCAAACAACACGCCGAAGCTCACCGGCTCGCTCACTTCGATCATCAACGACGCCGAAATCAAGAACCGAATTTCCGCTGGCGACAGGGTACTCGAAGTCCCCACAGACTACGACCTCGTCAACGCCTGCGAGCAGTGGCTCGCCGTGAACGGTGTGTCTGACACCAAGGTGGAGGAATACTCACAGCCGATTGAGTCGCCACTCATCTCGTCGCGTCCCATCAACCTCCCTGACATCTCGCAAACCGTCAATGACGCGCTCGCAGGCGCGGGCGTGCCCATGGGCATGAACGCACGCAATGGCCGCATGAACGGCTCCAACGGGCGTCATCGCTCCAACGGCACTGCCGGCGCATTCACCCGCTACTAGCACAACCCAAAGGAACAACACATGCGAACTCCACCCCTCTCCGACCACGTCATCCACAGGCTCGACGCCGCGGCACAACAACTCGGCACCGCAAGCCCGTCTGACTACATCCGGCCGCTGCTGGAACGTACGTTCCCGCTTCCCATGGGCGATGAGCGGTACGCGGGTAATGTCTTGACACCCGGCGCTGCGCCGCTTGAGCCGAGCTACTCCGAACTCGATCCTACATCACTGCGCCTGACCATCGAACCGCTCAGCCCAGACGCCGACGCCTCTTCGCGCCGCAACGAAGCCACGCGTGAGATGCGCCGACTCATCGGCCCGGTCTTCGGCGGCGATGCCCTCCGCTGGTTTGACCGCCGCAGTGAAGCGTGGCGGGGTCTGGGCTCTTTGAGCCGCCTCAACTTCGGCGCATTCTTCGGCACGGCCTACGACTGCGATGGCCTGGCAGCCTGCAAGGTCTACTACGAACTCAAGCCGGAGCAACTCGAATCGATCCCCGCCGCGCTGCTCGAAGTACTCGAACTCGCACGTCTCGCGATGCCCAGCCTGATGCCACTCTTCACCAGCATCACCTGCCGCCGCGGTGCCGGCGCACAACGCCTGACATGCGCCGTGGGCAGCGCGCTGCGAATCTCAGACCTCGGCGCATTCCTCAATGCCGCGGGCCTTGGCACAGCACTTCCGGGCATCATGCAGGCGTTGGGCGTCTCGCTTGGCGGGCGCTTCGAGTTTCCCGCCAATTCGCTGCTCATTTCCTTCGGACTCACCCCCGAAGGCCCCGAGATCGAGCTCTACGTTCTCCTAGAACGCATCCCCGATGTGCCAACAGATTTCCTTGGCCTCGTCTCCCTCAGCATGACCGAACGCCCGCGCCACCTCCGCGCGCTCCAGCGATGGATCAACGCCTTCAGAGCGGGCAGCAACGCCAGCGGGATGCCGCATGCCGACGAATTCTCAATCTTGAGCGTCACCGCTCGCCCGGACTGCCAGCCGCGAATCAGCCTCTATATACGACCGATTGAACTCGAGATTTCACACACGCAGCAGCGAGAACTCGTCACAGCCTGATGTGTTTCAACTCACACCCCGGAGTCTTTGCGATGACCAACGCACTCGCCACGCGCCACACCGCTTCCCCCGCGCCGACCGACAGACAAGTCCTCGACACCGCGCGCGTCAAAGTTGCAGAACTGCTTCAGCGATCTCCCTCCTACCTTGCGCTTCCATTAGAAAAGCGCCGCGAAATCGCCAAGAACACTGTCGAAGTGCTCCGCTACCTCAGCGCGCCCGAAGGTATCCCGGGCAACACGCTCGCCAACGCTCAGCCCGCAGCCGCGGCGATGGCGGGGGCGGGGGTGGGGGTGGGGCAGCAACCCACCAACACCCGCGGCTCCCGCAACTTCACGGCTGAAGGCGCGCGAGAAGGCGCAGAGGTCGCGGGAGTGATATTACAGCAAGTGTCGTTTCCAGCGTTTGTGAGTGGGCTTATTAATGGTGTGTTTGAAAGTATTGTCAATTCATCCATCAAGCAAATGGAAGCATATGGGCAATTAGTTGCCAATGTTGCAAAGTCACTCAATGACTTCCGCGACGACAATATCACGCAGAATCAGGGTCGAGATTATATCACGGACAAGTTTCCAGACCTCTTTGACCTCGACACCGGCAACGCGACAGGCGGCGACGGCTCCGGCCCGCGCATCCGCCTCCGCAGCGGGGTCGATGAAGACAAAGCCCTGTCCCGGATCAACCAACTCCCAATCGAAGGCGGCCCAGTCACCAGCCTGGACCTGGACGACGAAGAAGTCGAAGGCAAGATCGTGCAGGCCGCCCGCACGCAACTCGCTTCTTCACGTCAACAACTCCTCGCCACCATGGTCATGATGGGCATCAACCGCATCATCGTGACGGACGGCAAGATTCAGGCCAAAGTCAAGTACGACTTCAAAGCTCGCGACACTTTCCAGCGCAGCGCAACCTCCTTCGACTACGAAAACTTTGGCAACCGAACCGTCTCCGAAGGCGAGTACGAAAGCGAAAGCTCGCGGGGTAACTACAGCAAAGACAGCGAGGGCGCGATCAGCCGAGACTTCGGCTCCTACTACGGCAGAGGTGTCTACAAGACCACCACCGAGCCCGCCATCCAAATCACCAGCATGGAAGCCGTGCAGCAGCAGGCGAATCTCGAAACCAGCGCTTCGCTCATGGGCAACGTCGACATCTCCTTCAAGAGTGAGACGTTTCCGCTTGAAAAGCTTGCAGATTCTTTCCAGATCGGACAAATCCAAGCCGCTTCCGAACGCAAGGGCAACGCGCAATCTCCTCGCGGAGCGCCGACACAGCCTGCACCCGCGCCGACAACACCTCCGACGAACCAATCTCCAGCCCCGCAGCCCACGACTCCTGCACGATGATCCGCAAAGACAAAGCTTGACACATTGGCACACACACTCGATCGGAGCATTCCATGCAAGCCGCCGTCGTCCAACCACGCTCCAACATCACCCGCGCTCAGCCCTCGCACCAGTCCGCATCGGGGCATGATGCCAACACGCTTTCGCTCGTCCGATCGGAGGTCAAGAGTCTTCTCGAAGCGTCTCCGGCGTTCCGCGCGCTCTCTGCCGATGATCGCAAACGCATCGCCCAGGAAACCGTCAAAGTCGCAAGCTACATGGTGAACCCCGAAGGGCTCGCCAAGCAAGGCCTCAGTGAAGCCGCGAAGCACAGCGGTGGCGCTCCCTCCGATTCTCGCCAGGCAACAGCGCTGGCCGAAGACCCCACACAGCAAGCCCGGCGCGCCGCCAGCGAGAACCGCGGCTTCGCGGGCGATGACTTCGTCCCGGGCGCAGTCGAAGCCGGCGTCGAGCAGTTTGGCGAAATGGTCAAGAAGGTCGATTTTCCTAAGTTCGTATCGGAACTAATAAAGGGAGTATTTCAGGCGATTGTAGAAAGTTCTATTCAACAGATGAAGGCCTACGGAGAGCTTGTTGCTAATGTGTCTAAAAGCGTCGATCAGTTTGCACAGGATAACATCAGCGAAAATAATGCGCGAGACTGGCTCACGGACCAGTTTCCCGGCGAACTGGGCGTCAAGCAAAGCTCCATCGCGGGTCGAGGCTTCGCCGACGGTTCCCCCGCCCAAACGCCGCAACTCGAAGTCCGGGGCGAAGACACGCAGGCAACGCTACTCAGCATCACTCAGCGTCTGGGCATCGAACCGATTTCCGACATCGAAGACCCCGAAAGCGAGCGCAAGCTCGTCCTGGCAGCTCGCCTCCAAATGGCCAAGAGCCGCCAGCAGCTCCTTGCGTCGATGGTCATGCTGGGCATCAACCGCATCGTCGTGACTAACGGCCTGATCCATGCCAAGGTCGTCTTCGACATGCGAGCCAAGGACGTCACCGCTCGCGCCGCACGCGCATCCATGTCCGATAGAAATCAGACCGATTCCCGCGTCAAGGTCAACGCCGAATACGGCAGTTGGTACACGCCCTACAGCTACAGCGTTGAAGCCGAAACCCGCAATCAACACGTCGCCACCGTTCAATCGTCGCTCGACGAAACCTCCGAATCCTCCGCCGAAGTCAAGGCCAATCTCACCGGCGAAGTGCGTGTGAACTTCAAGTCTGACTACCTCCCCATGGACAAACTCGCAACGCCCGAAATGATCTCAGCGATTCAAGGAAACGCGCAGCCCGTCAATCCCGTTGGCGTTCAGCCCGCGGGGCGCGCCGTCGCCCCCGCCCCCGCCCCCGCACCAGCACAGGCAGCTCCAGCACCGCAGCGATGACTCTTCATGCCCACGCTTGCGCCCATCGCCCGCCCCACAGGCATCGAGCACTCGCTCGATCTCTCCCTCCGCCTCATTGACGCGGCTGACCACGCCTGCGCCGCCTACGCCGCGCAACTCAATCTCCCAAACATCAGTGTTCCCAACATCGAAGCCCCTACCGCGAGCGAAGAAGATCGCACACACCTCCGCGCCGTGGGGCCGCTCTACTTCGCCGCGGAACTCGAACAAGCAGCGCTGCTCCCGGCAGTCGAATCACTTTCCGCGCTGTTTGCGACAGGCGGCTTCACCCGCGAAGTCGGCAGCGCGAGCCAGCGTCTGATCACTTTTTGGCGCAATCGCCAGTCCCGCTTTTCACCGCAGGAACGCACCGCCATTTTCGCGCGTCTGTTCGGAGCACATCAATCCTCACTCGCCTCGCCTCTTCCCGAATCGTCCAACCGCGAGTTTGAAGTGCTGCTCCTCTCCTGCTGTGAAGCACTCATCGCAACCGAAGACTCGCCACTCTGGCCCCCGCGGCCCAACCCCGCCGCGTCCGTTCGCCTTCAAGTGTCTGTCTCGCGCCTCATCGAAAACCTCTCAATTCGCTCGGTCGGCATCGCCCCCTTCGCAGCGCGAGACATCATCAGCTCCATCACCGCCGCGTTGGAAATCGTTAGAGAACCTGCGCTGCAGCGAGCCTTCGGCGCAAACTCCACGTGGTCAGCCGTTCGCTCGATGGCTCGCCAACTGCTGCGACAGACTCCGTCCGTCAACGAACACATCGCCCGCGCCCAATCAGGCCAAATCCTGCTCGCCTGGTTCGCCGAAGAACTCCCAAGTATCGCGTCGCTTTCTCCAATTCCTGCGCAGCGCATGGCAACCGCAACCACGGCCGCCGCCGCATGGATGCAGGCAACGCTGAGCATGTCCGAATCTTCCCTCGCGCCACAGGCTGGTGCCGCATGACTGCCCTCGCGCTCCCACAGGAGACAACCAATTCAGACGCGGGTTCGCAACAGCGTCTCGGTCACGTCCGTGCGGCTGTTCGCAACTTTCTCCAGTCAACACCGGCCTTCACAGACCTCACCCACGAGGACCGGACAAAGCTCGCACGCGCGATGGTCGCCGTCTGCCACACCGCCGTCGAACTCATTCACGACGAAGAAGCCGCCGCCGCGCAAACCCTCAGCGGCGAAACTCCGAAGAAACCGATCGCCCGCGCGATGATCACTTCCGGCGGCCCGGGCTCTTCGATATCCAACATCGCCGGTACAACTCAAAACATTCTGAAGGCGATCTCATTTCCTCGTTTCGTTTCAGACTTGATCAATGGCGTCTTCCGGGCCATGCTCGAATGCACAACCTCGCAGATGGAGGCCTACACGCAGCTCTTGGCCAACGTCGCGACCAGCACCCAGGGCTTCGCTGACGCAAACATGTCGCAGGACATGGCACGTCGCTGGCTCGCCGAGCGTTTTCCGCAGTCCTACGAAGTTGCCCAGTCGGAAGTCGAAGGCGATCCCTCGACGGTCCGCCTCCGCGACGGTGCAAGCGAACCCTCTCCCGACGCGCTCCGAACTGCGCTGGGGCTCTCACCGACCGACCCAGTCCCAGAAGGCGATCCGGAAGAATCTCTCTTGCCAGCAGTCCGCGTCCAACTCGCTCGCCAGCGACAGCAAATGCTCGCGAGCATGGTCATGCTGGGCATGCAGCGCATCGTCATCGACAGCGGCCGCATCGACGCGTCCATGCGATTCCATATCGACGCGAGCAGCGCCGCCGCCAGCGAAGCGGGCACACGCTTTGACACGAGCAACTCTGTCGCCGCGTCCGGCAGTTTCGGCTATGGTCCTTGGGGTGTCTCCGCGAGCGTGCAATCCAACATCGGCTATGTCTCGACATCGTCCACGCAGCAGTCGGAAGAAACAAATGCCTCCGTCGATCTCGGTTCTGCTGTCTCGATCAACTTCCGCACGGATCAAATCCCCCTCGACCATCTCGCAAGCCAGCAGCGTGTCGAACTCATCAAGGCCAACACCATCAACCCGATGGCGGCGTCAGTCATCACGCCGCCAACCCGCGCATCGCTCCGTGACAGCAGTGGGGCACTCCGCGATTCCTTGAAGTCGTCCCAGGTCGCCAACGCGACAGCCCCCGCGCTTCCATCTCCGTCCGCGCCCACCAGCAAAGCACCGGCTCCCGTGACCGGCACCAAAGCTCCATGACACACGGGCAATCCGTTGATGCATCAAGCACAGCTTCGAGCAAGTGCTCGCATTCACAACCTAAAACTCGCCCTCGGCGTCAGAAGCCGCCTGCTTCCCGCCCTTCCTGTTGATGATCTGGTTTCGCAGCACATTCACCTTCACCCGAAGGTCATGCTGGCGGTGATGATTCCGCACCGCGCAGGCCGCGCAGTGCAGGATCGCCAGCACGCTCACCCCGCCAATCGCGGCAACCGCCAGAAGAATCTGCATCGCAATTCGGTCCATGCTGGAACAATCGGGTCGCCAAGGCCCAATATTCAGCATGAAGTGCCTCTCCGCACACTGTCCGTACCCCCAATAGAATCCCCGCCCATTCCCGGCCCGGTAACGTGAACCCGGACCCTTCCGTACAGGTACTAAGGCTGTCCAGATGACCATCGCACAGCACTCGCACTCGGGGACACTGATGTTGAGCCGACTCTTTGAACCACTTCGCTCGATGCAAGCAACCCTGATTGGATTGGTGATTGCCAACGCGAATCTGCTTTCATTCACCACTGAGGCACAGAGGCGCAGCGAAAGAAAGAGAAGCAGGAGTGTGGGGTTCAGCACATTGAGTTCTTTTCTTCTTTCTCTCTTCCCCTCTCTGTGTCTCTGTGCCTCTGTGGTGAGCGAATCACACCACGCACGGCTACGCACAACTGGATCGCCGAGAGCCATCAATCGCTCCCTGTTCGCAATGATCTGGACCGCAGCCCTGCTGTTCTCAAACACAACTCTCGCTCAGACCCCCCGCCCCCAAGACTCCACACAACCAACACCAGATTCCCAACTCGACACCTCCGCCGAAACCCCAACCAACACCTTCGAAGATACTCAAGTCCGCATCGAAGTCGAGCAGTTCGGTCTTTCGGACGTCGCGCGCTTGGGCGATTGGATCGGCGTCAAAATCAAGATACAGGACATGGGCACCGAGCAGCGCACGGTGCTCGTGCGCCTCACCACCACCGACGCCGACGGCGATCAACCTCAGCAGCAGCGCGAAATGACAACCAACCCGGGCGTCAAGCAGGACGTCTGGCTCTACATGCGACTGCCTTTCGCAGGCATTGACCGCGTCCCCGTCACCATCAACGTCTACGACGCCGTCGAAACCGGGGAAACCGCGCCGGTTGAGCGCGTCTATCGCCCGGGTCGCCTCCTCGGCAAACTTGAAATGCCGCCCACGTTCCGCCCGCAAGAGCCCACGATCGCGCTCATGGCCGTCGTCGGTGATCGCCCGCTGGGCCTCAAGCAATATTCCAACCGCCCCGACAACGGCGTCCCCTACTCCAAGTACGGACACGAACTCACGCAAGTCATCACTGGCCTTAAGCCCAACACCATGCCCGACCGCTGGATGGGCCTCGCGCAGTTTGACACCATTGTCTGGGGCGCGGGCGAAATCACCGAACTCCGCGCTGATCGTGCGCTCGCTCTTTCCCAGTGGGTCCAGCGGGGCGGCCATCTCATCATCATCCTCCCGCCTGTGGGTCAGCAATGGCTCAACCCGCAAAGCAACGACATTTACTCGATCATGCCTGCCGTGACCGTGAATCGGCGCGAAAACGCTGACATGCTGCCGTATCGCCCGATGATCACTTCGCGCGTTGATGCGGTGTATCCCGCAACCGGCGTCGTTCACACATTCTCTCCGCTGCAAAACGCTGAGCCCTCCCAAGCCATGCGCATCTTGAACGGCCCCGACGGCGCGTGCATCGTCATCCGCCGACTTGTCGGTATCGGTGCCGTCACCATGATCGGTCTGGACCTCAACGCCACGCGCTTCGCCCAATCCGACACCATCGAAGCCGACGTCTTCTGGCATCGCATCCTTGGTCGCCGCGGCGAACTGCTTCCCGCCGATCCTCCCAAGCAAAACTCGGGCCTCTCAGCCGAGCGCCGTCCGTGGTACGTCGATGGTCCCATCGCTAATGAAATCGCCTACACAGGCAAGTCCGCCATCGGTGCTCTCGTGGGCTTCGTCGTCTTCGGCCTCTACTGGATACTCGTCGGCCCCGGCATCTACTTTGTGTTGAAGCGCCGCGACTTGCACAAACACGCATGGCTCGCCTTCATCGCCGGCAGCGCAGTCTTCACAGTCTTCGCCTGGGGGGCCGCAACTTTCCTACGCCCCCTCAGCGTCCAAGCCCGCCACTTCACCATCCTCGATCACGTCTACGGCCAACCCACCCAGCGCGCCCGCACATGGACCAGCATCCTGATCCCAAGCTATGGGGACGCCCGCGTCAAAGTCGGCGACACCAACGACGACGAAGCAACATCCCTCAGCGCGCTTTCGCCTTGGGAAAATCCCGGCGATGATCTCAGCCGCATCGGAAGTTTCCCCGACGTGCGCGGCTACCCCATCGACACGCGCACTCCCGACGCCGCGACGTTTCCCGTTCGCGCAACAATTAAAACCTTGCAAGTCGATTGGGCCGGCGCACCCACTTGGAAGATGATCGCGCCCGACATCGTCGATGGTCAACCGAGCCAAGTCCAAATCAACCCAAAGTGGGACCCGGCCGCGCCTGCGGGTGTCGAGCCGATGCTTTACGGCTCAATCTCACACGGTTTCCCTGAAGCGTTGCTCGCGGGCCGCATCTACATCGTTCGCTTCCAGAACACAATCCAGGGCACAGGCCCGGGTCTTTTGCCGCCCGCAACGATCTACGAAATGTCGATGCAGAATCGCTGGGAGCCAAACGACCCGTTCAACCTCGCCGTCGCAACCAAAGCCAAGAAACCTGACCTTCTTCCGCTCAGACTCAACAACTTGGTTCCATCCGGCAACATGACTGACGTCACCTCAAGCCTCGGCGGCAACATGGGTCTCAACGATCACATGGATGCCCTCACGCTGTTCAACATCCTTCCATTCCCGGATTGGAACAACAATTCGTCCGGTTTCTCAGGCGTCCCCGCTGCCCAGCGCCGCATCACCCACGGCCTGGACCTCTCCCGCTGGATCACGCAACCCTGCATCATCGTGACCGGCTATCTGGGTGACTCTTCTCACGAAAGCCCCTGCCCCGTCCCAATCTCCGTCAACAACGAAAACATCAACCCCAAAGGCCGCACCTTCATCCGCTGGGTCTTCCCCCTCGCCACAAATCCGCCCAACGTTATCGAAGTCGAAAAACAAGCCGGCCGCAAACGCCCCAAGTCCGACACCGATCCAGAATAAGCAAACACACTCCCGCTTCGACTCCGTTTCTTAGCCTCTAGCCTCTTCCACTCCGTGCCTTCCTGCCTCAGTGCCTCCGTCCCTTCCGGTGAACCCCATGCCAATGATCGAAACCATCAACCTCACCAAGCGCTACGGCGACCTCGTCGCGCTCAACAACCTCAACCTCACGATCAACGAGGGCGACTGCTTCGGCTTCATCGGCCCCAACGGCGCCGGCAAAACCACAACCATCAAAATCCTCGCCACACTCCTCAAGCCCAGCAGCGGCCAAGCCAACGTCGCCGGCCTCACCATCGGATACCAAAACCGTCTCATCCGCCCGCTCATCGGATACGTCCCCGACGAACTCGGCGCATACGAAGACATGGTCGTCACCGAATACCTCGAGTTCTTCGCTGCCGCGTATGGCATTCATGGGCCGCAGCGAAAAAAAGTTGTCCACGATGTGCTCGAACTCACCGACCTTGGTTACAAAGCCACCGCGGAAGTCAACTCGCTCAGCCGCGGCATGCAGCAACGTCTCTCCGTCGCGCGAGTACTGCTGCACGACCCCAAAGTCATGCTCATGGACGAACCGGCGAGCGGCCTTGACCCGCGCGCTCGCATCGAAATGCGCGAACTCCTCAAAGAGCTTCGCCGCATGGGCAAGACGATTCTGATTTCATCGCACATCCTCCCCGAACTTGCTGAACTGTGCAATGTCGTGGGAGTCATCGAGCGTGGCCAACTCCTCTTTAACGGCAGCGTCGATGAGATCTTGAAGCGTGCAAAGCTTGGTCACGTCCTCCACGTCGGAGTGACAGATCGCACGGACGAAGCCGCCAAACTCCTCCAGCAAATGCGTGGCGTCACCAAAGTCGCCATCATTAACGACGACTCCGTCACCGCGGCACCAAACTCCAAACTCATCGCAGTCACCTATGACGACCAGGGCACGACTGGCCTCACCATCGCCGACGTCCCCAACCTCCTTGTGAACCGAGGATTCCGAGTGACAAAGATGGCCGAAGAGCCGGTAAATCTGGAAACCGCGTTCATGCGCCTGACGAAGGGACTGGTGCAGTAGTTCCTCCGAAAGTCCCTCCACTTTGGAGGGGTTTGGGGTGGGCGAACTGCAAGAAGCGCGGTTCTCGCGTCTCCCAGCCGGGCCGTCATTCATCTCATCATCCCGCCTGGACAACTCGACTCCGCAATGTCGGTTGACGCCGCGCGTTGCGAAAGTCCAAGCGTGGCAATCGCCACGATGGATGTGATCATGTCTTTGTCCGAAGCTATCCAGTGCCCGGTTTGCACGTACGACCTCTCCAGCCTCCCCGACAGCAAGTGCCCGGAATGCGGCAACTCATTCACTCGCGATGGTATCAAGGAACTCCGCGAGGAACGTGCCCAAAGGCGCGGCGACCTCATCGCGCTTCTAACCACCGCGCCGATTCTCATCATCCTCGTCTTCATCGCCGCGAAGCTCATCGGTGCCTTCCTGATGGGTCCAAAGTCAGCTCCTTTCTTTGGTGTGTTGGCCCTCGCAGTCCCGCTCGCGATCTGGACGCACGCCCGCCGCGAAGTTTGGAAAGCTCAACCGTTCCGTCTCATGATGCCGATCTTTCCATGTGCTTTACTCGCTCTGTTTCTCGGCGCACTACACCAAAACTGGTGGAGCACCATCCAGTGCGTGTGCTATTTCGGCGTTGCGATGTCCTTCGGCATCATGTCCACCTCGTCATCGCTCGCGCGCTCCATCGCCATCGCCAGCACACTCCCAATCCTTGCACGCGGCTGCGCGATGATGATCCATGCCGTGCACCGCAGTGCCCAGGGCATCGCATGGACCGACTTCGACTGGTCCTACTCACGCTTCCTCAGCAGTCGAGATGCGGCGTCCATCAGCACCACCGACGCCCTCTGGCTCGCTCCTCTCCACATCCTCGCCGTCTTCGCAATCATCTGCATTGTCTGGACATTCATGCCACGCCGCCCCTCAAACCGCTAATGCCCGATGCCCATCTTTTGATGCCTTCTGCCTCCTCAACAACAACTCATGAACCAATCCCACACGCGCCTCCCCATTCTCCCGTCTTCTTTGTGCTCTTCGTGCCTTTGTGGTGAATCACATTCCGGCGTCTAGACTGATGACCACATGTCCACTTCTCCTCACATCCTCCAATGCTCCGAAGTCTGGGGCGGCAACGACGATGTCGAGCGAGCCGTCTCCATGCCGGGCCTTGACGCTTGGGTGCTCAGCAAGCCCTACGAAGATGACGCGGCGGGCGGAGACATTCATTATCTTTCTAGTTGCGCAACGGGCCGTATCGGTCGCGTGCTCATTGCGGATGTCGCTGGGCACGGGGAGAAAGTTGCGACGCTTGCGGTGCGACTTCGCAACTTGATGCGGCGCTATGTGAACTATGTTGATCAGACGACGCTGGTCGAGCAAATCAACAACGAGTTCCTGCGTGTTGCCGAGCCTGGACGATTTGCAACGGCGGTTGTCGCGACATTCTGGGGACCCAGTGGTGATCTTGATCTCACAATCGCGGGCCACCCACCGCCGCTCGTGTACCGCCACAAACTCCGCACGTGGATGTTTGTCAAGCCCGAGGCGAGCGCCGCGATCGAGCTCGAAGACATCCCGCTTGGCGTCCTCGATGCGACGAAGTATCGCCGACAAAAGCTGCGGCTGGCTCCGCATGATGCGGTGCTGCTGTACACGGATGCGCTGATCGAAGCACGCAACTCGAGCGGCAATTTCCTGACCGACCAAGGCCTGCTGGACATGTTCAACGCTCTCCCCGCACCCATCGGCGATGGCTTTGTGCTCGCGGCGTATGAACGCGTGAAGGAGTTCTGCGAGGGCAAGCCGCCAGATGATGATGCGACGTTGATGCTGCTGAAGCTCAACACCATCGCACCACCAAAGGGAGGCGTGTCGATGGCAATCGGTACGGCGTGGCGACTGACAAAGGAGTTGTTTGTTGTGATCGGCGATAAGCTGCGCGGCAGGCGAAGCGAGTTCGCGATGCCGGAGTTGCGGAAGGACAACTTTCTTGGCGTGCTGTTTGATCGATTCAACAGGCGAGAGCGGTGAGGTGCCAGAACGGCGGTGGAGTGGGCGTCTTGCCCGCGTCTTTGAAGACAGCAGACCAGAGGCCCACCCCGCACAATCATGTTTTCGCCGGCCGTCGCATCGTGAGTGCCTGAATCGCAATCACAATCCCCGTCAGCAGAAGGAAGCCGCTGACGACAATCACAAACATCCACACAAGCCTGATGGGCCACTCGCCCAAGCGATCAATGAGCGTCGGGTTGGTTGGCGTGATGTTGCCGATGTAGCCATAGTTCCAGTGGGCGAGCAAGTCGATCGGCAGAACAACGCCGCCGTACAGGACTGTGTATACAACTGCCATCGCGCAGTCGAACCACGTCGGGCGGAACCGGCGGACGAGAAGGTCGTACAAGCCGGTGGCGACGATTGTGAAGTGACTGAGAAAAAACATGTGGAAACGCATGGTGTCCGGGCCGTCGGTGATCACGGGCGTGATGAACGCCTGCGAAGACAATCCGATGCCCCAGTAGAGCACGAGCACTCGCGCCCAGCGTGCCTCTGTTGCGAGCGAGATGATGGTAATGAGGCCAACGATGTCGCAGATATGCAGCGGCAGGCTTGAAGAAGGATCAAGCTGCGGCGGGACACACCAGAACACGACGTTAGTCATTTGCACGATTGTGACAAACCCCAGCCACAGAAAGTGCACAATCTGTCCTATTTCCAGCGATTCTCTCCGACGCCCGTATCGCCCAAGAAAAATCAGCAGGAGCGCCGCAGCCGCGTACGCGATGGCGACCATCGCGTGCGTTTGCGAGAACGGCTGAAATGTCGTATCAGTTTGCGGCATTGCACATGTCTCGTGCCACCGACTACTGCTTTGTGTCATCGGTGGACTTGCGAAGTTCTCCACCGACTGCGCAAAGCCGTCGTCGGTGGCACGAGTCCGTCAACCCTTGAAAAACTTCGCGATGCTGTGAATCGTCACGGCTCGCCCCATCGCGGCGATGCTCTCTGTCAGCGGAATGTGCTTGGGACACACCTTGACGCAGTTCTGCGCATTGCCGCAGTCGTTGACGCCACCCTGGCTCATGAGGGCGTCGAGTCGTTCGCTCTTGAGCTGCTTGCCCGTCTCGTGTTCGTTGAAGAGTCGAGCCTGACTAATCGCGTGCGCACCGATGAAACTGGTATCCCACCTGTTCTTGTCTTCTTCGACGTTGAACTGCGGGCAGGCTTCGAGGCAGCAGCCGCAGCTCATGCATTCGCTGAGTTTGTAGCGAGTTTCCTGCTTGCTGGGCGATTCCTTTGGGCCGCTACCAAGGTAGTATGTGCCGTCGATGGGGACCCATGCTTTGACGCGCTTCAAGTTGTGAAAGAGGCGTTCGCGATCCACCCACAGGTCGCGGATGACGGGAAACTTGCTCATCGGTTCGAGCGTGAGGACGTCGCCATCGTTGGGCGCGTACTCGTCGATCAAACACGAGCAGCTCTGGCGAACCTTGCCGTTGATCACCATCGTGCAAGCGCCGCAGACTTCTTCGAGGCAGCCGCTGTCCCACACCACGGGTGTGCTTTGCTGGCCTTGCGCCGTGACGGGATTGGCCGCGATGTACTGCAAGCACGAAATCACGTTCGCGTTCTTGGGCACGGGGACTTTGAACTCTTCCCAACGGCTGGGCTTGCTCGGGCCGTCGCTGCGCTTAATGCGAAACACGACGGTGCGGCCTTCCTTCGCGAGTTTGCGATTGGCCATGCGGCGGGAGAGATCTGTGGCGTGTGAGTTGTCGGTGAAACTTGACATCATGCGGCGTACTTCTTCCAGAACTTTGTCGGGGGCACAGGCGTGCGACGCTTGCCGTGCACGTCGTCCACGAGTTCCTTGAATGGTTTGCGGAGGTGCTTTGGGAGTTTAGCGGCGAAGTCTTTTTTGAGGGGGACACGCTGAATCAAATCAATCACATGCGCAATGTCCTTGGAACGACGAATCGCAGTGAGCCCGACCGTGAGCTTGGCTCGGACAAGGTCGGCGAGGCTGATGACTTTGACGCCTTTGATAGTGCTGATGCGTTTTGGAGGCCCGCCGAGCGAATCGTCTTTCACCATGTGAACCGCGACGCCATCGACGATGTGTTCGCGATTGGCATCATCCCACTTGATGCCCGCCTCAGTGAGTTTCAGGTGCGTTTGCCAGAAGTCTTCGCTGTAAATGTCGATATCGCTGGTGGCTCGCCCGCCGCCGTGAAGAATGACGGCGATGCCGCCCACCACTGGGCAATTCGTCGCATCAGTTACGCGTTTTGCGAGGCGCAGAGCGTCGGCTTCGCCGAGAGCTGGGCCTCGATCGTGCCGGTGCTGGGGTTGAGTGGGCTTGTTTGCCATGCGGGACGATATTTGTTCGTTGGATCAGTTCGAATGGTACTTGGGATAGCGATACTTTCTGATGTTCGCCCACGCTGGCGCGTGGGGCTCGTGTGCGTACGTCAGCCCTTCTTTCCATAGGTTCTTGCTGTCGGCTTGATCAATGACGCATCGATCGGCACAAACTCCAAACTGGTTGACCTCGTCGCAGGATCAAACTTCGCCAGCGACGTCTTCATGAAGTTCGCGTCATCGCGATCGGGATAGTCGGTGCGATAGTGCGCGCCTCGGCTTTCGCGGCGTTCAAGTGCGCCCAGCGCGATCGCATCGGCGATTACGAGCATGTCGCCAACCGCGCGGGTATAGCTGAGGCTTTGATTGGTCCATGTCGCGGCGTCCGCGAGTTTGAGGCGCGAGTAGCGGTCTTTCAATTCGCCGAGTTTGCCCTGGCACTTCTTGAGGCGATCTGCGCTGCGCACAACCGTACACGCGGCGGTCATTTCGTCGCCCATTTCCTTGCC
>CAZEZV010000007.1:0-31986 GCA_964516725.1 uncultured Phycisphaeraceae bacterium
ACTGGAACCACGTCGCGGGCACCTCGAACGAGCCCATCATGCGATTCGTGTTCTGCTCTGTAAACACGTTGATCGAACTACCCGCCTGCTCAAACGCAATCCAGAAAAACGCGTTGAACAGCATGAAGATGAAAATCGACAGCACAGGCCCACGATCCTCCGGGCGATTCTGCCGAAGGAACCACACAACCCATCCAAGAATCCCTGCAATCATCGCTATCACGACGCCCCATCCCAGCATGGGCCTGTCCTGAAGATACGCAATGCCCTCGCCCAACTTGCCAAACACCCCCGCGTGGAACGCAAACCCAACCAGCGCCGACGCACCCATCGCAACAAAGAAACTTGTCCACGCGGCCGTCGTCGCTTTCGCAGGGCTTGACGTCTCGGGCGGCTCGCCAATCCCCTTCAGCAGCCGCGGCTTGCCAAACGTATACAGCGCCAATCCCAGCAGCATGCCAACCGCCGCAGAACCAAAGCCCCAATGCCAGCCAACTTTTTCGCCCAGCGTGCCGCACACGAACGCACAAATGAACGCACCAAGGTTGATGCCCATGTAGAAGATCGTGAACGCACCGTCTCGCCGCGGATCGTTCTGCTCATACAACTGCCCCACCATCACGCTCACCGTCGGCTTGAAGTGCCCCGTCCCCAGCACGATCACCGCCAAGCCCATGATGAACACACTCATGCCCATGTCGTTGTGAGCGAGCCCCCCAAAACCAGAAATGCCCAGAATGATGTGCCCGATCGTGATGAGCAACCCGCCCACAAGCATCGAGCGATGCGTGCCCATCAACTTGTCCGCAAGAATCCCGCCCAGAATCGGAAAGAGGTAGGCTAAGCCCGTGTACCACCCATACAGCGTGCTCGCCTGCGACTTCTGCCAGAACCGCCCGCTGCTCACGCGATTGGTCGCGAGTTCCGCAACATAGCGCGGGTCCTCGTCCGTGCCGAACTTCGTCTTGTCGAGTTCTGCGTCCGGCTTGATCGTCGCGATGACTTCGCCCGAACTGTTGTTGATCGTGAGGAAAGGCCGAGGCTCCTCTTGCGTCCGATTCACCCGCAACCGCACCTTGATCGGCTTGTCCGTCGGATTCGTCACCCGGAACGCAAGCCGGTCGTTCTCAAATTCCTTCGCACCCTTTGCACCTTTGATCACAACCTGCGAGTCGTTGCTGATCCCCGCGGGCTCCCACACATTGATCCTTGACCCAGCCTTCTTCGGATCATCAACTTCAACTTGCTTCACTCGCTCCAGCGCAAGCGCCAAGTCGCTGGCACCAGAAATCGGCGTCGCCGCCGGCGCCCCGCCCGAACCAACCACAAAATCAACAATCTGCACCCGCATCGCCCCGGCAATATCTTCCGTAATCGTCTTCGCCGGGTCCTTTGGATCGGGCTTGGTCGACTCAACCAACTGCGCGACCTCGAACTGATTCGAATACGTCCCCTCAGGCAACTCTCGCACTGCGAACGTCGCAATCAGGTACAACACCAACAAACCGCGCATGCCGTAATAGCTAAAGCGCTCCCACATCTCCACCAAAAACAGCAGAAACAACCCGCTCGGATGCCCGAGATACGTCGGCCCCATTTTGACCGAATCCGGAACCGTGGAAGGGACGTGAGACGTTGGTGTGGTTGCCATGCGGAAAACTCGCGTTGTGCTGGTAAGGACTGTCCGAAGCCAATCGGAAACTTCGCCTCACCGAATCCTGTCCAATCGACAGAGTCCTACAGCATACCGCACAAGTTGACGGGCTGCACACACTTTTTCCTTTGCTTTGGTGGGGATTTGTGAGGGGGAAGTTGGTGTGGCGGTCAGAGCCATCACTGCGATTGTCGCTGCGGGTAGAAACGGATGATGGGATGATGAGAGAATGGGATGATGGGAAGAGGGGATTCTTCGCTTTCCAAATGGGCAATTCTTGACCGTCTCACCGTCTCACACCTCTCATCGACCGAGACGGTCGATGAAGACGGCTCGGCGGGGGACCGCCGATCTACCCCCCTAGCCTCCCCCCATGCCCCAAAAACGCTCCATCCTCGACTGGATCGAATTCATCGGCAACAAACTCCCGGAGCCCGCCCTCCTCTTCGCGCTCCTCGCCTGCATCGTCATCCTCGTCTCAGGCGTCCTCTCTCCCTCCGTCACGAAAAACCCTGACGGCTCCACCCAACACACCGGCGGCTGGCAAGTCCAGCCCATGCGCCTCACCGTCCTCACCGAAGAAAAACTCGGCGCTGACGGCAAGCCCGAACTCGACGCCGCGGGCAAACCCATCCGCACGCCGCAACTGAATGACAAAGGCAAACCCGTCACCAAACTCGACCCCACAGGCGACCCGCTCCGCGTCAAAAACCTGATGACCGGCGACGGCATCTACTGGATGCTCTCGTCGATGATCCGCAACTTCATTCTCTTCCCGCCGCTGGGACTGGTGCTCACCGGCATGCTCGGCATCGGCGTTGCCGAAAAGGTCGGCGTCTTCAGCGCCCTCATGCGCTGGCTCGCGGGCATCACGCCCAAGTGGCTGCTCACACCGATGATCGTCCTCATCGGCGCAAACTCATCGATCGCAAGCGACGCTGGATATCTCATCCTCCCGCCACTCGCCGCCGCACTCTTTGCCGCAGTGGGCAGACACCCCCTCGCAGGTCTCTCCGCCAGTTTCGCAGGCGTCGCAGGAGGCTTCGGCGCAGGCGCATTCATCACCGGTGCAGACACGATTCTCGCGGGCGTCGCCACCACCTCCGCTCAAATTCTTGACTCAAACCACTCCGTCCTCGCCACCGCCAACTGGTACTTCAAAATCCTCTCCGTCCCTGTCCTCATGCTCGTCGGCTGGTTCGTCACTGATCGCATCGTCGAACCCCGCCTCATCCGCGCCTGCAACGGCAAGATCGAAATCCCAACCGACGCCGGCGTCCCCACGCCCGGCCAATTCAAACTCTCGCCCACTGAAGTAAAGGGCCTGCTCCTCGCCGCGTTCGGCATGATCGCCGTGCTCAGCATCTTCGCCGCGATGATCTTCATGAAGGACATGCCGCTCTTTGGCAACGGTCAACCCACGCTTCCAAATGGCCGACTCCTCGTGGATGTTCCCGCCAGCGCACTCGAAAATGGCGTGACGCCCAAGCAAATCACGCAGTCCGCCCCAGAAAAGTTCGGTCCGCGCTGGTCTCACGTCTTGGTCCCCGCGATGTTCTTCGCATTCCTCACACCCGGCCTCATCTACGGCTTCGCAACGCGAGCGCTTAAGTCTCAAGCCGACGTCGTCGGCGCACTCTACAGCGCCATCAAGGGCATCGTCCCCGTCATCGTCATGAACTTCTTCGCGGCGCAGTTCCTTGCGTACTTCAGCTACACAAACATGGACAGAATGCTCGCCTTCGCGGGCGGGTCGATGCTCGTCGAAGCGAATCTCCCCGTGCCGCTGCTGCTGGTGCTCTTCATCGCCTTCATCATCCTGGCGGACTTTGCGATGAGCTCGATGACCGCAAAGTTCACGCTCCTCGCGCCCATCCTGATCCCGATGTTCATGATGGTGGGCGTCAGCCCCGCCCTCGCCATGGCAGGCTACCGCATCGGCGACAGCGTTGTCAATATCGTGAGCCCCCTCAACGCCTACCTCGCCATCGTGCTCTTGGTCCTGCAACGCTACCAGAAATCCGCCGGCCTCGGCAGCCTCATCGCCCTCATGGTCCCCTACTCCGTCGCCTTCGGCATCATGTGGACCCTCTTCCTCCTCGCGTGGTACATGACAGGCCAGAACCTAGGCCCGCAAGGCCCGCTGCACTACGTGCCGGCGCATTGAAATCGGCAGCCGCGTGTAGGATGCTTTGGGATGATGGCATAGCGCGCTGCGAGTTGTACGAGCGCACTCTTGCTGCATAGTCCTCTTTCACCGTCTCACCGTCTCACCGTCTCACCGTCTCACCGCCCGAAGCCCTCCCTCACGGTCGGGCTGCATGATTCATCATCCCAATCTCCCCTGCCCTACTACCCTCGCCCCATGCCCATCCTCATCAACAAAGACACACGCGTCATCTGCCAGGGAATCACTGGCTCCTTCGGCGCTGTCCACACCAAAGGCTGCTATCACTACGGCACCAAAATGGTCGGCGGCGTGACCCCAGGCAAAGGTGGCACAAAAGACGAAAATGGCCTGCCCATCTTCGACACCGTCGAACAAGCCGTGAAGGCAACCGGCGCAAACGCCACGATGATCTTTGTCCCCCCACCCTTCGCCGCCGACGCAATCTTGGAAGCCGCCGCCGCCGGCATCCCGCTCATCTGCGCCATCACCGAAGGCGTCCCCGTCCAAGACATGATCAAAGCCCGTGCGCAACTCGACGACATGAACCTCGCCGCCCGCGCAACCTCCGCCATCGGCGTCGCACCCAAAGGCTCCGCTCCCGGCGCACTTGACCGCTTCACCCTCATCGGCCCCAACTGCCCAGGCGTCATCTCCCCCGGCCCCAAAACCGGCAACGGCACCAGCCACACAGATCCGTACACCAACGCCGGCTGCAAAATCGGAATCATGCCCGGTTACATCCACACCCACATCTCCCAATCCAAACTCGGCAAGTCCGTCGGCATCGTTTCGCGCAGCGGCACGCTCACCTACGAAGCCGTCTGGCAGACCAGCGCACGGGGCCTTGCGCAATCCACCTGCATCGGCATCGGCGGCGACCCAGTCCGAGGCGTCAACCACATCGACTCCATCAAAATGCTCGAAGCCGACCCCGACACCCACTCGATCCTGATGATCGGCGAGATCGGCGGCGCCGACGAAATCAACGCCGCGAAGTACATCAAAGAACACGTGAAGAAGCCCTGCGCGGCCTTCATCGCAGGCCGCACCGCGCCACCCGGCCGCCGCATGGGCCACGCCGGCGCAATCATCGGCGGCGCGGACGACACGGCAGACGCGAAGATCAAGGCGTTGGAAGCAGCGGGCGTGACGGTCGCAATGAGCCCCGCCGACATGGGCGCGGCGATCATGAAGGCGATGAAGTTAGCGTGATCGTTCTGCTCGTGACATCGAAGTCGCTGCTCGGGGGGTGAGTGACTTCGATGCGAGCTGCACGCGCTGTCAAAGTCCTCCTGAACTAGAAGACTTCGACGCTCAGAAGGCAGTTTTTATGCCTCCCATAGCTCCTCATTTCCCGACCTATCCCGTTCACACCACGGACATCCTCGCGTTTGGGTTTCCGCCGCGGCTCAAACTCTTTGATCACGACGGGCTGATGAGCATTAGACCGAGCAGTTCTTGGTTTCTGCTGACGACATCTGCGCTTTTCCTGCTTGTCATTGCCGTTTGTTTCATCGCGTACAAACTACAGCCTCGGAGACAGTCTATCGCAATTGGTGCGGCAATTGTGGTGAACGGTCTGGTTTTCATGCTCAATCTCGGTCCGTTCTATTCCGCTGTCGGCATCTCGCCCATTTTGAAACTTGATGCAAAGTCTCGCCGACTTTCGTGGCATGCTGGTGCTCGATCAATTTCAATTGACGATGTAGAGGCGTTTGAAGTCTTCACTGGTATGCGTGAAGTCCGTCATAAACATACCAAACAAAACACCGGAAAACCTGATGTTGCCCCCTATGTTCAATGGCGCATCCGCACCATTTCAGGAGAACGCCAAGTCGTCTGGGACTCGCATATGCGATCGCGGCACAATGCGAACATTCTGCATGAGTTTGCACTCGCCGCGGCGATTCCGATTGAGTCGTTCAACGTGGACATTCTCAAGGATGAAACGAAGCCGAGCGGGCAGCAGGTGAGTTTTTTCGCGCACAACCAAGGCCCCTGACGCGAGGCCTTGCGACTTCCACGCAATATGATGCCAAGTGTCAACTCCGCCTCCTCCTGAAATTCCCACCTGGCCCTTCGACGGCCGCGGCACCGTTGCTGATGGCTGGCGCCCAAAACTCAAACTCGTCAACAAAACTGTCAACAACGAATCCATTGTCACAATCAAGCCAAGCTACACATGGTGCCTGATCGCCGCGTGCGCCGTGCCTCTCGTCGTCTTCTTCGTGCTGTACTTCTTTGGACCGCTTATTCCATTTCGCTCCGGAACTCGTAGCCAAGCCGCATGGCTCTTCATCGCTGGCGGCGTTGGTTTGTTGCTCGCAGGCATCTTCTTCGGCCTCGTTGCAACGCCGTTCTTCTCCCTACAACCGATTCTCCCACTGCTTTCATGCAACCTCACCACCAAACGCCTCTCGTGGCACTGCATCTCGCACGACTCGCCGCTCGCCGACATCACCCACATCGATCGCTTCTACGGCACCGTCCACAGGCGCGGCACCCTGGATCGGCACGACTACGTGCAACTTCGCGTGCACACTCACGACGGCAAGACCCACGTCATCTGGCATTCCGAATTCAGCTTCAATGAAGACAAAGCCGCCATCCGGCAGTTCGCAGAACTCACCGGCATTTCGCTGCGCGAACACTATGTGGACGTCGATCAAAGGCACCCCTCATCGCGCCAACAACCTCGCTTCTTCACGCCAAAGTACGGCAAGTTCAGCGACAATTGACACGCATCATGGTGGCTCGATCACGTCCCATCGTCATCTGCTGGCGAAAAAAATCCACCCCACATCGACCGCATCTGTGCGCAAAAACACGGTCACTCCCAACTTCTCACTTGCATTTGTCGATGCTCCCCGTCATGATGCGTCATGCTCTGGGAAAACTCCCAAAAACTTGACCCGCTCCCCGCACTCACGCCACAACAACGCGAACTCATCGCCGCGTTCTTTGACATCGATCAAGACATCACCGAACTCGCCGCGGCGTTGAATCAAGACCTCTTCGACATCGTCACGCAGTTGCAAGACCCCGCCGTTGCACCGTGGATCACCGCGCTCATCACGCTCAAAAACAACGAACGCCGCGAACGCGCCCTCCGCACCCTCGACGCCGCCCTCACAAACGAACACAACCCCAGCACCATCCGCCGCGCCGCCACCAGAATCCTCCGCCACTTTGAACTCTCTCGCCCGCCGCGTCCCTCCATAAACCGTGCCATCGATGTCGGCGGCTGCTTTGAGCCGCCGACATCGATGCGAACCACCCGCGATCTCCATACAAACGATGCTCCACAATCAACAACACACCAAGTCGTCGAAAAATCCCCACCATCTACGCCGGACCCGAGCGAGCCTTGGAGCGAAGGTCCGGGTCGCTCCATCGTGCCACGGACATGTACTCATGTCCGTGCCGATCTCACAACTAGTCCAATTACCTTCGCAATCAACTCAAACTCCAACGAACAACACGTCGCGCCCCCGCAACTCTTCACATCATCTCAGCCAACGTCTCCAATCAGATATGCACCGACATCGCGACATAAATCAGCACCTGAATTCGACCCTCCATGACCATCAAGAGGGCAGGTGGTCCTGACCCGTGCCAACAACCTGGTCGGCTTTGCGACCAGATTGATGCGACACACTCTCGATGCCGGACATCTCGGTGATGACGTACGCCAACTGCATCAATCCGCTTCGGAGCCAGCGGATTGATGGCACGGGTTACTTGGTGGTTGTCGCTGATGAAAACTCGACTGTGCTGCCGCCCGCGCCGTTTTCCTGGAGTGTTCTTGCGACGGTGCTGGGCTTCAAGTACTCAAGCGTCCCGCTGACTTCGACGGCTTCTCCCGCAGGCAGATTCATCACAACCGGCAGGCGGAGGCGACGCTGGCCAAAGCGGCTCAGGGTTTCCTGGCCTTCGCGTTTGGCGGAGTAGGTTTGGCCTGCGGCGGTCACAGCGTACTTGACGGAGAGAATCGGGAGTTCCTTTGCGTTTGGATTTTCCGCGACGATCTCAACGTAGCTGGTCTGCGCATCGTCAGAGCTTCTGGCAACGGATTCCACTGTCACGATCGGCGAGGCGATGGAGGAACAGGCGGACATGGTGATGCCAACGCCGAGCATGAACAGGAGCGCGGCACAACTCGTGATGATGTGTCGTGCGACGACTCGTGGTGTTGACTGCCGGTTTGAACAGTTCGTGAGTTGTGCAGGTGGTAGAGAGGTTGCTGACGTCGACATCGACTGCTCAGAGCAGGGGTCGGTGGCACAAGCGTCGGCGCGGAGGTCGGAATGCGAATCGATCATGTGGGACTGTAGTTCAAGGTTTGCGGACGACCGGCACGGCCCGATACTCTTCTAACCATCCTCAAAATGCGGCATGACGGGCACGAAATCAGACGAAATCGAGATCGGCGCGGCCCCTCAGTCACGGCTATTGACAGACCCCGTACCATATGTGTATGGGAAGTGCAGGCGTGCAGGGTGATCCTCTGCCCGACAGCAAGTTTGGCATGTCCACGCACAGCGGGGAGCGTGATGTCACGCTGTTGCTTCAGCAGGCGGCGAATGGCAATTCGCCCGCCGCTGAAGAGCTTCTGCCGCTCGTGTATGACGAGCTGCGACGCATGGCGGGTGCGCTGATGTCGCGCGAGAGTCAGAGCGGGCAGGTAACGCTGCAGCCGACGGCGCTGGTGCATGAGGCGTTCATGCGGCTGGTGCGGGCGGATGTGGCTTGGAATGACAAGGCGCACTTTTTCAGGACTGCGGCTCGCGCAATGCGCCGGATTCTGATTGACCATGCACGAAACATCCGCAGCCGGCGGCGGACGCGTCAGAGCGCAATTGACAGCGGCGTGCTGCCGGTGTTTGACAACAACACTGCGCCCGAAGATGCGGTTGATGAATTGCTGGGGCTGGATGAGGCGATGGAGAAGTTGCGCGGGCGTGATGAGCGTCAGCACGACATCGTGATGCTGCGGTTCTTCTCTGGGCTGACGATTGAGCAAACGGCGCTGACGCTGAATCTTTCGGAGACGACGGTGAAGAAAGAGTGGACGTATGCGCGGGCGTGGCTGCTGCGCGAGGTGCAGCGGCAGCGCGGGGTCAAGCAGGACTGAGGGCTCACGGGCTTTGGGTTGTCGTGGCACAGCACTGCGCTATCGAACGAGCCGCAATTCCACGCTTCGCAGGTTCATGAGCGCGCTTGAGAACGGCTCCCCGGCTCGGACGACAAGCGTCGTGGGGCCGCGTTCGCATGTGGCTTCGCCGACCTCGAACTTTTGGAACTTTGACCAAGCGCCGGTCGCTCGCGTTTTCCCGGCGACCGACGAGTTTCCAACGCTGACGACAAAGCCGTTTCCGGCGCTGGAGTCGATGCACGCGGCATCGATCCATACTTTGTAGCGGCCTTGCGGCACGTCGATCTGCCACGATGCCTTCGCGTCCTTGCTGGTCCAGAACCCAAGATTCTGCTTGCCTTCGATGGTCTCCACTTTCAGTGACGGACCGGAGATGTCTGCGTCTTGGGCGTGCGCGAGCAGGATGCCTTGGGCGTTCAGGCTGAGTGGCTGCGGCGGTTTGACTTTGATTTCTCCGGCCAGTTCCAACTTGATGATTGCGGCGTGGGGGTTGGGCGGCGTGTTGGGAACGGTGATCGCAAGTCCGTCGTTATTGAGTTGGGAGCGCAGGGGTTTAGAGCCATCTGCGGTGAGCAGTGCGGCGGACTTCGCGCTGGTTGCGAGGTTTGGCACAAGCAAGCGACCGTCCTTGGGCCAGTCGTACACATGCAAGTAGAGGAATGTGCGATTGCCAAGATGCTTCGTCGTCGCGCACCCCCAAGGGAGACGCCTAAAGGGGCTTGCGGTTGTGGCGTAGATAGCTTCGCTGTTGATGTTCAACCACTCGCCGACTTCGCGCAGTCGGTCGAGGCTTGGTTGCGGGATCTCGCCGAGGCCGGTGGGTCCGACGTTGAGAAGGAAGTTGCCGCCTTTGCTTGCACAGTCGCTGAGCATGCGGACGAGTGTGGTGGTGCTCTTCCAGTTGGTGTCGGAGTGCTTGAAGCCCCAGGTGTCGTTCATGGTCATGCAGGATTCCCAGTCGACGCCCAGGCCTGTTGATGGGATTTCCTGCTCGGGTGTGCCAAAGTCCCCCACTGCTCCCTGCGAGGACTTCATGCCGCCGGTGACGTCGCGCTCTTTGCCGACGCGGTCGTTGACGATAATCGAAGGTTGCAATTCGCGGATGTACGAATACAGGTCGCGGCCATGCTCCACTGTCCATTCGGGCGTCCACTCGCCGTCGAACCAGAGGACGCCGATCGTGCCGTAGTTGGTGAGCAGTTCACGCAGTTGCCCCTTCATGTGCTCGCGATACGCGGACCAGGTTTCTTTCTTTGCGAGCGGGTGGGACCAGTCCATGATCGAGTGATAGAAGCAGAGCGTGATACCTTCGGCTTTGCACGCCTCGGCGAGTTCTTTGAGTGGGTCGCGCTTGAATGGTGTTGCGTCGATGATGTCCCAGGTTGTGAGTTTGCTGTCCCACATGCAGAAGCCGTCGTGGTGCTTGCTGGTGATGACGATGTACTTCATGCCGGCGGCTTTCGCGGCTTGGACCCATTGCAGGGCGTCAAACTTGACGGGACTAAAGCGTGGGGCGAGCGCGGCGTACTTGTCGGGCGGGATTTTGCCGTGGTACATGATCCACTCGCCCACGCCGTCGACGGGCTTGCCGTCCCACACGCCCGCGGCCTCGCTGTAGACGCCCCAGTGGATGAACATGCCGAAGCGGGCGTCGCGCCACCAGGCCATTTTGTCGGCTGGCGCCGAGGCGGAGGAGTGTGGTTGCGTGGGTGATTCGATTGGGTGAGTGGCGCAGCCCGTTAGTAGAATCGCCAACGACGTGATGATCGGTGCGGCAAGATTTTTCATTTTCACTCCACAATGCAGGTTCGATTGCTGCTCAGTCTACGGCTGGATTGATACCCATCCTGCTCTAGAATCGCGCGTACTTTCTTACCACGGCAAGGCCGTGATGGTCAATAGCTGTGGGCGGCACCCACTGAAACCGATTGAAAGGCGTGTACCACGAAGTGGTGCGGGCATCGGTCACTGAGGCCTTTGTGGTACTCAGTCCTGCACCACTACGTGGTGCGGGAGCGCTCGGACCCGGGTGCGTGGGCGCCGCTTCGCGGCTGCCCGCGGCTATTCACCTGCTCGGCTTGGCTGAGGTGCCAGAGCACGCGCGATCCTGAAACAGGATCGGCATGAGCTTTCTTCGAACGACGTTCGTTGCAGCATTCGAAGGCAGTGTGCGTCAATCACGGTGAGAGCTGTTCCCCACCAACTGTCAATGCACAGTCGGTGGCGCGAGTTTCAGCATGGTGTCGGCGAGCAGAAGTAAGCCGCTCCCTGACGGTCGGGCTTCATGTTGAAGCAAATAAAAACGGGCCTCCGAAGAAGCCCGTTTCGATGATTCATGGTTGTCTTGAGACTTAGTTCTTCCCCGCGTCCTTCTTGGCTTGTTTGAAGAAGGCGGTGCGCTTGTCGGCGGTGCGGCGGCGGGTGCTGGGGCGGCCGCTGACTTCGGCGCCATCTTCACTGCCGACGAACTGGATCAGGACGAGTTCGCCGGCGTCGCCGATGCGGTGCTTGCCGAGCTTCACGATGCGGGTGTAGCCGCCGGTGCGATCCGCGAAGCGCGGGGCGACGTTGTCAAAGATGTGCTTGACGAGGCGCGGGGCTTTGCGGAGTTCGCCGTAGCGGTTGCGCTCGACCTTGGAACCGTCGGGCAGGTCAAAGAAGCCCTTGCGGAGGTCCTTCATTGCTTCGACCTTGTTCTTTTCTTCTTCGGTTGCGCCCTTGGGCAGGTACATCCACTCGAAGCCCATGCGATCGGCACCGAGCTTGGCGATGACGCGGCGGCGGTTTGCGAGGTCGCCCTTCTTCGCCATGGTCACGATGTTCTCGACCAGAGGCTGGACGGCCTTGGCGCGCGGCAGCGTTGTGACAATCTGGCCGTGCTCGAACAGGCCAGCTGCGATGTTTCGCAGCGTGCTTGTGCGGTGAGCCGTCGTACGACCCAATCGATATCCACCTCTGCCGTGACGCATGACTAAAACTCCTTAGGACTTCGGACAATCAAGCCGCAGAGTGGATACCCGGCGGCTTGTTTTTGAATCAGAACTGGTGGGTCGAAATACTAGGCTTTCGAGCCGCACTTTGGTAGGTCCGGCATTGAACCGAACATCAATCGAATTCGCTGCAGTGCGAGACGCACTGCAGGTACCCAATCACAAACCGGCGGGAATCTGGATCGGGGCGATGGTGTAGCCGTCTGGCAGACGGACGCCAAGGTCAAGCCCGATTTCCTGCAGTTTGCGCTTCACTTCACGCAGGCTGGTGCGACCGAACGAACGCAACTTGAGGAGTTCTGCATCCGTCAGGGTGACGAGCTGGCCCACTGTCTCGATGCGTGCGCTCTCGAGGCAGTTGCTGGCGCGGACTGAGAGCTCAAGCTCGCTGAGGTTCATGTTCAGCTTGCGGATGAGTTCTTCGTCGACCGTCGCGGCCTGCGCGGCTTCCTCGCTGACGCGTTCTTCGCCGATGTCGAAGTACTGCACGAAGGGATTGAGGTGCTTCCTCATGATCTTCGCGGCTTCGACCATCGACATCTCGGGAGAGACTGTGCCGTTGGTCCAGATTTCCATCGTCAGCTTGTCGTAGTTGGTGCGCTGACCGACGCGGGTTTCTTCGATCTTGTAGCGGACGCGCTGCACTGGGCTGTAGATCGCGTCGATCGGGATGCGGCCGATTTCCTGCTCTTCTTCTTTGTTGTACTGTTCGCTGGCTGGGACGTAGCCGCGGCCTTTGGTGACGACGAGTTCCATCTCGAAGTCGACGGCATCTGTCAGCGTGACGATGACGAGGTCTTTGTTCATGATCGTCACGGCGGTATCCGCCTGGATCATGTCGGCAGTGACTTCGCCCGGGCCACGCGCGGCGAGGCGCATGACCTTGGGCTCATCGCCTTCGAGCTTCACGACGAGGTTCTTGACGTTGAGGACAACGTCCGTCACGTCTTCCATCGCACCTTTGATAGGCGTGAATTCGTGCTGAATGCCTTTGATCTTGATGCTGCTGACTGCGGCGCCTTCGAGGCTGCTCAGCAGGACGCGGCGGATGCTGTTGCCAACGGTCGTACCCATGCCACGTTCGAACGGTTCAACCGTGAACTTGCCGAAGGTATCGCCCCGGTACCGAGGATCGAACTGAACACGATTGGGCAACTCAAGCCCGCGCCAGCGAATTCGCGTCGTCATAAAAATACCACTCACATCTCGGCGTTCTCTGAACAAGAACAACGTTCACACGGTTTGCGGATGCGACTCGCGACGCCGAGTGTCGCGGAGGCTCCAATCTGTCCGGGAACGCACTACAAAGGGAAACACAGGCGGTGAAGCCTGTGTCGCCAGAAAATTCTTTACACGCGGCGGCGCTTGCGGGGCCTGCAACCGTTGTGTGGTACAGGCGTGTGGTCTTCGACAGCCGTGACTCGCAGACCCGCGGCGACCAAGCCGTTGACCGCGCTTTCGCGGCCAGACCCGGGGCCTTTGATCTGGATTTCAACTTCGTTCATGCCCATCTTGCGAACCTTGCCGCCGCTGGTTTCAGCGGCGCGGGTCGCGGCGAAGGGCGTGCTCTTACGAGCGCCCTTGAAGCCCATGGTGCCCGCCGAGTCCCACGCGAGCGTCTCACCATTCATATCTGTGATGGTGACGATGGTGTTGTTGCCGGTTGCGTGGATGTGAGCCACACCACGCGTGATGTTCTTACGAACTTTGCCCTTCTTCGACATGAAAACTCCTTCGGATCGACAGACACGCGATGTGTCCTACCCGGTTGAAAGGCACTAGGGACTGGGCACTTGGCACTGGCAAAGACTTGCGAGTCTTCAAACGTCTTTGCCAATGCCCAATGCCTAGCCCCCAGTGCCTACGACTTACTTCGCCTTCACCGACTTCTTGCCGGCGACGGTCTTCTTCTTGCCCTTGCGTGTGCGGGCGTTGCTTTGGGTGCGTTGGCCGCGTGTCGGCAGGCCCTTCCTGTGCCGATCGCCGCGGTAGGACTTGATGTCCTTCAGCCGCTGGATGTTCTGCTGCACCTGACGGCGCAGGCCACCCTCGACAAGATAGTTGGTGTCGATGATGCTGTTGATCTGCGCGAGCTTGAGCTCGTCGACTTCGGCGGCGCGCTGGTCGGGATCAATTCCGGCTTCTTCCAGGATCATCTTGGCGACCTTCGGGCCCACGCCGTGGACGTACTGCAGGGCGAAGAAGATCTTTTTCTTTTCGGGGATATCGATACCGGCAACGCGAGGCATGTGTATTCCTAATTAAGGCTGGCGTGGAACGCCAGCGTACCAGACCAAATCAGCCTTGGACCTGCTTGTGCTTGGGATCAACCTTGCAAATCACGCGCACTTTGCCCTTGCGGCGGACAATCTGGCATGCGTTGCACATCTTTCGAACGCTTGAGCGAACCTTCACGGGTCACCTTCCCTTTGGGCGTATGCCCATAGAAAACTTGAAAAACGAGAGGGAAGGGATGTTAGGCGCTGTCATCCGTCATGTCTCGCAGTATCAAAATCAACGAGGTACCCGTATAAAATACAAACTCTAGTCTTCCCAGTCCAATTCCTTGATGTCAATGCCAGAACCGACCAGAAACGCTTCGAACTCCGGTCTTGACTTGAACTTGTGACACGTTGCGTCTCGCATGTCAATCACGAAGAACGGTGTCGTTTCCGGCATAGAACGTGAACTTGCCACACTCGAAAAAAATGGGCGTGTTTCCGCAACGATGTAGTTGTTCTGTATTGCGTAGCGACCCACCTCCCGATCTGCTTCGGGCATCGGGTAAATCACACCTGAATGCCGACTCATGACACGCGGAAAGCCCTTCAGCATGGTGAGTTGATAGCCGTTTGCCAGTGGACGACTTCCATCAAATTCCCGTACGAAACGAGCGGCCCACATTCCGCAACGAGCCAAAATTGTGAGGCAAATGAGGCCAACAACCAGCAACAAAATCAGCATCTTTCGGCGCTTGCGACTGCGGGCTTGCGATGCCTCTTGCGAATATGAACTCAGATTTGATGGCACCACACGCACGCCTTTCTGCCCAAGAAAAGACGAATACGCAGAATACCCACCAATGTTTGACACCGGCAGGCGACTTAGTGCCGGAACGTAATTCGGGCCTTGCTCAGGTCGTAGGGACTGATTTCGACCGTCACCCTATCCCCCGGCAGAATTTTGATGTAGTTCATCCGCATCTTGCCTGACACATACGCCAGCACCTCGGTTTTCTGCTCGTTGGGCAGCTGCACCTTGAACATGGCGTTGGGCAGTGCTTCGAGCACTACCGCTTCAAATGTGAATTTATCGTCTTGCTTGCTCATGCGATGGGCTATCAACTCCAGCAAATGCTCCGGGCTGAACTCGCACCAGAGCGAGTCCGTATCAACTTCAACGTATCACCTTCACGTGGTTCGGCCCTGTTCCCTGCGTATTTTCATGCTGAAAAACGTGAACGCATCCGCGCCGGCAAAGGTTCCGATAGTAGGCGGTCGATCTCACGCAGCGCACAACCGCAAAAACAACTTCTGTTGAGTCAGCCGAAACCAGTCACCCTATTCAGCGAACAATGCTTTGGCGGCAGCAGGCATCGTTGCCCGTGATGCTGCCCCATAGCTCTTTGGAGTTCTCATGCTCAAGTGTGCCGCTCGTTCTTCTCAAACCCACCTCGCACTGGCCCTCTGCGCCGGCGCATGCCTTTCACTCGCGCCTGCGACATTCGCGCAAACCAAGGTCGCCACCAAGCCAGCGGAGAAAGCTGGAGAAAAGACCCGCGTTGGTCGCATCGACCTCGAGGGCAAGTTGCTCGAGCAACTTCCCGAGCTCTCCTTTATCATGGGAGGCAGCAAAGAGCACACGTTGCGCGGCGTCGTCACGGCGATCAAGGAAGCGGCGAACGACGGTGATATCGACGCATTGATGATCCGCCTCAAGGACGCGGAGATCGGCTCCACGCAGATTCAGGAGCTCGCCGAGGCGATCAAGGAGTTCAAGGCATCGGGCAAGAAGGTGCACGTCTTCAGCGACGCGTATGGCCCAACTGACCTCATGCTCGGTGCGCACGCCGACGAGGTCATCGCGCAGGCCGGCAGCGGCGTCTCGATGCCCGGCATGTATATGGAAGAGATGTTCCTCGCCGACACGCTGGCGTGGGCGGGTGTCAAGGCTGACTTTGTACAGGTGGGTGATTACAAGGGCGCGTCGGAAGCGCTTGCTCGCAACTCACCCAGCCCGCAGTGGGATCAAAACATCAATCAGCTGCTCGACAGCCTTTACGCCAACATGCGCGCCCCGATTCTGCAGGGCCGCAAGATGAGCGACGCGAAGCTTGACTCCGCGATGAACGATCTCTGGATGGCTGACGCCGACAACGCCAAGAAACTGGGCGTCATCGACAGCGTCATTGATCTCCCGACCATTCCGCAGCACCTGCGCTCGCAGTATGACAAGCCCATCGCGTGGGACGCCAATGTGCTTCCCGAGCACCAGTCAACGATGGATATGAGCAATCCCTTCGCGCTGCTGGGCATGCTCAGCAAGAAGCCCGACTACTCCACCAATGGCCCCACCATCGCGGTCGTGCATATCAATGGACCGATCATCGATGGCGAAAGCACCGGCGGCGGCGGCTTCATGGGAGGCGGCCCCAGCGTGGGCAGCCGGACGATTCGCAACACCATTGAAGACCTCATCAAGAACGACGACATCAAGGGCGTGGTCATCCGCATCAATTCGCCGGGCGGCAGCGCGACGGCGAGCGAAGTCATCTGGCAGGGCTTCAAGCGCCTCGCCGAGAAAAAGCCCGTGTGGACCAGCGTCGGCACCATGGCTGCCAGCGGCGGGTATTACATCGCGGTGTCTGGCGAGAAGATTTATGCCAACCCAAGCAGCATCGTGGGTTCGATTGGCGTTGTGGGCGGCAAGATGACGTTGAAAGACCTGTACGGCAAGTTCAAGGTCAATGTCGTCGGTCGCGGTCGCGGCCCCAAGGCCACGATGTTTGCGAGCGACGTGCCGTGGAGCGAGAAGGATATTGCGGACGTTCGCAAGAAGATGACTGAGACGTATGAACTGTTCACCAGCCGCGTGACGGAAGGTCGCAAGGGCATTGAGTTGTCCACGACGGCCGAAGGGCGGCTGTTCACGGGTGACAAGGCTGTCAATCTGAAGATGGTCGACAAGGTCGGCGGGCTCGATGTCGCGCTCAACGACCTTGCCGAGTCGCTGAGCCTCGCGGACTTTGACGTGAAAGACTACCCCGCGCCTCGCTCCTTCGAAGAAGTGATCAAGGAATCGCTGGGCGGCATGGTGCATGCGCCGAACATCGCTGGGCACTCGCCCCTGTCGCACGGCCAGATGTTCAGCCTCGTGCGTGAGATCATCGGCGAGAAGGCCTTCGCTCAAATTGAGCCGCAGCTCAACGGCATGATGCAGATGCGTGAGGGGAAGATTCTGCTGATGTCGCCCAGTGCATTGGTCTTCAAGTAAGGCATACTATCTTGATCATGCTTTACCGCGGGTGTAGTTCAGCGGTAGAACGACACGTTCCCAACGTGTAGGTCGTCGGTTCAATCCCGTCCACCCGCTCTTGTGTGCCACCGACAACGCGATGCGTTGTCGGTGTTTTGTTTTTTGCTTCGGGCGCTACTGACCGCACAATGAACACGGCCCCTCGCCGAACACCGTCAGAAAACTGTCGATGTCGCAGGGGTCGAACAAGCTCGTGTCGTTGTTGAAGTCGATGGAGTCGCAGGCTGCGGTGTTGGGAATGCAGGGGCCTTCGCCGTAGAGGCTGAGGAAGGCGTCGATGTCTTGTGGGTCGAAGAACGAGCCGTCGTTATTGAAGTCGATGTCGTTGCAGACTGGGGCGGGCGGGGTGAATGTGACTTCCAGGACGGGGCGGGCTGCGGTGTCTTGGTTGTTGCGGGAGACGAATCGCTTTGCGGTTGCGCCCAAACCGCTCTGGCTCAGGATGATCCATCCGTTGTTGGTCGGCGGCGTGTCGAGCCACGTCTGCACGTCGAGGGTCATGTGCGGTGTGCTGCCCCAGGTGTACTGGGCCGGGGTATCGAGCGTGATGGTGGCGCTGGGTGTTGTTGCGAAGTCGCCGCCGGCGTTGGTCCAGGGGATCACGAGTGCTGCATTGAAGTTGAAGGAGCGTGCGGTCCATGTTGCGTCGCCATTCTGGGCTTGGTCGCCGCCGCCGCCGGGGATGCCGGCGTTGACGTTGCCCTCGTTCCAATCGCCGAGCACGCGATGAATGGAGAAGGGGAATGCGCCTGTGATGCTTCGGTCCATCGTGAGGGTGAGGCGGGCGCTGGTGATGGTTGATCCGGCGGGGATTTGCGAGGCGGGATCGAAGCGGAGCAGGGTTCGCCTCGCGCCGAATCGGTTGGTCTCGCCCGCGAACATGTAGATGCCCGCGCCGTTGGAATGGTCGAAGCCTTCGTACAGCGTCGTGTCGGCGACGCAGGGCAGTTGGACGACGTCTGCGCGGGCATTGAGGACTATGGCGAGCAGGCACAGTCCGAAGGCGAATCGTCGTGATGCTTTGGCGGAGGGCGATGCGGGCATGTGTGTTTGTACGAGCGTACATCAACGAAGCCAACCGCTTCGCGCGCAATTGCGCAAGGCTTCGCGGGATGTTTGTCGTTTCTTCGCGCATTCTTTTGCTGCGCGCAAGTCGTTTGCGTACACGCACTCGCGAGCGTCTTAGCACAACGTTGATCGTTCCCTCACACTCGCAACACCCAATCTTGACACACGCGCGATTGCTCGTGGGTTAGATATGCCGCCTCAGCGAGGACGTTCTCGAAGCACACTTGCTTCGATCCACGCGCGAGGTGAGAGACTTTTTTCGAGGAGAGATCAAGATGCGCATTACGACCGCTTTGTTTGTCGCCGCAGGCCTCACGGCCTCCGCGTTTGCTCAGGGTTCGGGCCAGACCGGCCCCAGCACCACGGCTTCGTCCTACATGGTTCCCAGCAGCAACACCTCGGGTGTTCAGTTTATTTCCATCGCCACCAGCCTCAACACCGAGTTCCACACGAATCTCGATACGGGCGTGAACGACTATCGCCTCGTCGGCATCCCGGACGGCTTGGGCATTTACCGCGATGCAGACGACCTCGCCAACAACACATTCAGTCTCCTCGTGAACCACGAAGTGGGCGACGCTGACGGCATCGCGCGTCTTCATGGCAACCGCGGCGCGTTTGTCAGCCAGTGGAAGATCAATCGTGGCAACCTGAGCGTTGTTGGTGGTCGTGATCACGCGACCAACTACAACCTGTTCAACATGGGCACGAACAGCTTCAACAACTTTAGCAGCAGCAACCCCATGCCCGATTACGTTCAGACCGCTGGCAACGCACAGGGTTGGGGCGCGGTGAACGGTGATGGAATCGGCCGTTTCTGTGCGGGCGAGCTCGCCCCCGTCAGCGCGTTCCAGTGGGGCAGCTTCGGCACCTCGGATCGCATCTATCTCAATGGCGAAGAGCGCGGCGACAGCGGCCGTGCGTTTGCTCACATCGCGACTGGCTCTGAAGCACGCACGAGCTACGAACTGCCCGACCTCGCTGACTTCAGCTGGGAGAACGCCGTTGCTAGCCCCTATGCACAGCGCAAGACGATCGTCGCGGGCACCGACGACAGCACGCCCGGCCAGGTGTACTTCTACGTTGGAGACAAGCAGACCAGCGGCCTCGCCATCGAGAAGGCAGGCCTGATGAACGGCAAGACCTACGGCATGCGTGTCGCTGGCGCACCGCTCGAAGGCGCGACTCCAGTCACCGGGGCTTTCGACATGGTTGACTTGTCCGCCAACCAGCGCGACGCGGGCGTGAACTTCCAGACCGTGAGCAACAACAATAACGTCACTAACTTCGCCCGCCCTGAGGACGGCGCGTGGAACCCGCTCAACCCGAACGAATTCATCTGGGTGAACACCGGCACTGCCGCTGCCCCGACCCGCATCTATAAGGCCGCGTTCAGCGACATCACCAATCCGGAAGCGGGCGGCACGATCTCCATGCTGGGCCAGGGCAACGACCTGCTCAGCTTCAGCGGCGGGTTCACGTCTGCCACGGGCGCGACCAGCGGCGCGAGCTTTGACAACATGGCGATCAGCCGCTTCGGTCAGGTGCTGATCCAGGAAGACCCGGGCAACAACGATCGGCTCGCGCGTCTGTGGCTGTACGACCTCACCCTCGACAGCATGAGCGAAGTCGGCATCTCCGACACATACTTCTTTGGCGACTCTGACCCACTCACGCCTGGTGTGCAGGCGCTTCTGACCCGCGACGAAGAAACCAGCGGCATCGTCGACGCTTGGGACATCCTTGGCCCGGGTTGGTGGGTGCTTGACATGCAGGCCCACTACGGCATCGCCGGCGAACTCGTGCAGGGCGGCCAGTTGATGGCCGTGTACATCCCGCAGACGGTTCCGGCTCCGGCGGGCGCCGCGCTGCTTGCAGGCGCAGGCCTCTTCGCGGCACGTCGTCGTCGTCGCTAATTGATGTCCGCAACACGCGCTTGTTTGTTCTGCGCAATTCTTCATGTTTCGATCAACCCCCGCCTCCGAGCGGGGGTTGGTTGTTTCTTTGGGCCTCAGATTACTGAGAATTCGTCAGGGCGGTACCGTCTCTACGCTCACCCCGATGCGCTCTCATGGTGACTTGGCCTTCTCTCCAGCCTTCCGCGCGACCAGCCTCGTGGGTGCTGCGCTGCACGCCCGCGTGCTGGGCCGCATTGGCCTCTTGAACAATCTTCGGCACTGGCAGGAAAACAGCGCGGGCATTCAGCTTGCGCAGCTTCGCAATCTGCTGTACAGCGCCCGCTACACGGTCTTCGGCAAGCAGCACAAGTTTGACCACCTCTCGCAGTGCGACGACGCTGATCTCTTGAACGCGTATCGCAGCGAAGTTCCCGTGGTCGACTGGTACGCCGGCAAGGACATGATCGCCCGCATGCGCGAGGGTGCGGAGCCTGATGTGCTGTGGCCGGGGCTCGTGAAGGACTTCGCACAGACCAGCGGCACCACTGCGGGCGACAAGTACATACCTGTCTCTGCACAGATGATGAAGAGCAACTACCTTGCGTCGCTGGACATCTTTGCGAACATTCATCGATTCGGTTGCTCACTTGAAAAACTGCTTGCGGGCAAAAGTCTGTTTCTTGGCGGTTCGACCAAGCTGGACACGAGCGATAAGGGCATCAAGACGGGTGACCTTTCGGGCATCGTCACGCCACTCATAAAGTGGCCGCTGACGGAAATCTACTTGCCAGGACCGGACATTGCGTTGATGAGCCACTGGCCCAGCAAGATCGACGCGATGGCGAAGCGGTGCATTGATGAAGACGTCCGGATGGTCAGCGGGATGTGCAGTTGGCAATTGGTGCTGTTTGAAAAAGTGATGCAACTGGCCCGCGAGCGTGGCAAGGATGTCAAGACTATCCGCGACGTCTGGCCAAACTTTCATGTGCTCGTCCATGGTGGCGTCAAGTATGCGCCGTTTGATCCTCGTATGCGCAATGCGTATTCAGGATCGCCGGATGGTGCGGATATTCCGTGCCGCGTCGAGTTGTACCCGGCGAGCGAGGCCTTTGTGGCGATTCAGGATGTGAAGGGCGACCCGGGGCTGCGGCTCAATGTTGATATGTTCAACTTCTTCGAGTTTGTCCCGCTTGAAGAGATCGACAGAGCCTCGCCGCGAGCGTTTTCATGCTGGGACGTTGAGAAGAATCAGAAATATGTGGTCGTGCTCTCAACCTGCGCGGGCATGTGGCGGTATGTGCTTGGTGATGTTGTAGAGTTTGACACGATTCCAGACAAGCCGTTGCATCTCGGCGGGGGCGGGGGCGAAGGGCCGTGCCGTTTGCGCATCGTCGGTCGCCATCGCCACTTCATCAACGCGTTTGGCGAGAACCTGATCGTTGAGCACATAGAAAATGCTGTTGCGGCGGCGAGCAAGGCAACGGGAATCACGATTGGAGAGTTCACGGCGGGGCCCGTGTATCCGAAGGATGGGGTGCGAGCGGGGTTGGAGCTTGCTGTCGAAATGGAAAACAGTGTGGGTGCGGGCCACGTGCCCACACCACCGATGCTTGTCGCGTTCCGCGACGCGTTCGACGCGTCGCTCAAGTCGCAGAACGTCGACTACACCACCAAGCGCACCGATGGTTTCGGCATGGCCGCGCCGACCATCACGCCGTTGCCGCTGGGCACGTTTCATAAGTGGATGGAAAGCCGGGGCAAGTTGGGTGGGCAGCACAAGTGCCCGCGGTGCGCGAATTCGCGAGAGATCATTGATGCGCTAAGAAAACGTGAAACTTTGTAAGAATATTCTCAAAGTTGCAAGTCGTTGCATTTGTTTGACTTATGCACACTTCGGACAGCCGATTGCCGATCCGACTCGATGAACCACTCGCACGGGGCTTGCGAGCCCCACTGATTTGTGGTAGGTTAGTTCGTTCACTCGGCGTGTTCGCGCCTGGTGCGAGTCCTGTTCTTATTCACAACTGAGCAGCGGAGGTCGCCGTGACAACCTATTGCATTCGTCGTGTCGGTCAGATGGTCAAGGCGGCGGTGTTGTCGATCGGGTTGGTGTGGGCGGTGGGCGATGCGAGGGCGCAGCCGGGCAACGACAACTGCGCGACGGCGCAGGTGGTTGGAGCGGGCGCGACGCCGTTCAACAACACGGGTGCGAACACAGATGGAACGTCGAGCTGCAACCCGGCACCGACGGCGATGCACGACGTGTGGTTCAACTTCGTCGCGACCTTTTCTGGGCCCGTGGCGATCAACACCTTCGGCAGTTCCTTCGATACCACGCTCTCGGTGCAGACCGACTGCGGCGGCTTTGAACTGGCGTGCAATGACGACATGTGCGGCGTTCAAAGCTGCATTCTCTTCGCGGTCTCGGCGGGCACGAGCTATGTGATTCGAGTTGCCGGAGTCGGTGGCGCAGTGGGGCCGGGCGTACTGAACATCGTGCCGGGAGGGAGTTGCGGCTGCGGACCGACGAATCCGACGGGCGAGGGCGTTCCGACAAGCGCGACAAACTGCCCTGGTTCTTCGGTGTGTATGTGCATCAATGTCACGCCTGGTTCTTCTCCGACCAGCACAGGGTTGTCGGTGATAGTGGACTTGTCGGCGATCGGCGGAGCGTCCGCGTTTTTTATGGGCGATGATGGATTGGACTGCGATGCGACCGCCGGGGATAACACGTTTTGCAGGACAGTGCAAATTCCAACGACTGCGGCACCCGGAACGTACTTTCTCCCGTTCACGATTTTCGACGCGCAGGGCCGGAGTTCAACGGGCACAGTTCGCCTGACAATCACGCCCTGCCCGCCCACGGGCACTCCCGTTCAACCCGGCTGCGAGACGTTTGAAGACCCGAGCATACCGGGGTGGACGTCAACAGCCCAGGCATCGATTCAACTGTCTTCGTCAGGCGGCATTCCCGGCAGCGGCCAGTATCTTCAGGTTGACGACCAGCCAAACGGGCCGTCGCTTGCGTTCTCCAATGGTCCCTTCGCGGGCGACTGGCTGACGCTTGCGTGCGAATGCGCGGCGAAGGGCATTCCGGCTCGGCTTGAGTTTGACGTTCGTCTCTTCAATGACGGTGACAACACTGTGAGCCCGGTTCTCCCGGCGTCGATCATTCTGTACAACGATCCGGACGCGCCGTCGTCGGGCGCACCACCGGTCGCGGTTGCGGCGTTTGCTGCAACCGTCACCGTCAACGAGAACACTGGCTGGGCGCATGTCGTCGCGCCGATTCCGTGCCCGGGGGCATCATTGACATCGCCGACAGGGACGTGGAATGTTTCGCAGGGAACGTGGGCGACGCTTCTGGGCAACGTCACCCATATTGGTCTCCCGATCGAGGTCACGTCGGGCAGCGAGCGATGGGGATGGGACAACATCTGCCTCAAGGGGTGCGAGTGCGTGCAGTATGAGTCTGCGCGTACGAACGCAGTCGATGACACGAACAGCCCGCCGGGTACGTCTGGAAACGATCAGATTGGCCTACGCGGCAGCAGCCTCAGCGTCGTCGGAGTGACGCCGACCAGCTTTACGTCTCGCTACGCATCGGTCATAGCCGCAAATACTCGTTTGCTTGGAGGTATTTTCGGCCAATACGCCACGACCGACTACGACCTGACGTTTACGGTCAACGCAAATCCCGGCGAGGCGTGGTGCATGCTTGTGAATCACGCCAGAAGAGGCCAGTTCACGATGGTCGATGACGGGAATGGCTCGGGTGAAGCGTGCCTGAGCCCGGTGTCCGGCTCGCTCATCACCAGCACTGTGTCTCTCGCGGGCGGCACGCTCAACCTTCCCGGATTCTTTGACTGCAACGCAGGATCGTACTACACGAGCGGCGGCGGCTCAGATCAACAGTTCGATCAGCAAGACACCGCGCTGATCACGGGTGTCGGCACGCAGACCGTCACACTGCGATTCCATTGGTACGGGCACGCGCTTTCTCGGCCTGCCCTAGGCGATGGCGACTCCGTCGGCATTCGGATGGGAGAGTCTCGCTCCGATCCCAACAACCACATCGACACCGATGTGACGACATACCCCGGTGATCCGTCGCGGACGCAGAGCCTTGACGGACACTTTGTGACGCTCACCTGCCTGCTGTGCGTCGACCCGGCGAAGGCCTGCGCCGACTTCAACCCCGCGAGCCCGCCGCCGAGTTCAACCCACCCCGTCGCGGTCGAGAACTTTTCCACGACGGGCGCGATCGCGCGCCCGCTGTACAACCCCGGCGCATTCGGCAGCGGCGGCGGCGCGGGCGGGGGCGTTCCGGCCTCCCCCGACGGATTCCTGCGCATTGAGGATGTTGATCCGCTGCCCGGCGCGTCCCCCATCGCGCTGCACGCCAACGACTTCTTCCACGGCAAGTGGGACTGCATCTGCGGCAACCTCGAGTTTGACATGCGCATGCCCAAGGACGGGGTTGGGGGTTCCCCCGCGTGCTTCCCGACGCTCACCATCACTCGCAACGACGGCATACCGAACGCAGCGAACAACTCGAGTTCGTCCGCCACGTTCACATCCACCACTCCGATCACGGAAGGCTTGACGTGGACACATGTGGTGATTCCGTTCCCGCCGCCCGCGACATCGTCGGCGCTGGGCTCGTGGACCCTTGCGCCGGGGAGCGATTGGGATCACCTGCTCGGGCACGTCACGAGTGTGTCGCTGCGCGGCGACTGCACCGCTGGACTTGGTGTGGTCGACTACGACAACATCTGCATCAAGCACTCGGATGACTGTGTGCGCCCACCCAACGACCTTGTCGGCTGGTGGACGTTTGACGAGAAGATCGTTCCGCTGCACGAGATTGCCAGCCAACGCGTGTCGTTGCCGCAGCCCAACGCGACGGGGCTCAACGGCCCGCCGACATTCGTCAATGCTCCCAAGCCCATCAAGGGCAAGGTGGGCGGTGCGCTCGAGTTTGACGGCACCGACGACCTCGTGCGTGTGTCGGCGTCCACGCCCTCGGGCAACGCGTCGCCGTTCCAGGTCGCTTTCGGGAACTTCTCGATCGACGCCTGGGTGAAAACCACGCAAGGAATCGGCGAGCTTCCGATTGTTGACAAGCGCTCGACGATCTACGGCGCTCCGCCCACTGGATACCGCTTCTTCCTGCTCAACGGACGCTTGGCCTTCTCGATGGGAGACGCGGTCGCGCCGGGTGAAACCGTCTGCCTGTCGTCTGGACCATTCATTTCCGACGGGCAATGGCATCATGTCGCCGTCACCGTGCAGCGGGGCAACCCGTCGCCCGCGATCAAGCTCTATGTCGATTGCAACCTGATATCCCAATGCAGCCCGGGCGGCAAGACCGGCGTGCTTGCAAATCTCAACGCGGACCTCCTCATCGGTGCCGGACACGCCATCGGCGGGCCCGCGGCGTACTTCCGCGGCGCAATCGATGAACTCGAGTTCTTCCGACGTGCGCTCTCTCAGCAGGAAATCTGCGACATCTACAACGCACGCTGCGGGAAGTGCCGCGAGCGATGCTCGCTGCGCCCCTACCTCTCGATCAACGGATCAGGCGGTGTCTCGTCTCGCATCTGCAACGGCACGGCTACGCCCAAGTCTTATGCCTGGTCGATCGCGAACACGACCGGATCGGGCTGCACCATATCCGGGTTGACATTCAGCCCGTCGAGCGGCGTTGTCACCGTTCCGGCCTTCGGCTGCGTCAATGTCACCTCAACGGTGGGCCTCCCGGGCGGGATGACCATCAACGACTTGGCTTGCTACGCCTTCACGTTCACCGACAGCGATGGTGCGGGGCACACGTGCAAGGGTGCGCTGCGCACGTGCGATGTCACCCTGTGCTGGTACCCGGTTGGACCCATCACTGGAATACCGCTGCCTCTTGCCTTCCCGGCCGTCGGCACTGGGACACCCGTCACGTTTGAGTTCACCAATTCCGGCGCGGCTCGTTCGATCCCCTATCGCCTCGAGGCTCGAAACGATGACGGCTCACCCGCACCGATCATTTCCCTCAACGGCCTCCCGCCCGGCGTCCCGGTGATAGGCACACTGATGGTGAGTGGAGGCGGCGCGACCACACCACTGTCGGTCAATGCGGCGTTCACCAACTTTGACATCTTCTCCGGCTACTCCATCGTGATGCTGCTCGACCTGAATGGCACGGGCGACTTCCAGCCCGTTGACAGTGTGATCGTCGAGCCGGTCTGGAGCGATACGCCGTGCCCGGGCGAGTTCCGCGACAACTTTGACAGCGCGGCGCAAGGCTCTATTTGCGGTCAGAACAACTGGGAGCAATGGGTCGGGAGTACCGACGTGTGCGGGCAGGTTTCGCGCGACTTCGCATTCGACGGCTCGCAGTCGGTCAAACTCGTTGGCAACGTCGGTGGTTCAACCGGCAAAGGCGACGACATCGTGCAGCGAGTCTCGGTCAACGGCGGCGTGTGGACATTCCGTGCCATGACGTACATCTCTCAGTCCGCGACGGGCTCTGGCTACATCTCGCTGCTGAATACCTATGACGACCCGCCCGGCGCGCCCATCTCGACCTACCGCTGGTCCTTCGATGCGACCTTCGACGCGTTCTCCAGCACGCTCTCGGTGTTCCGAGCCGTTCCGACGATGCCGCTGGTGCGGGACCGCTGGGCCGAACTGCGCGTGGACATCAACCTCGACACCGACTCGGTCGATGTTTCGTACGACGGGCAGACATTCATCACCGGCAAGTCGTGGACTGACGGTTCGTCGGACAACGGATTACCCCGAATCCAGGCAATCGACCTCTATGCTGGCGAACCCAACCTTGGCGGCATCAGCGCGATGTACGTGGACGCTGTGTCACTCACGACCACCTGCACCGCATCCGATTGCAACTTCAACGGAACCGACGACACCATCGAGATGCTTGACGATGCGTCGCTGGACCAGAACTCCAACGGTGTGCTCGACGCGTGCGAGAGCCTGTGCGATTCCATCGACTTCAACAACGACACCAGCTTCTTTGATCCGCAGGACATCGACGCGTTCTTGAGTGTGTTCAGCGAGGGCACGTGCATTCCGGACACGGCAACCTGCAACGATATCGACTTCAACAACGACACCAGCTTCTTTGACCCATGCGATATCGACAGCTTCCTGCTGCAGTTTGCCGAAGGCCCCTGCACTCCCTGCGGCGCGTAGTATCCATGGTGGACTGTTCCGCCCAGCCTCACCAACCCAAAGCGCACACGCACTCGAACCAGAGTGCGTTTTTTCTGCCCCAGCGCGAAAACACGCATACACCCGCACTTTGACCCAACCAAACCTTGACCGTAAACACCCGTTAACGCGCCACACCGTCCGATAGGATGCACACATTTTACCCAACACCCACACTCTTCTGTATCGCAACCGGCATTTTCCTTGTATCCTACTTGTTCACGGCGTATGCGGATGCGCCGTGAGACCCGTGCCGCCGATTGCGCGAGCGATCGGCGCTGCACTTTTTCTTCGCTCGGCATGTTTGCATCATTCAGAATCATCGGAGTTCACTCATGAAGTTCTCAGTAGCGCTCTCTCTCATGCTCGGCGCGTCCGCACTTGCGAGCGACACGATTCTGTGCGACAGCGACTCTCGCGGCGTCGAGACGATGACGACGCTGTGGGACACCCCCCGCCCGATGCCACATCCCGCTGTTTCGTTTGGGCAGCGCGATGTGCAGTTCATTTCTGTCAATGTGGCGCCTGAGGGCGACCTGCCGCGGGAAGTTGCGGTGACTCCTGATGGCACAACCGCGCTTGTGATCAACTTGGGAACGCTTGCGCTGTCGGGCGGGACGATCAGCTTTGTGGATATTGCGACTCGTGCAGTGACGGGCTCGGTTGGGGTCGGTCAGTTTCCGATGTCGATTGCGATTTCGGCGAACGGTCAGTATGCAGTGACGACCAACGTGTTGTCGAATGACGTGTCTGTTGTGCATATTCCAACTCGCACGCTGCTCGCGAATGTTCCGGTCACCGGCACGCAACCTATTCACGTTCAGATCACGCCTGACAGCACGAAAGCCATCGTGGGTGTGACCAACGACGCGATCAGTTCCGCCTTCTCTGTCATCGATTTAGCAACGCAGACTGAAGTTGACACCTTCCCCAGCGGCTCCCAGGGCACGATCGGTTTCTACCCCACACCGGAGTTCGCGATCAACGGTACATTGCACACGTACTTTGCGCTGACTCCGGATGGTTCTCGCATTGTGCTGCCGATTTCCGCGACGGTCGGCAGCCGAGTTGCGATTTATGACATAGCGACGGGAACAGAGACCAACTCGATTCCAGTCGGAGCCGCACCGCGCAGCATTGACGTCGCCGCTGACGGCTCCATCGCCGTCATCGGTCACGAAACTGGCACGGGGCAGGTGAGCGTCATCAATCTTGCAACCAACACGCTTGCGAGTACGTGGCCAACGGGCAACACGCCGCAGAGCCAGGTGATCCGCCTGACACCGACGAACTCGCACGCGATTGTTGCGATATCCAACAACGTGATCTTTGTGAACCTCGCCAACGGCGCGATTGACGCGACGCTGAGCACGGGTGTCGTTGGTGACATTCTGATCGTCGATCCAACGACGGCCTTTGTCACAAACTTCAACAGCAGCGTCGTCAACCTCACGACGCGAACGATCACCATGACGCTGCCGCTGAATCCGACGTCTGAAGCGGCGGTCGCCAACACGTCGCCCCGCAAGGTCGTCGGCCTCAACAGCAGGTTCCGCGAGGACGTTCACTTCTACACCGTGAACGGCGCGAGCAGCACCGCCGATGGACTTGTCGCCAGCGGCCCCGCACCCGAGGGCGACTGCACCAAGCCGCTTGCGGTGTCGCCTGATGGTTCCACCATCGTCGCGGGCAACACGATTTCTCGCAATGCGTCAATCATCGACGCCGCGACGGGCACGATTCGCGCGACTGTCAACACGGGCGATCGCGTTTCGGGCGTCGCCATCACGCCCGACAGCAACACCGCCGTCGTCGCGAACTCAGACGGCAACACGGTTTCGATCATCGACCTCACGACTGACACGCGCGTTGCGCAGCTTAACATCAGCACTCGCCCGTGGCATGTGGCGATGCATCCGTCTGGAACGCTCGCGGCTGTGCTGACAGTCGCGGGCACCGACACGATCCACTTCATCAACATCAACGGCGCGGCGAGCAGCGTGGTTGGCACCGCCGTCGCAGGACAGACAGGCAACATCGGCGCGTATTCGTACTTCGACGTGAGCGGCATCGCATTCAGTCCTGATGGATCGATGCTCGCCGTGTGCCGCAGCTTTGATGATCTTGTTCGCCTCATCGACACGCAGACCCGCGCGATCATCGCGGACGTTGTCGTGGGCGACTTCCCAATGCGCATCGGGTTCACGCCCGACGGCACGAAGGCGTTTGTCACCAACGCGTTCAGCAACGATATCTCGGTACTCGCAGTCGACGGCGCGAGCACGGTTCGCACGGCGACGATCACAGGCATGAACACGCCTCTTTCCGCGATTGTTGACAGCCCGGGCGAGTTTGTGTACGTGAACAACAACGCGTTTGGCAACCCGCGCCTCACAGTCATCAGCGCGACGACCAACGCCGTTGTTGCATCGATCGGGTTTCCGGAATCGGGCACGCCGCGCGACATTGCGTTTGGTCCGGACGGCAAGCTGCTTGTCGCGGGCTATGACAACCTGGGCGGGCGCTGCTGGATCATGAACGCGTCGGGGCCGGCGACATCAATCGAAGAAACCATCAACCTCAGCGGCTCGCCGTTCAACATCGCGTTTTCACCAAGCGAAGGAGGCGTGGTTGCGATCTCGCAACCGACTCCCGACGGCATCGACCTGATTCGCCTTGGCCCGCCGCCGGTTGTGTGCGACTCGATTGACTTCAACAACGACACCTCGCTGTTTGACCCGCAGGACATCGACGCGTTCTTGTCGGTGTATTCGGAAGGGCCGTGCGTTCCGGGGACCGCGACGTGCAATGACATTGACTTCAACAACGACACGTCGATCTTTGATCCGTGCGATATCGACTCGTTCTTGTTGGTGTATAGCGAAGGGCCTTGCACGTCTTGCGGGGCATAAGTAGTGTGATCATGCCACGATTCCTTGCTCTTTTCATCCTCATTACCCCCATCATCGCGTCAAGCGCGTTTGCCCAGCCGGACTGGTCCAACATTGGCGGCAACGCCCAGCGCAATGGCCTTTCGTCTGCGCTTGGGCCCAACAACGCCGAGGACATCCTCTGGGAGAACGGACCGTCCAGCATCATTGCTTGGTCGCCGATTATTCAGGGCGACTCGCTGATGATCGTGCGCCAAACCGGCTTCCCGCCGGGCGGCGAACCCGACGGCTCGCCGATCTACATTCTGAATCTGTACACCGGCGCAACTCAGCGCACCATCAATGTCCCATTCAACACGGGCGACTGGACCACATGGGTCGCCGGCGCTCACGACGGAAAAGTCTTCGCCTCGCGTTCGGGCAACGGGTCCAGTGTCTCCGCGAAGATGTTCGCGTACAACATCAGCACCGGCGCGGAATTGTGGCAATCGCAGGTCGTGCAGAACGCTGGCGCGTACGACGGCGTTGTCTTCGCCGATGACGGCGATTTGATCGTCGCCAGCTTCCGCAACATCTGGCGCATCGACTCTGACACCGGCGCAACCGTGTGGACCGCCAACCGTCTGTGCAGCGTCTCCGGCAACTGCGGCGGCGCACTCAGCCCCGCGGGCGACGCCGTGTACATCGCCGATGCAGTGGTCGGCGGACATGCAATCAAGAAATACCGCCTCAGCGACGGCGCGTTCCAATATCAAGGCCCGGTGATGTCCGGCTTCACGCTCCAGAACTCTCCGCTCGTCGCTCCCAACGGCGACATCATCGTGTCTCGCACGCAGAATAATCCCGCGACAGACTTCGTGTACGCATTCGCCGACACCGGCACAGCAATCATCCAGAAGTGGAGCAAGCCCGCCGCGTGGAGCACCGCCAGCAGCCTCGCGTGCGCGGCAGACAGCAGCGTCTACGCATTCGCGCCGGGCAACTTCCTCCGCCGCCTCGACAATACCAACGGCAACACGCTGACGGAGTCGATCTCCATCCCCGCGGACTTCCTTCAACCGCAAGTCGCGATTGATGTCCGAGGCCGTGTCTATCTCTCTAACGGAGCGTTCTCCAACGGTCGCCTCTACTGCTTTTCCGAGAATCTCGAACTCCTCTGGAGCAAACCCGTGACAAACGCCAACGTGGGCGGACCCGCCTTGGGCGGCGCGGGCGTCCTCGTCATGGCTGGCAACGGCAACCAGCTCTTTGCGCTTGAATACAGATTCGATGACATATTCTGCAACGACATCGACTTCAACAACGACGGCTCGTTCTTTGATCCCCAAGACATTGACGCGTTCCTGAGCGTGTATTCCGAGGGGCCGTGCGTTCCGGACAACGCGATCTGCGACGACA
>CAZEZV010000008.1:0-31485 GCA_964516725.1 uncultured Phycisphaeraceae bacterium
GAAATAGAAGACAGGAGCATGGCTGTGGCGATCGAAAGCTTGCGAACGATGAACAACACGATGCAGTCGGGCCATGACGCCCGAACGCCCCGAGCCTTGGTTTCGAAGTCAGGCCGCGTGCTTGCGTTGGGGAGCCTCGCTCTGGGCGGGTTCGCGCTCTCGGGCTGCAAGTCGTCATTCATGGACCCTAGCGCGACGGGGCGTCACGAGTGGACACCCACGATCATGCCGATCCTGGATCGCATCAGCAGCATCGAAGAAGGCACAGGCGACATCGTTGATTACACCGACCCGCTCGCCGAGGACCTGATCCCACGTCCTACCAGCTATCGCATCGGACCGGGCGATCTGATCCAGGTCACGATCTTCGACATCATCGAGCCAAACTCGCGCGAAGCCTACGAAGTGCTCGTCGATCCGCGCGGCTTGGTCGAAATCCCACAGTTGGGTCGCATCGACGTGGGTGACAAGACCACGGAAGAGGCGCAGCGAACGATCGAAGAAACGATCAAGGCTCGCAACCTGATTCAGGATCCGCTGGTGCAGGTGATGGCAACATCGCAGCGCCGCCAGACGTTCACAGTGCTGGGCGCGATTCAAAGCCCGGGTTTGTATCCGATCCCGAAGGCCGATTACCGCCTGCTCGAAGCGTTGTCGGCTGCCGGCGCATTTGATGAATCCATCAATGAGATTTACATCATCCGTCAGGTGCCTCTCGCTGAAGAAGTGACCAAGGGTGTCTTTGAAAATCGCGAAGGTAGTTCGCCAATCGTGAAGCCCGAAGACCCGGCGAAGCAGGACGAGCCCGCTCAGCCTGCACCCACAGGTGATGACCTTCTCAAGATCATCGACGACATAGCTCCGCCACCCGAAGAAAAGAAGCCCGGCGCCCCCGGTGCGATGCGCTCGGGCGACAGCTCACCGTCGGCGATGCAAGTTGAAGACAAGCCCACCCAGCGCCCGCTGATCAACCTCATCGAGGATCAGGAAACCCCCACGCCACAGATGTCGGACGGCTCCTCGTGGATCTTTGTCAACGGCAAGTGGGTCAAGGTCCGTACCGCGACTGAGGATGAGGCGACGGCCCTTGGAACCAAGGCGGATGAACTCATTACGCAGCGCGTCATCCGCGTCAAGATGAAGGATCTGCTGTCAGGCAAGCAGTCGATCAATCTGATCGTCCGCCCTGGCGATGTGATTCGCTTCCCGGTGTCCGCTTCCGGATTCATCTACATGAGCGGCGAAGTGAATCGCCCCGGCCCGTACCAAGTCGTTCCGGGCCTCACGCTCCGGCGAGCGGTCTCGTCCGCGGGCGGCTTGAGCGACATCGCGATCCCCTCCCGCGTCGACATCACCCGCCGCGTTGGCGAAAACCGCCAGGCCACCGTCCGTCTCGACTACGCCGCGATCGAAGCGCACTCGCAGCCCGATATCGTCCTCAAGTCCGACGACATCATCAACGTCGGCACCAACTTCTGGGCGCTGCCGCTCGCCGTCACCAGAAACGGCTTCCGCATGAGCTACGGCTTTGGCTTCATCCTGGACCGCAACCTGGGCAACGACGTGTTCGGACCACCTCCGGTCAACTCGTTTGGCCAGTAAGGCTTGCGTACAGGCTCTCACTTGAGTTGAGTGCAGAAAAATCAGAGAATTGTGCAAGATTTCAATGCACGGAGCCGGATTCGGCTCCGTGTTTTTTCATTTGGCGACCCAAGCCAGGCTTCGCGGCTTGTTCGGGCTGGCCCATGAGCGAAATGGGTCCGCATACGATTGCCGCCTGTCAAGACCGAACCTGAATATGCCGACGGGACGTATGGAAACAGACTGATTTGAAGACGCTTTCGCTCGTTCATCGTGACACTGGGTACGCAAGCGAGCGCTGACTCTGCACAAGTCTCATAGTGACAACCGCACCAACTCATCCCGGCACCTTGGCAGACGCCGCATCGGTTTCGGATGCTGGTTCTGGCGCGCGGACGCAGTGGGAGCGGGCGCTCATCCCCGGGATCTTTATTGGCGTTGCATTCCTCGGTTTGTTCTACAGGTTCCTGAGCAAGCAGAACGAGCATAGTTGGAGCAGCCTCGACGATTGGGGCCACGCGTATGTCATTCCGCTCATCTCCATCGTGATGCTCTGGAAGCAGCGCGAGCAGCTTGTCCGCGCAGAGTGGCGGGCGTTCTGGCCCGGCCTCGCGCCGCTTGTGCTCGGTATCTGGTGCTACTTCTACTTTGTCGTGGGCTTTCCCAATCACATGTTCCAGGGCGCGGCGATGGTCCTGTGCCTCGCTGGCGTCACGCTACTTGCGTTCGGCCTTGACGTGTTCCGCATCGCGTTCCTGCCGATCGCCTACCTGCTGTTTGGCATCACCATCTCAGACCAGGTGATGATCAAGATCACGTTTCAGCTCCAGATGCTTGCCACCCACGGCGGCTGGCTTTTACTGAAGTTGATCAGCCTCCCCGGCAGTTGGTACATGGTGGAGTCCACAGGTAACACGCTCGAAATGACATACAAGGGTGAGAGCGTGCCGCTGAACGTCGCCGAGGCGTGCTCGGGCATGCGCATGGTGATCGCGTTCATCGCGCTCGCGGGCGCGATTGCGATTTTTTCGTGTAAACACTGGTGGCAACGGTTCGCCGTGCTTGCGATCTCGGTGCCGGTCGCCCTGTTCATGAACATCATCCGCATCGTGATCCTGGCGCTTGGTTCCATCCTGATTGATCCCAAGATCGCCGAGGGAAGCGTTCACATGCTGATCGGCACGCTACTGCTGATTCCCGGGATGTTCCTGTTCCTCGGCGCGGTCTGGTGCTTGAAGCGCATCGTCGTTGACCCAGAGGACCAAAAGGAAGCAACACCCAAGCCCATCAAGCGCAAGGCGAAAGCGACGGTGCGCATATGAACCGCGAAACCATCCGGAAGACAAGTGTCAGCCGCGCCACGATCGCAACGTGGGTCGCGTTCGGCGTGCTTGCGTTTGCCGCGATTGCATTTGGGGCTGCGGTGTCCAAGTACAAACTGATGCTCAACAAGCTGCCCATCCAGGCGCCGATGAACCGCCAGTTCATCGCCCTGCCCGGCACGACGCCCAACTGGCAGCAAGTGGGGCAGGACCGGCGCGAAAGCCCGGAGGTTGAAGAAACCCTCGGCACCAAGAACTACGTGTCCCGCGTCCTTGTGAAGAAAGGCCCCGACGGCAAGCCGCTCGAGGGCAAGGACGCGAGCGTCGTCGAGTTTCACGCCGCGTACTACACGGGCATGATCGACACCGTGCCGCATGTCTCTGATCGCTGCTTCATCGGTGCCGGTATGACGCTCGCGAGCGGCGCGAAGGACGTTGTGATTCCCATTGACATGGATCGCTGGCGCAAAGTTGAGAGCGACGTTCCGCTGGTTCTCAAGGACCGCCTCTTCCGCGCCCGCATGCCCAACTGGTCCGACAAACCCGGCACCGACATCTTCACAACCTTTGACCCTAGCAAACTCGTGCTGCACTCCTTCAAGTTCGCCGATCCCAAGGGGCGCGAGCTTTACTCGGGCTACTTCTTCATCGCCAATGGCGGCGTCGTTGCAAAGGCCGAGGATGTTCGGCTTCTCGCGTTCGACCTTCGGAGCAAGTACGCCTACTACGCGAAGATCCAATTCACGAGCACATCCGTCAAGAGCCAGGAGGAATTGGGAGAACTCGCGGGCAGCGTGCTGAGTGATCTGCTGCCGGAAATCATGCGCTGCGTGCCGCCTTGGGAGGACGTTGAGCGAGGAATCTACCCGGTCACGGGTGAAGGCGGGGCTGCAAAGTAAACAGCGTCGCACGCGCACATTGTGCCTGGCGTGGCAGCAGGCATGCAGTTTGGTGTCGGCATAGTCAATTGATTGGGAGGCTGTTTGCTCTCGACAATCGGGCGACGAATGATGGAGATTGGTGATAGGGGGCGAGGTGTGGGGTGTCGGGGGGTCGGGGGTCGGGGTGTCTGGAAGTTCGAATAGTGATGGTTGGAGAAATTCATGGCCGCGAAAGTCAATACAACATTTGTCATCATTCTCTCCGTCGTGCTGCTCGCTGCTGTGGGTGCGGTAGCTCTCACGGCTCAAAAGCTGATGAAGAGCGACGCGGGCGACCTCGTTCAGGCGGGCGACGCAAAGCTCGCGGAGGGCAACGTCAAGGACGCCGTCAAGCTGTACTCGAAGGCGGTCAACAAGGAAAAGACCAACGTCGCCTTTGTGCGCAAGTGGATTGACTCGCTCGAGATGTATGTTCCCGAGGGTCAGTTGCAGTACGAGCAGCAGTTCGAGGAGTATCGCAACGCGCTGCGCCAGCTCATGACGCTGGAGCCGGAGAATCCCGAGAACGCGCGAAAGTTCATCGGTATGCAGTACACGATGGTCCGCAGTTTTCCATTCCGCGAGTCGGATTGGTCTTTCCTGGCGGGTGAAATGGACACCGCGCTCAAGCCGTTTGCTGCAAAGCCAACGACAGAGAGCGAGCGTCTTCGCCGGTATCGCGGCCTGATCAACGTTCGGCGCGTGATCGAGAGCGCGGCACCCGACGACAAAATGCTCGCGGCCGCGAAAGAAGACCTGAACGCCGCGCTGAAGGCTGATCCGACGGACATCGAAGTGTTTCTGCAATTGTGCGATCTTGACGCGCGCGACGCGGACAAGGTTCGCCGGTCGCGCCCCGAAGAGGCTAAGACGATCATGCAGGGCGTCGCAACGCGGCTTGAAGAGTTTGTCGCGAAGCACCCGGGCGATCCGCAGGCGCTGTGCGCGCAGGTGCAGTTTGACTTTTCAAGGGTGCGTTCTGACTTGCCCGTCAACGTCAGTGACGAGGTGCTGATCGACGAAACCCAGAAGTTCTTCGAGCGCTCCAAGCCCAAACTCGACAAGGCGCTCGAAAACGCAAAGGCGATGACGCAGCCCGTGCCCGAGATGGTCGTCCGGCAGTTGTACATTGGTGAGACCATCGCGGACCCGCAGTCGCGGTTCGCCCGCACGGAGAGCCTCGTGCGCGAAGGTCTCAAGGCACGCCCGAACCACGCGACGTTCCTCCTGCTACTCGCGGACATCGCCAAGCAGCGCAGCGACTACAACACCGCTGTCGAGCAGCTTGAGAAGGTGACGAAGCTGACCGACCTGCCCGTCAGCCTCGAAGGCTACAGCCTGTTCAACCAGCGCCGGGCCGCGCTGCTCCAGCACGCTCTGTGGGGCGTGCGCCAGTGGCAGTTGCTGCCCGCAGGGGCGGAGAAGGACGCGGCGTTCAAGAAGTGTACAGAACTGCGGGACCGCGCCGCGAGCGTCGCCAACGACGACCCGCGCATGCTGTTCGTGGATGCGCAGCTGGGGTTCGTGAAGAACACGCCCGAGGACGTGCAGAACGCGGCTCGCCTGCTCGACGAGTACAACCGCAAGACCAACAACTCAGACATCGAGGCCCAGCTCCTGACGGCGCAGGTCGCCATCCAGCGCAATCAGCCGGGCCTTGCCCGCGACTCGCTCAATCGCATCCTGAAGCTCCAGCCCAACAGCGTCATCGCGCTGCAGGCACTGGGCGATCTCGAACGCGCCTTCCAGAACTTCGAGGCCGCAAAGGCGGCGTACCGCCAAGTGCTGCGCATCCAGCCCAGCAACGAAGCCGTCGCGAAGATGCTCAACAACCTCGATGCGATGGCGGATCCGCTGAAGGCGACGGACCCCGTGGTGGCTGAGCTCGCGAAGCTCAACAAGATTCAGGAAGAAATGCGCGATCAGGCCGGCCTCAACGAGCGACTGCTCGAGCTGCTCAAGCCCCTTCCCGAGAAGCACGGGCACGACCCGCGTCTGGCGATGCCGCTCGCGCAGGCGTACATGATGGTCCAGGACACCGACAACGCGATGAAGGTGATCGACGCGTCACTCGCCAAGTTCCCGGACAACAAGGCGCTCCAGCAGTTCAAGCAGTTCGCCGCGATCAAAGATCCGGTCGAGCGGAGCATCGCGATCATCAACGCCGGAGATCAGCCCGATGTTGAGAAACTGCTCGCAAAGCAGATGATCTTTCGGCAGGCCGGAAGGATGGACAAGGTCCGAGAGATGCTCGATGCCGCAGTGAAAGCCGCGCCCAACGACAAGCGCGTCCTTGAAGCTCAATTTGTGGACATGCTGGAGCAAGACAAGCACGCCGAAGCCAAACCTTTGGTGGATCGCGCTGTGCGGGAAAACCTGGACGGCTTCAATGGCGATTCATACCGCGCACGCCTGCTCGCGGACGAAGGCCGGCCCGCGGAGGCTGTGACGCTGCTCAAAGGCATCATCTCCCGAGGCGGTGCGCAGCCGGAGGTCTATCGCTTGCTCGGGCGCATGCTGATGATGGACAACCGCACTGCGGAGTCGATCGATGTGTATAAGGAAGCACAGAAGCTCCGCCCCACGGACGTTGAAATCGCCCTCGACGTGATCCGCTCGCTCGCAGGAGTCGGGCGCACGCAGGAGGCGCTGGAATACGCCCGCGACTTCCGCAAGTTTGGCGAAAACAACCTGCCATTCCTGAAAATCTGGCTCTCACTTGAAGCCAGTGGCGGCGACCGCGAGCGTGCCATCACGCAGCGTGAGTCGATCCTTCGCTCGCTGCCCAGCGACCGCGAAAACGCCCTCTCGCTCATCGAACTCTACATCAGCACCAACAAGCCCGCCAAGGCGCTCGAACTGATCGCAACGATGCGCCAGCGAGACGACGGGCTCGACCTCGCGTCGCTCGACGCGGCGATGCTCTGGGCCCAGGGCAAACAGCCGGAGGCAAAGAAGGCGTTCGAGGACGCGATCGCGAAGTTCAGCGACAAGGACAAGCCGACCAGCGGCCCGGAGATGATGTACGCGAACTTCCTTGCGCAGCGGGGTGAGGTCAACGCTGCAGTTGAAGCCATGAACCGCGCCCTCCCGTTCCAGGATGCGAAAGTCTGTGAAGTTGACCGCGCCGTCAGCGACTACGGGGTCAGTATCGGTTCTACATCGCTCGCGATCAGCGGCGCGAAGAACGTCGTGACCAAGAACGCCGACACGCAGGAGCGCACATACCAGAAGCGCATCGTCGAGATGCTGCTCGCAGAAGGCAAGGCAAGTGACGCCGCAACTGAGCACGCCAAGCTCCCGCAGGGTGCACAGGCCGATGCGCAGACGCTCCTCATCGGCGCAGCAGTCGCCGAGGCACAGAACGAGCCAAAGAAAGCGCTCGATCTTCTCAATGAGGCCGTCACCCGCTTCCCGACCAACCTGCAGGTCTTCCAACGCCGCGGCCAAACGCTGATGAAGGACAAGGCGAGCATCCGCGACGCCATCGAGGACTTCACCCGTTTGACGGAGCTGCAGCCGCAGAACCCCCTCGGGTTCCGTCTGAGAGCCCAGGCATACGAACTGATGGATGAGAGACGCAAGATGGACGCGGACCTGCGCACCGCCATCAAGCTTTCGCCCAACGACAACTCGCTGGTGTTCGGCTACATGTCCGACCTCGCCAAGAGCGCGAAGGAGGAGGACGCGGACCTGCTCGCTCGCGACGTACTCAAGTCCAGGTCCAAGGACGTCGGCTTCATGATGCAGACCGCCGTGTTCTTCAGGAATGCGCAGCGACAGGACATCGCCCAGCGATGGTGCAAGGAGGCCTTCACCATCGACACGTCCGACCAGATCGCCCTTGCGTACCTCAGCACCCTGCTCGACGTCGCACGTCCGGACGTCGCCGAGGGCACCCGCGTGCTGGAAGTCGTTGGCGAGCGTGCGAAGAGCAACCCGATGTACATGATGGCGACGGCGAAAATCCGCTTCGCGCAGAACAAGAACGCCGAAGCCGTCAAGCTCGCGTCGGACGCCGCGAAGCTCCTGAACGTCCAGGACGAGCAGTCGTTCATGGGCTGGCAGAGCGCGCTCGCCGGGATCGTGAAAGACCCGGCGCAGTATCGCCAGGTCTTGAGCAACTTCGCTGGCCAGGGCGTCGCGCCCGATTGGATGACCTACTTCCGAGCGGTCCACCTTTTTGAGGACGTGGCAAAGCGCAGCGAAGGGCTGCAGGTGCTCGACCAGCTCAACAAGGCTGCCAACACGCCGCCGGTGCGCCGCTTGTGCTTCAACCGCCGGGGCGAAGCTGCATACGCCGCGAAGGAATACGACAAAGCCGCGTCGATCTGGCGCGAGGGCGTTGTCGAATTCCCCAACGACATCGGCATGATCAACAACCTCGCCTACGTCCTGAGCAAGCACCTCGGGAAGCACGAAGAGGCGCTGCCGCTCGCAGAGAAGGCTGCGAACGCGATGCCCGATCAGTCAGACGTTCTGGACACGCTGGGGTTTGTGTACCTCAATGTGAATCGTGCCGAGGATGCTGGCAAGACGCTTGAACGGGCCGGTCAGATCGCCAAGACCCCGGTCAGCGCCGTCACCGTCGGCGTGCACTACATCGAAGCGCTCAAGAAACTCAATCGCGTGGAGGACGCAAAGGCATTTGTCGCACGAATGGCCCCGCTTTTTGACAAGTCGAAAGATCAATTCGACGCTGAACTGCGTACCCAGTGGCAAGCAGCATTGGATTCATTGAAGTAGTTCGCTGACGCGAAGTAGCAAACGTACAAGCTCCAAACAAGCCTGTGCGTCCCGAGTCTGTTTGCACAGCAAACGTCTCCTTGTGGTGGTTGCGATCATGCACGGGTGTGTGCCTAATCTTCTGACCCTAGCGAGAGAGCGTTTGATGTTTGTTCGTGTGGGTTGTTCTCACCGAGTTGTCCGATGATGAGATGAACTGTTTGGTCCGGAAAGTTCTCCAAAATCCCACGCAAGTTTGACCGGTATCCCCGCCTCGGGTTTTTTGACTGAAAGCAAAACGACATGTCCACGCTTCCCGCCAACGCAAGCCAAGCACAGTCCGCGCGAGTCGCGATGTCGCACTCGCAGTCCGCTCCCCAAGGAGGCGGCTCCGTCGGCGCGAGCGTGCTTGACCCGATCAAACTGTTCCAGAAGTATAAGTGGGCGCTGATCGTCGCCGCATTTCTCGGTGGCGCGGCTGGCGTAGCCGCTCACTTCGTGTGGATGAAGGTGTATCCATTCTGGCGACCAAAGGCGACCTTCGAGGTCTTCCCCCCGCAGCGCAACCCGATGGACGTGATCGCGGGTCAGTCCAGCAACGAAGAAATGAACCGCTTCATGATGACGCAGGCCCGCATCATGATGAGCGGCACAGTGCTCAGCAGAGTCGCCGAGGACCCCAGCCTGCGCGAAAGAGCGCCGACATGGAGCGCTCCATTCACCGCGCCCGATCCCGCGACGGGCATCACGCGCTTTGACTCCGCGACCGCAACCAAAAAGCTCGAGGACTACCTCCAGGCGCGCCCGGTGGGCGGCGCAAACCTGATCCAGCTTCAGTGTACGTACAAGAACAAGGAAGAAGCGACGGCGATTGTCCGCCTCGCCCGTGAAAAGTACATGGCGCTGCTCGACGACCGCTCGCGCACCCGGCGTGAGGAAAGCACGGAGTCGTTCGAGAAAACTATCGAGTCAACGAGCCGCAAAATCGAGAGCCTCCAGCAAGAGCGAGACCGCATCATCCGCGAGCGAGGCCTTGACACCAGCGAAGAGAACACCAGCGTCTCGCAGCGAAAACTCGACGACGTGAACAAGTCGCTGAACGAATACACCAACGCCGTGTCGAGCCTCAACGAGCGCCTGCGCAACATGGAGCGCCAGCGCAACACCCCGGTGCCGATCTTCGGCGACGAGCTCGAGGCCGACGCGGACCGGGATTCCGTCGTCGTCGGAATCCGAAGCCGAATCGAGTCGCTCGAGTCTGGGGTCAATTCCATGCGAGAGCGAGGCATCGGCCCCGATCACCCGCAGATGAAGCTGCTCGAATCTGAGATCCGCGGCGCGAAGCAGAATCTCGACATCACCCGCAAGGAAGTGCTGCGAAAGCTCTTCAACGCCCAATTCGAGACCATCAAGAACCAGATCGAGGCGAGCAGCGCGACCATCGACAGCCTCAAGACCGAGCAGGCATCCCTCAACACGCAGATCATCGACCTCCAGCAGGCCAAGCAGCGAGTGCGAGACCTCACGCGCGAAGTCGAGGACCTCAGCAAACAGCGCGCGGAGTTGTCGGGCCAGCTGGGCAACGTGCTCCAGATGTTGTCCATCGAAACCGCAAGCCGCGTGGAACTGCTCGAGCGAGAGAGCCTTCCCCCGGCACCCGACTTCCCGAAACTCCACATCCTCGCTCCGCTGGGCGCATTGCTCTTGGCGGGCCTCGTCGGCACCTTCGTCGTTCTCCGCGAACTCATAGACCAGCGCGTCCGCGGGCCAAACGACATCATGCTCATTCCAAGGACCCGTGTCTTGGGCTGGATTCCGGATTCGGGCGAAGACCCTGCTGGTCAGGGCAACGCCGAAACCGCGTTCCGTGATCGTTCCAAGGGCGTCGTCGCTGAGTCCTACCGCCAACTCCGCGGACAGATCAGCAAGAGACTGGCCATGGTCGATCACAAGACCATCCTGTTCCTTGGCGGCATGCCCGGCTCCGGTGCGTCTTCAGCAGTCAGCAACATGGCCCTCGCCTACGCAACCAGCGACCGCCGCGTGTTGATCTTGGACGCAAACCTCCGCCGCCCCGCGCAGCACAAGATCATGGGCCTTCAGGAAGCCCCGGGCCTTGCAGATGTCCTCGCGCAGCGGCGCACGCTTGCCGATGTCGTGCAGGCGACAAGCACTCCAAACCTCGACCTGCTCAGCGCAGGCAGCAAGGAGCTTCGCCAGTACGAGCGGCTCTCAACGCAGACGATGACCGATCTGCTCGCGCGAGTCAAAGGCATGTACGACATAGTGCTCATCGACTGCTCGCCCGCGATCGTCGGCGGCGACGGTCTCGCCCTCGCGCAGCGATGTGACGCGAGCGTGCTCATCGTCCGCGCCATGGCCGAGAAGCGCGGCATGGTCGCCCGCATCAAGAACGAGCTTGCTGATGCCAGAGCAGAGTTCATGGGCGTGGTCGTCAATGGCGTCAAGGCCAGCGCGGGCGGCTACATGAGAGGCAACATCAAGGCCGCGAGCGAGTATGTCGAGGGCTGATGCGTGGTAGCATGGGCGTCCTCGCCCATGACGAGCAACCAATGACTCACGTCACAGGCGAGGACGCCTGTGCCACCCGCTTCAATCAACAGTGACACCGCCGTCCGCAACTCCGCGTTCCATCCTCGTGACCGGCGGCGCCGGCTTCATCGGCAGCCACTTGGTTGAATCGTTGCTGAGGCGTGGCGACAGCGTCACCGTCGTCGACGACCTCTCGACCGGTCGCCGGCAGAATCTCCCCGACTCAGCCTCCCTGCGCTTCATCCACAAAAAAGTCTCCGACGCAGTCGCGTCTGATATTGCCCGTGAGACGTACGACCAAATCTACCACCTCGCCGCGTCGGTCGGTGTGAAGCTCATCGTCGACGATCCAGTCGCCTGCATCGAGAACAACGTCCACGAAACCAGCGCATTGGTTCGCTTCGCGATGAAGGCCGGCAAGGGTCGTCACGCCGCGCACGGCGCGCCCACGCTTCTCGCAAGCACGAGCGAGGTCTACGGCAAAGCGGAAAAAACGCCTTTCCAGGAAGACGACGACGTCACCTACGGCCCGACGACCATGTTCCGCTGGGTCTACGCACAAAGCAAAGCGCTGGACGAGTACCTGGGCCTTGCACTCCACAAGCAAAAACACTTCCCCGCCGTCATCACGCGTTTTTTTAACACCGTGGGACCGCGCCAAATCGGCGACTACGGCATGGTTCTTCCAAGGTTCGTGCAGGCCGCGCTCCGAAACGAGCCGCTCCGTGTCTTTGGCGATGGCAACCAAACCCGCTGCTTCTGCGATGTCCGCGACGTTGTCACCGTGCTGCCGAAATTGCTCGATTCGCCCGGCTGCTGGGGCAAGGTCTTCAACATTGGCTCAGACGGCGTGATCTCTATTCGCGCTTTAGCCGAACTGGTGATCAAAACGCTGTCTTCACAGTCTGTTGTCGAGATGGTCCCATATCATCTTGCCTACCCCGCGCCGGCACCGGCCCGTGACGGGGGCGGGTCGGATTCGGGGGGATCGGGGACGGGGGGGTTTGAGGACCTCCGTCAGCGCCGTCCAGACATCACCCGAGTTCGCGAAGCTGTGGGATTTTCCCCAACGATCCCGCTCACTCAGACGATTCTAGATGTCGCGGCGGCCCTTCGATCTCAAACCCGATAAGGATGTCTGTTCGCGCGAGTGTGTTTTCTATCCCGGGCCGAAGTCAGAGTGCGATGGTTTGGTGGTTGTTTCATCGGGGGCAAGCAGAGAGCGTTCGAAACGATGTTGAGTCTTGCTCCCAGTCTGTGTGCTTCTCTCCATCGTGCCATTGGCGCGCTCGGTGTGGGCTTGGCAGAAGCAGCATCGCCCGCATCGATTGACGCGAACAAAGTCACTGTCGCTACTGCCACGATTGCCGACCGCCTCGTCGTCTTCGAGGGCTATGTGGGCGTCTTCCTTGTCTCGTTCCTGTTCACGCTTCTTCTCACGCCGCTGCTTCGCAAAGTCGCGATTGCCAACGGCGTCATCGACCGCCCCAGCGACCCGCGCAAGATTCACAAAATCCCCGTTGCATACCTGGGCGGCGTTGGTGTGTTCCTGGGAATCGTGGGCGGCGTCTTTTTCAGCCTGCTTGCCATGCGTTATCAATGGATGGACTTCCACAAGTCCACTCACTTCATCTCTGGAATCGTCCAGATGCCCGTTCCTTGGTCGGTCCTGCTGGGCATGCTCGTCATCACCCTCGTCGGCGTCATCGACGACATGAAGGGCATCTCGCCCCGAGTGAAGATTGGCGGCCAGCTTTTCGCCGCCGCGTGCCTCGCGTACGACACCGTTGGTGTGCGCCTCGCGGCAGGTGTCATCATCCCGATGGCAAAGGCCGTGGGCCTGCCCCTGACGCAGGTCATGCAGGGCGATGTGCAGTTTGAAACCCTCGCCCTCACAATCCCGGGCATCGGCGTTCCCATCGACGTTGTCTATTGGGCAGGCACCGCCATCATCGGCCTCTCCGTCGTCGCTCTCTGCAACGCCGCGAACCTCATCGATGGCCTCGACGGCTTGCTCAGCGGCACAACCGCCATTAGCGCAAGCGGCATCCTCATCATCGCGCTGGGTATGGCCGTTGCGGACGATGGGCCGCTCGACAGCCAGCGCCTCGTGCTTTGTCTCGCGGTCATCGGCGCTTGCATGGGCTTCCTGCCTCACAACTTCAACCCGGCGACGATCTTCTTGGGCGATGCCGGCTCTTTGCTGCTTGGCTTTTCGATGTGCGTGCTGATTTTGTCACTGGGCGACACCGGCAAGACGCACCTTGTCGCTGCTGGCTTGATTGCCTTCCTGCTCCCCATCCTCGACACAGCGCTCGCCATCGTGCGGCGAAAGATGGACGGCAAGCCCATCTCCGCCGCCGACGATCAGCACCTGCACCACCAGTTGAAACGTGCTCTTGGCGTGAAGCGGGCTGTGCTCGTTCTGTACTCGATTGCATTCAGCTTCGCCGCCCTCGCCGCGCTCCTCACGCTGGGCCGCGCTCGCCTCGTCTACCTCCTCGCAACAGTTCTCGTTGCGTACATCGGCGTCACCGCCATCAAGATCGCCCGCCGAAAGCATATCGAGCAGCAAATGCTCCTTAAAGAAGCCGGCCTCGCCCCAAGCGTCCCGCCAGCACCGACACCGAATCCGGCCGCAGACCCGACCCATCCTGTGGCCCAGGCTGCGGCGAAGCAGTAGGCCCGGCGTCTCGCCGGGCAGGAAAGTCGTCGAGGATCGTTGCCCGCCAGACGCCGGGCCTACGCCGGAATCAGCCCTACGCTCCCCGCATGGCGGAAGGACCCTCCAGCGTGTCTCAAGGATCGAGCGCAACTTTGGCGCGAACTCGGCGTGTCATTGCATTCATGAACCAAAAAGGCGGCGTTGGCAAGACCACGACCACCGTGACGCTCGCCAGCGCGTTCGCGAAGGCCGGTCGTCCGACCTTGCTGGTTGACCTTGACCCGCAGGCGCACGCGACATTGCACGTGGGCATCGACCCCAACGAGTTGCAATCATCGGTGTATGACGTACTTCTCGACCCTGCGCTCGACCCGCGTACGGCGATTCGCAAAGTGCGAGACAACTTGCATGTGCTCCCGGCGCAGACCGATCTTGCCGCGGCGGAAACGGAATTGACGCCTGTGGCTGATCGCCAGTCGCGCCTCGAAAAAGCACTCGACAAACTCGCCGGCGAATACGAATTCATCCTGATCGATTGTCCGCCGAGTTTGGGTTTGCTGACGCTCAACGGCCTCGCGTGCGCCCGCGAAGTCATTATCCCAATGCAGGCGCACTTCCTCGCCCTGCAAGGCGTGTGCAAACTGCTTGAGACTATCGCGATCATGAGCCGAGCCGTCAATCCAAAGCTCCGCGTGACGGGCATCGTCCTCTGCATGCACGACGGCAACCTGATGCACAGCAAGGAAGTAGTCGCCGATCTTGAGCAGTTCTTTGACTCCGCCCGCGAGCAGGAAACGCCGTGGCGATTTGCGCGAGTGCTCAAGCCAGCCGTTCGGCGCAACATCAAGCTTGCGGAGTGCCCGAGCTTTGGCCAGACCATTTTCGAGTATGCGCCGAATGCACCGGGCGCGATGGACTACAAGGAACTCGCCGAAGGTTTGCTTCGAGAATGGGACGCGATGAAGAGCCGCCGCAGCGCGAGCGCCCCTGAAATCGTCGTGCCGGCATCGCAATCCGCCTCACCCGCCGGAGCCAATGCGTGAAGGCGTGGTCGCGCTGGCGCATCGTCTTTGCGCTTTACGCGCTCGTGCTGTTCACCGGCACCCACTGGCCCAAACTCAAAATCGAAGGCCCCATCCCGCGCCCTGACCTCTACATCCACTTTGCCGCGTTTGGACTGTGGGCATTTTTATTTGGCCTCTGCGCGTTCTTCGCATCCAAGGCGCCGCGATTTTCGACGCTCAACTACATCATCACGTTCTTCGCAGGGTTGCTGTACGCCGCGTTCGATGAAGGCTTGCAAGCGATTCCCGCACTAGGCCGCACCTGCGGCTGGGACGACTACGCCGCGAACGCAGGCGGCATTTTGCTAGGCACGATTGTGCTCTCAGCAGTGGGGGTGTTTGTCAAACGCCGCGCGTCGATGCCTTGATGCCGCGCGGCGTGCCTTGATGCCCTCTTTGGCGTCAACTCACGATCTTGCATCAGCTTTTGCTGGACCGATCAACTCCGCCACCACCAACAACGTCATCACCACCAGCGACACGTTGTACAACGCCCCCGCCCCAACGATCAAGTACACCGCGCCCACGAAGTCCCGCGCCAGCCACCACCCTGCGATATCCGCCGCGAGCGACAATCCGTTGATCGCAACCAGCAGCGAGACGAACGTGCTGCAACGCCGCGTCTTGAGAGCGAGCAGGATCACAATGCCCGACAGCGCTGCGAGAGCGAGCGCGTGCGTGTGCGTTGAGATCGCAAGCACTTTCACCGGCACCGGATTGATCGTCCGTGAAAACGCGACTTTTCGCACGTCCTCCCAAGTACCAAGCGCAACGCCACCGCCCTTTTCCTTCGCCAACTTCGTATCGTGACACGAAGTGCAACTCGCGGCCATCATCTCGGCGGGCGTTTGATCGCCAAGGTCAAGATTGTCGTAGTTCTCCGCAACCTTGTCGCTCGCGAGCCACTTCAGCAATGCATCGCGCGTCGCGTCAGGCAATCCCGCCGGGTGCTTGCGCTCCAGCGCCGTCTTGATCGCCGACGGCGCATTCAATCCGTGATACGCCCCGCGAATGTCGTCCAGCGTCATGCCGGGTCGCTCGTCGCGATTCTGGTAGTGGCCATGCATGTGATACAGCGACGCGGCTTGGCCCATCCAGATCACAAGGATGAGACCAATCAGCCCAAGTCGAGCGCCCAGCGAAAGAGATCGAAGATGCATGGTGGGAGCATATCGCCCTTCCCGTGCTACCGACGACGCCTTCGCGTCGTCGGTGCCGATCCGCGATGATGCAACGACCGAGATTGCGGTCGTCTGTAGAAAAGAAAAAACGGCGCTCTCGCGCCGTTTCGTTCTCGCTTCATTCTAGCTCTTACCGGCACCCACCCCTGCCGCGCCCGCGATCACCACCAATGATGATCACCCGAGGCACACGCACTTCGATCCTCATGCCACGACCGCGACGCGCTTCGCGCCGAGGTTCGCAGCGGGGAGGCGGAGCACATTCGCGGCGACGGTCGTGATCACGCCCGCGCCCATGCGAACGCCCACGATCACGAACTTCGCGGACTTGATCCCTGTCGTTGCGATCGTGGCCTGCTTGCGCCGACGGAGCCATTGCGCCGATGCCTGCGACCAACGCAGCCGCGACAAGGGCAGTCTTCTTGCTGAACATCGAGGAAAGGCCAAGAGCACGGAACATACGAGACTCCTTCTGTAATTCCAAGACAATCGCAGCAACAAGCGGCAAGCGTCCCGGTTGACCCACGAAACTGTTAGTCAACACTAATTTGGACGCACGGACGAGGACTTCGTTCCAAGAAATCAAAGATATTGACGGTCTCATAACTGCCGAATCAGAAGTGCCATCACACAAACACGGCAATTCACTGCGGTACTTGCAAGCAGCCCGACTGTCAGGGAGGGCTTTCATTCAACTGCGGTACGTTGAAAATCGAGTTTGCCCTGACTACCGCCGAATCACAAATCCACGCTCGCCAGCAATCACGTGTACATCCACCTTGAACTCGTTCTCGATGTTCCGCCCCATGACTCTCACGACTTCGATCAGAAACCGCTCGACTTCCTCACCGCTGCCCTGCGTTTCAAGCAAGACTGAGCCCTCGGCCTCATTCTGCACCCACCCCGTCACCGCAAACCCGGCGGCGATGTGCCTGCATGTCGCCCGAAAGCCAACGCCCTGCACTCGCCCAAAATAGCGGACTTGTTTTCGAATCACGAACACTCCCCTTTCAACGTGGGGCCATCCACCAGCCCTTCGCAAGCAAATTGTACTGACGACCGCTGCGATGGTCTCAAAACACTCAATCTTCAAGAGTACAAACCATTTCATTGGCACACGCGCCAAAATCGTGTACGTTTCAGTGACGGCTGACCATCGGCGCGTGTGCGGGCTTTGGGTCGGGCAGGGTTGCCCAACCGGAGTACGCTTCACTGCGCTGGGTGCGCACTGACGCGCGAGGTGTGTTGTGGGTCATGGGTCCGGTTCAGATCGAGGCATCTTCGGCGCGGCGAAAACCCGCACGCTGGGTGATCGCTCAGACATCGATCGCGTCAAGGACGCTACCGACCTGGTCCGCCTCATCGGCGAGCACATCGCCCTCCGCCCCAAAGGCCGCGAGTATGTCGGGCTGTGCCCCTTCCACGACGATCACGCTCCCAGCATGTGCGTGGTTCCAGAAAAACAGTTCTACAAGTGCTTCTCGTGCGGCGCCGCGGGTGATTGCTTTGGCTTTGTCCAGAACTTTCTCAAGATGGAGTTCCGCGAATCGCTTGAGTTCCTCGCCGATCGCGCGGGCATCACGCTGACACCGCTGCGTTCGTCGCGCGATACGGGCAGCGGCGAAAGCGACAACACGCAGACACTAGACAAGAGAACGCTCTTCGCCGCGTGCGGTTTGGCGAACGAGTTCTTCCAGGCGATCCTGAAGCACGCGGATCATGGCACCGCGGCTCGTGAGGTCATCAAAACGCGACAGATTTCGCCCGAGATTGCTCAGCAGTTCCAACTCGGCGCATCGCCTGATCGCTGGGACGGCTTGCTCATCACGGCCGCGAAGCAAGGCACGGTCTCGGTCGACGCGTTGCTCGGCGCAGGTTTGCTGAAAACACGTGATGGTTCATCGGGGGGTGGTTTTTACGACGCATTTCGCAATCGTCTGATGTTCCCGATCCACGATCGCAGCGGACGGGTCATCGCCTTCGGCGCACGCAAGATCAATCCCGACGACGAACCCAAGTACCTCAACAGCCCGGAAACCCGGCTCTTCAACAAAAGCGCAACGCTCTACGCCCTGCACCACGCCCTGCGAGACATCCAACTCACCCGCACGGCGATCATCTGTGAAGGCTACATGGATGTCATCGCGTGCCACCAGGCCGGTTTCAAGAACGCTGTCGCGACGCTGGGCACTGCTCTCACGCGTGATCACGCCAAGCAACTCCGCCTCGCATGCGACAAGATCGTCCTGCTCTTCGACGGCGACGAAGCAGGCCAACGTGCGACAGATCGCGCGGCTGAGATTTTCTTCGCTGAGCCAATCGACGTCGCCGTCGTCACGCTCAATCGCCACACCGACGCGAAGGACCCTGATGAACTGCTCAAGCGCGAAGACGGCTCCGCAATCTTCAAGCAGGCACTCGACAACGCGACAGAACTGCTCGCGTATCGCTTTGAACGCATCCGTGCCCGTCTCGCCGGCGTTGGTCCCGCCGCGCTGAGCAAGGCAATGACGGAAGAACTCGAGAAACTCGTTGCGCTTGGCCTTCCTTCCGTCGAGCCCGTCCGCCAAGCCCTCATCATCCGCCAACTTGCCAGCATCGCCGGCATCAGCGAGCAGTCGATCCGCGCGGCGATCCCTCGCGGGCGCGACGCAAGGCGTGTGTTCACGTCGCAAGCAGGTGCTGAACAACCGACCGACGATCAACTCGACGCCCGCCAACTCCGCAGCATCCCCCTCGCGCACATCGAATGCATCCTGGGCTGCCTCCTCTGCGACGGCCATCTCTGGCGCACTCTCACAGAAAAAGACAAGGACCTGATCGGCCCAAGCACCTATCGTTTTGCGGTGGTGCAACGCGTCGCGCAAGCCGTGCATGATCTCGGGGAAGATGGCCACGCGCCCGCGTTGCAGGTCGTGCTGTCGCACCTTGCCGAAGACGAACCCGCCCGCGAAGCCGCGATTTCGCTCATGAGCCGCATGGACGAGCAAGCCGAGCGAAGCCTTGATCGAATGCATGCGTTCTGGCATTGGAGCTTTGCTCAGGCACGCCGCGACTCGCAGCTCCAATCACCACTCAACGCCGACGGCTCCATCGAAGCAAAACCCCCGGCGGATTCCCAGTCGCTCCAAGCCCGCGCCACCGCCGTCGCAAATCTCCATCGCACGCTCGGCCCAGATCGCCGTCGCGTCCCCAGACCAAGTTCTTGATTCAGCATCGGAGAGTGCCCAACTGCACTCAACGTGCCTTGCCTTGCTCGCCGTTCCCCGCTCCCCGTTCCCCTCCCCTTCCCCCGAGGTCCCCTTGCTCACCGATCTCCACCCCGCAATCGAGCAACTCCTCTCCATCGCCCGCAAGCGTGGCTGGCTCTCCTATGAAGAGCTCAACAACACGTTGCCGGATGAGATGGTGGACTCGGTGCATGTCGATGACCTGCTCTGCGTGATTGATCGCTATGAAGTCGAGCTCGTCGACGAACTCGAATACCGCGCCCGCATGCACCGTCTCGCGTTGGAGCAGGGCCAGCACACGCCCGATGCGGGCACGGTGCTGCCGCGACTTGTGCGTGCGATGAGTGTCTCGGGTGGCGATCGCTCCGGCGAGCAGGCCAATCTCCGCCGCACACTTATCGCGGGCCAGAGCGCCAACCTCCTCAACGGCATGGGCGAGCAGCCCCTGGAGCAGGACGAAGAAGAACTCCGCCGCGACCTTGCGGAACTCGTTGAAGAAGCCAGCGACAAGCGCCTTGACGATCCGGTCCGCATGTACCTCTCGCAGATGGGCAACATCCCGCTGCTGCCACGCGAAGAGGAAGTTCGGCTTGCAAAGAAGATCGACGTCACACGCATGATCTTCCGGCGTCGCTGCATGGAGAGCGACTATCTCGCCGCGCACGCGGTCGAGGTGCTCAAGGGCGTGATGAAGGGCGACATTCCCTTCGATCGCACGATGCGCATCAGCAGTTCCGAAGAACACGCGAAGAACAAGATCGGGCAGCGCCTGCCGAGCAACCTCCCGACGATCGAACGCCTGCTCGAACTCAACAAGCAAGATTGGGAGCGCCTCCAGGAGGCGCGCCGAGAGAAGAAGGTGGACGAAGTCAAGGTGCTCAAAGCCCGCCTCGCTGCGAGGCGTCGTCGCATGGCCCGCCTGACGGAAGAGTGCTGCTTGCGGACGGGTCGCATCATTCCCTTCATGCGGAAGCTGCGCGCAATCGCCAAGAAAATGGTCGATCTCGAGCTCGAACTCAAGATCGCCACCACGCCGCCAGAAAAGTTGCCGCCGCGTCTGCGTTCAAAGGCCGCTCGCAAGCAGCACGGCCCCGAAGACCTCGAAGTCATGCGTGAAGAGCTCGACGGCCTTCGCAGCCTGGTGCTTGAAGACCCGATGGAACTCCAACGCCGCGTCCGCGACCTTGCGACGGTGCTGTGGGAATACGAGCAAGCCAAGCGCGACCTTTCGGGTGGCAACCTGCGCCTCGTCGTGTCGGTCGCAAAGAAGTATCGCAACCGAGGCCTGTCATTCCTCGACACAATCCAGGAAGGCAACACGGGCCTTATGCGAGCCGTGGATAAGTACGAATACAAACGAGGCTACAAGTTCAGCACGTACGCGACGTGGTGGATTCGCCAGGCGATTACGCGAGCTATCGCCGACCATTCCCGCACCATCCGCATCCCGATCCACATGATCGAGTCGATCGGTAAGATCAAGACCGCACAAAAACTGCTCATTCAAGAGCAAGGCGTCGAACCGACCATCGACGAAATCGCCGAGAAGTGCGGTATGTCCAACGCCGAGGTTCGCAAGGCTCTCCGCGTCGGCAAAAGCCCGATCTCGCTCGACCGTCCAGTTGGCGACAGCGAGGACGCAAGCCTTGGTGACTTCGTTCCAGACGACGGCGGCGGCGAACCCGCCGACCAAGCGGCTCAGGAGATGCTCAAGCAACGCATCGAAGCCGTTCTCAAGACGCTCACATACCGCGAGCGCGAAATCATCAAACTCCGCTACGGCATCGGCGATGGCTACACCTACACGCTCGAAGAAGTCGGCCGCATCTTCAAGGTCACGCGCGAACGTGTGCGTCAGGTTGAGGCGAAGGCCATTCGCAAGCTGCAGCACCCTGTACGAGCACGCAAGTTGCAAGGGTTTGTTGATGGCAGCGCGTACAAAGAACTCCGCGCTCATCCCAGCACGAGTGTCCCAGGTACAGACGCGCCGCGCGGATCAAGCCAAGCCCGCCAGCAACTGACCAACGATGCATTCATCGAGAATGAAGAGACCGATGACCTGGTTGATCCGTTCACCGAAGGCGCGGCCCCTGAGAGCATCGAGGGCGACGACTTCGAGAGCGGGCACGCCGAGCTCAGCGATGCACAATTGGCGGCTCGTTCAACTCAGCGTGCGGCCCATGCTGATCTGCCACGTGATCTCCCCATCGACCTCTCGCCGCTGTCGCCGCTGCCCGAGGAAGTGCGAGAGTCCTTCGATGTTCTGGACACACATGTCTCACATGAACCGGATCAGGAACTCCGGTAAGAACGAATTTGTCGCCTCAAAAAAATACATCTCTTTCAACCGTTCTTGCAATGAGATGCCTGTCGCATACGATACTTCATTACCGATTGGGGAGTAGCTCCCGAATGTTTCGGGCGTGAAGGCCGTCAACACAGTGCTTTGTAGCTAGTTCTCTGCAGTGAGACCTTTGCACTCGGCCCCACGAACTCTCGCGTTGCGATTCAGCACGCGAAAGCCTCGCAAGACCAATCTCAAGGAAGGCCTTCTGCCGATGCGCGATCAGTGCGCATCGTGGGACGCCAATTGAGGATTGGTCATGCTGCCACTTGCCGAAACGATGCTGGGTTCACTGGATGCCAAGACGTGGGCATACGTCGGCTTCATCGCCCTCGTGCTCGGTTTTCTCGCTCTCGACCTTGGCGTCTTCCATCGCGAAGCGCACGAAGTCTCGATGAAGGAGTCCATCATCTGGTCCATCGTCTGGCTCACGTGCGGCCTGGCCTTCTCGGGCTTTGTGTACATCGCATACGAGCGTCACTGGCTGGGTCTTGGTCTCGACACACCCTACTACGCCGCAGATGGCATCATGCGGGGCGACGTGGGGGGTATGGAGGCCGCGAAGCAGTACTTGACTGGCTACATCGTTGAGAAGTCACTCGCGATGGACAACATCTTTGTCATCGCGATTATCTTTTCGTTCTTCGCGATTCCCGCAAAGTATCAGCACCGCGTCCTCTTCTGGGGCATCATCGGTGCGCTCGTCATGCGCGGCGCGATGATCGGCATCGCCGGGACGCTCGTCGCCAAGTACATGTGGGTCCTCATCATCTTCGGTGCGTTCCTCATCCTGACCAGCATCAAGATGGCGCTGGTCAAGTCCGAAGGCGACCCCTCCAAGAACCCGGTCATCCGTCTCGTCCAGAAGATCTTCCCCGTCGTCCACTTCTTCGACGGCCAGAAGTTCATGACCAAGCGCACCATCGCGCCGACGTACTCGACAAACCCCCAAGGCGTCATGGTGCAGGATCCACCCCCGCCCGGATCGCTGGGCGTGCGCTGGGCCGTGACGCCGCTCTTTCTCGCGCTGATCATGGTCGAAGTCACCGACCTCGTCTTCGCCGTCGATTCCATCCCCGCGATTTTCGCGATCACGCCTGACCCCTTCATCGTCTTCACCAGCAACATCCTCGCGATTCTGGGCTTGCGAGCGCTCTACTTCTGCCTCGCCGCACTGATCGCAAAGTTCCGATTCCTGAAGCCCGCGCTGATCCTGATTCTCGCGTTTGTGGGCGTCAAGCTCATGCTGCTCGCAACGCCCCCATACCTGGACACCCTTGGATCATGGATCGGCCAGACGTGGGCCGAGCGCCCGAGCATCAAGATCGACACGACCGTGTCGCTGATGGCGGTGCTTGCGACGCTGGCTGGTGCGGTGGTGCTGTCGATCGCGATGCCGGCGAAGGCAAAACCGGTTGCGACGTGATCACGTGACTTTCGGCACGCTCAGAGTGTTGATCGCAAGGTACGCGATCAGCAACACCGTGCCATTGTGCATGGCATGCGCGAACATCGGCGCGATCAGCGAGCCTCGCCATTCGCGCATCAGCGCGAAGTTGAAGCCCAGCGTCATCACCGGCGCGAGGAGCATCCACGGGTAGTTGTGCATGACGCCGAACGCGATAGTGGAAATCAGTGCTGCAAGCAGCACACCCATGCGTGAACGCAGGTGCCGGAACAAGCCGCCTCTGAAAAGCGATTCTTCGACGAACGGTGCCCACAGAGTTGCGAGCAAAAACAGCATGCCCAGCATGAGAGGGTTGCCGCTGTTGATCGCGTCAAACACCGGATTCTCAGGTGTTTCCACGGGCGATCCGCCGCCGGTGCCGCCCCCAGCAGCGTGCCAGAAGATCACACCCACCATGACGAGAATGACCAGCAGAAAAATCGGGAGCGACGCAAAGTACGCGAACATACCCGCGCCGACTTCCTTCATCACCCCTTCACCCTTTGTCCATCCGATGCGACGCGAGAGTTCCGCCATCGACACACCCCGCAGCCTAGGCCAGAACACCGTGAACAGCAGTGACCATTGCAACATCATCGCGACGACCCCCGCGATCATGCTCGGTGCGCCCGTGCCCGCCGGTCCGCCGGCGCCGCCCGCGAGCAAGTCCATGCCGACCTTCAGCGCGAGGAACCCGGCTGCGAACACGGCGAGGCTTTCCAGGAAAATGCTCCCGCCCGGCATCGGTGCCTTGAACTTTGTTTTGATCCTTCCATCACCTAGCCGGATCACTGCCACGATGAAACACACAACCGCCGCGACTGCAACGAGGAACAGGAACGCGATAAACAGCAGCAGCAGCCCAATCATCTTGCCGCCGCCAGCGGTGAGCCCGGTCCGCTCCGAACTGCCCATCGGCTGATGCGCGGCGAACAGCAACTTTGCAAAGTACCCATGCCGATCCAGAAGCAACGTGCGGTCATCGCTTGAAAGCGAGTCAACGCCGTTGTCGATCACGCCGATTGCGAGATTTACGTCGTTCTCTAGGCCGGGATGCGCCGCGGATGCCGTCGGATCGCTGTTCGCCTTCGTCACAATCGACGTTTGAATCGCAATCAACTCTTCTCTTGCCTTGTCGTGATCGCCCACATACGCAATCGCGAGCGCCGAGCGAAACTCCTCAATATCGCTCCCCGGCATGTTGTTGATGCCCTCGACAATGACCTTCTTCCCATCATCCAAGTTTCCAACATACCCCGGCGTCTGCCCGCCCCCCGGTCCCGATCCTTGCGTTGGCGCAAACGACTCCATGAAGCCCCAGTACTTCACATACGCGTAGACCTGTCCCTCGAAAAACGAGAAACCAACAGGAGCCTTCACTTCGACTGGCTCCTTGCTCGCTGGCGCGCCCGAGCCGCTCAATTGCTGCATGTGCGTCACGCCCGCCACCAAGAGAATCACCAAGACCAGCGCGATCTTGCGCGCGAACGGCGATCCTGGATCTGGCGTGTCTCGATTTGGCGGGATGTTGCTGGGATGCTGACCGTCAGCGCCAAGTCCAAAGTTGGTTGACGACTGTGGGGCCCCGAGCGATACTGGCGACGATTGATATGGGTTCTGAGATTCCATGTGTTAGCTGGCAAAATCGGTCCGCACGATGAAAAGACACGAAAACCCGCTCAAACCGCGTTCGTTAGGTATCTATACGCCGCAGTAGCACAATGTTTCGGCTACTTTGTCACATGGCTGTCAAAGCCATGCGCACCTTTCTGATTGCAGATAGCATCGACTGCTTCCTTGAAAACAGCCCCAACCACCCCAATACTTACCTCTCGCCCCCAAAAGCGGGAACCAAAGTCTGAAATCTTCTGATGACGCCGCCGCTTCACATTGGCACGTCATCAGCCGACCCGCCCGGGAGCGCGGCGTATCAAAACCACATGGCGCAAGCCAATCGTGGCCGTTCAGGAGTCGTCATGCCACACTCAGTCGTATCAGCCCGTCGCCAGACAACTCTGACGACCAAGCCCGATGGTGTCGAGCGGAAGTATTACGTGGTTGATGCCACGGGTATCCCGCTGGGTCGCCTCGCCGTGCAGGTCGCCAATGTTCTCATGGGCAAGCACCGTCCCGAATACACGCCCCACATCGATACGGGCGAGCACGTCATCATCATCAACAGCAAGCAGGTCGAGATGACCGGCAACAAGGCCGAGCAGCGCCTCAAGATGCGGTACACAGAGTACCCGGGCGGCCTCAAGGTCCGTACGTACGCACAGGTCCGCGAGATGAAGCCTGAGCAGCTCATCTCAGACGCTGTCCGCCGCATGATGCCAAAGAACCGCCTCTCCCGCGTCATGCTCAAGAAGTTGTACGTGTACCCGACGAAGGAACACGGTTTCACCGCCAACAAGCCAACCCCGATGACGATTCTCTGAATTTTGGTGGCACAGGCGTCAAAGGCCTGTGACCCTTGCACAGGAATAAACAAAACATGTCCACCATACAGATCAACCCAACCCTCCAGTCAGTCCTCTCACTCACTCCGCCCGGCACGCCCAGCGCGCCCGTCGTCACCGCTCCTGTCCGCACCGCGAAGCCCGCCGACAAGCGCGGCTGGTGGTGGGGCACCGGCCGCCGCAAGTCCTCTGTCTGCCGCGTCCGCATTCGCCCCGCGAGCGGCGACAAGGCCACCGTCAGCATCATCGGCACCAACCCAAAGCCCAAGGAAGTTGACGTCTACTTCACCGAGTCGCAGGACCGCAGCGATGCGATCGCCTCGTTGACTATCACAGGCCTCTTCGGCAAGTTCGAAGTCAAAGCCAAGATCGCTGGCGGCGGACACACGGGCCAGGCCGGCGCTATGCGCCTCGCCATCGCCCGCGCACTCGTCGACATGGACCCCAACCTGTATCTGCCGCTCCGCGAAGCCGGGTTCCTGACCCGCGACGCCCGCAAGGTCGAACGCAAGAAGTACGGCCAGCCCGGTGCACGCCGCCGCTTCCAGTTCAGCAAGCGCTAAACAGTTGCTTGTGGAGCCGTCGAGACAAGCCATTTCAATATGCACAACAACCCCGCACCACGCGGGGTTGTTTTTCTTCTTACAAGAACCGAGGTGCCCAAGCACCCGGGCACTTGCGTTGATCGAACGAATATCAACAGACCTGCCGGGGGCTTGCGCCCCTCGGCTCTTGTTTCGTCACGTCCCGCACAGCGTGCATGGTCCTTCACCGAACACCACCAAGAAACTATCGATGTCGCACGGATCAAAGAGCGACCCGTCGTTGTTGAAGTCGATGTCATTGCAGGTCGCCGTCTCGGGAATACACGGGCCTTCGCCAAACACACTCAGGAACGCGTCGATGTCCTGCGGATCAAAGAGTGAACTGTCATTGTTCACATCGATGCAGTCGCACTGACCAACCGTCAGCGTTGCTGCATTGCTGTTCAGAGGGCCGCACGTGTTGGACACAACACACCGGAACGCAGCCGTGCTGCTCGACACAAGACTCGAAACCGTGACCTGCGAACTTGCAGAACCGGACACAACTCCAACACCAGCCAGCGCGCCGTCGCTCACGTTCACAAACGTTCCGCTGCCGGGCGGCGACTCCACCTGCCACTGGTACCCGAGTACACCAACGCCCGCTGCGCCCACCGAGAACGACTGCGAACCGCTCGCGCACGACGATGCGGATTGCGGCTGCGAGCAGACTTCCAAGCACGGCGCACGCCCGACTCGCATCTGACGAACAATGAAGTTGCCATTGACCGCACGCCCCGGGCCGCCCGTCGGAAGGCCAAGTGCGGTCGCGTTCGACGCGCCGTTGATATCAAAAACTTCCAGCCGTACCCCCGTCACCGCCGGGAATGGCGAGGTCGCGATCAACTCGTATCGCGTGAATTCCGGATTCGCTCCCGACGCGAGCACCGAGCCATCAGGCTGAACCGTCAGCGTCGCGCCCACACCGGTAATGTCCACGCCCGCGTTGTTCGTCGGAACCGCGCGAAGCGAGTCGAGAGTCAACACGGTCCAGTTCGCTGACACGTCCCCGCCGCTCAAGAGTCCGTCTGCAAATGTCGAGCGATCATCGCCAGTGACCGAAAGACGAAACAACCCAAGCGAGTGCGGAAGGACGTTCCCTTGGTTGCCCCCGCTCAGCAGCGACACGACGATGCGGAACGGTTGACCCGGCGAAAGCGGTTCAAGCGTCGATGCACACTCGAACACCGCGGTCTGATCAAACGTGAACTCCAGCGACCCGCACGAACCGTTCGAGTAGATCGCCCAACCTGTTGAATAGTTGCCGTCGATCGCTCCCGCCGGCCCCCAGCTACCGCCGCACGTTTGCGAAAATGTCGCTGTCGCCTGCTGAAGCGTCGCGGGCGTGGGAGCGCACTGCGCCCACCCAGATGTTGCCGAACCGGCAACCGTGAGTACGAATGCTCGCATCATGAATGCGTGAAAGGTTGAGCATTGAATCGGCGAGATAATTGAATCTGCGACTGAGGCAACACGGAATGTCCGAAACAGCATGGCATTCTCCTTCCCTCGACTGATACAAAAGCGACGACAGAGAGTCGTAAGCGCGCACATCATAACGAAGATCTCAAAAGGACATATGAAAGTCAGAACTTATTGGACCTGTGATTCTCGTGTATTTAGGCGTCATAGCACACTAGCGAGCAAGCACGCTCGATCTGACGCAAAAACGCAAAAAATCATGCGCTACCGCACTTCGCCAGCACAAGTTGGGCGATTACGTGCCACACAACGTACACGGTCCTTCGCTGAACACGAGCAGGAATGCATCGATATCACACGGATCAAACAGCGATCCGTCGTTGTTGAAGTCAATGTCGTTGCATGTCGCCGTCTCAGGAATGCAAGCTCCTTCGCCGTACACGCTCAGGAACGCGTCGATGTCGATCGGGTCAAACAACGACGTGTCATTGTTGAAGTCGATCGAGTCGCACGAAGCGCCCGTGAGTACTTGCAAGTCATCGATATGGTTCCACCCGTCACCAAGCGTTCCCTCAACGCGGACGCTCGCAATCGGCGTGGACGAGATGAACGCGGCGAATGAGTTGCCCGAACCGTTATTGATGAGCCCGGTGATTGAGCCGACGAGTGATCCGCCCTCGTCGTATGCGAACATCGTCTGGTTGCCCTGCGGGTCGCACTGCCAAAATCCCAGCGCGACGATGTGCCGCCCGGGTGCGGGCAGGATGTAGTAATCGGAAAACTGCCCGAGGCCGGCACCAAAGTTCGCAAGTTGGTTCGCGCCGGAATGCGCTTGCGAGGTGTTGGAGTAGACGCCAGGAAACACGCCGGGCGAATCGCTGGCCAGAATGATCCCAAGCGCAGGCAGCGCGGGCACGGCATCGCTTGGCCCAGCGAACGGCGAGGGCGTTCCCGCAAAGCCCTCGAAGTTCTCAGTGGGAACGGGCTGGCCCACGGCACTCAGCCACGCGGCGTGGGCACTCGCATTGCCTGCATAAGCCTGTAGCGTGCCTCCAAGCGATGCGGTGGTCAGGCTCCCTAGGACGATCACGAACGCACATGCAGACTTGTTCACACTGCACCTCGAATCTGAAAACGCCTCGTGGTGTGCGAGGACCGGATGCGCCCGTCGTCACTCCCCACACAACGTGCAAGGCCCCTCGCTGAACATGAGCAGGAAACTGCTGATGTCGCACGGATCAAAGACGCCGGTGTCGTTGTTGAAGTCGATGTCGTTGCACGTCGCTCCGCTCGGGATGCAAGGCCCTTCGCTATACACGGAGAGGTACGCGTCGATGTCCTGCGGATCAAACAGCGACGTGTCGTTGTTGAAGTCGATCGAGTCGCAGCCAGTTGTCGGCGTTGGAATCGCTACCACCGGGATCGAACTGGGCGAGCCAGGCTTGAAGAGACCGAGCGTTGCGTTCGCCGTGCGCGGAGGAATATTGGAATCAAATCGGAAGTTGTAGAGGGTGCCCCAGCGCAGGGCGTTCGCGTTGTTGCCGTTGGGCGGCTGATACACCTCCGGGCATGACCAGCGCACTTCGCCGTTGGACACGGTCGAAACCCAGTTGTCCGGGTTCGTCGCTGTGTTTGGATATGGCTCGCCAGAGTGGGCGAAAATACCATGGAAGCCGACGTTTGTGATGACGGCGCCCGGCGCGATCGGCACGGCGAACGATCCGCCCGCGCGATCCGCGTTCAAGTTGTGGACGGCATATTCATAGTGCCACGTGCCGTTGCCGTTGTCCGTCGCGCGAGCGCCAACCCAGAAGCGAGCGACGATGCCCGCGCCGCCAAGTGTTGAATCTATGTAATCCGCGCTCACGAGTGTCACGCCCGGGTCGGCTTCTTTCCATGCGTGGATCGCGGGCACCATCTGTTGCGCGGGGCCGACGATAGTTGGCGTGAGCGACGCGATGCTGAATTCGAATCGTTGGTAACTCGCGTTGTTGAGCCCGTTCGTTGCGGGTTCGCTTATGTGGCTCCACTGAGCATCGTCCGCCGAGACATATTGAGCTTCACCGAAGTAGAGTGCGCCGGCATTGAGCAGCGGGTTGACATCGTTGCTGAAAACCTGGAGTCGTTGTCCTATGACATCGCTCGCGGGCGGGGCGGGGGGCGGAGGCCAGGAGAAGACACCGGTGGTCGGATTGCAAGTCGAACGCGGGCCCAGGTTGCCTTGGCTGCCGTTGTACCCCGCTCCGTAGACGTCCGAACATCCAACACCCAGCTGCGCTCCTCCCATCGGCGGTTGCACGCAAACCCCGCAGCCCGGAGAATTGAGGGATTGAAAAGAGTGTTTCAGGAATGACTGGCCGAGTTGCTCGAATCGACCGTTCTTGAGTCTGTACAGGTTCTGCGCGATCAACGGGTGCTGTGTGCCGCCTTGAATCCAGATCGCCGGGTAATCGCCGATATTGCACGCATCGGTGCCGATTGCGAACGCGGAAATATTGCCGATAGAACCGTAGTAATTGACGTCGGTCAGATTGCGGACGATGATGTCCGGGCCTGTGGAAGGGCAGGGATTGACCACAAGATTCAACACGCCCGTTGTTGATCGTCCTTGTGCGTCGCCGATCGAGTAGAACAGGTTCCTGCTGCCCGTGGGCACGGAGTTTGGAAGGACGTGAAGGAAACTCCAGATGTTGTCGTTGGGGAACGCGTCGCCATGCGTTCCGTCGTTATAGAAGACCTGATCGCTCGGGCCTCCGATGCTGGTGAGGTTCGCGCGGGCCGACAAGCCTGAGCTTGGTGGGCTCGTGCCCGGCGTGACTTGGATGCTGAGGAGTGAGCTGCTGTCATTCGGACAGAGGTAGACAGGATTTGGGGAGGCAGTTGCTGAGCCTGTCGGGCCGTTGTAGCACGCGAACGTGATGCGAGTGCCCGCGTTGATCAGACCGGCGTTGTTGCAGGAAAACTGGGTGGGTGGGAGTGCAGTGTGCTGCACGCCCACCGTCGCGCCAGCGCCGCCTTGGCTGATGGTGCCAAAGATGACATCAAAGTGCGATCCATCCTCGAAGAGCCGCACCTCAAAGTCCACATCGCCGCCGCCAGAGTAGTACCGTGCCCGCCACTCGACGTTGAACACGCGGTTGGGAGCAGAGCCGCTGACCGACGTAAAGATGCCGTCGTTTGCGCCATCAGTCAGCAAGTCGTCCCAGTGAGCGCAGATCGAAACACCCAACGTGCCCGCTTGCGGCAAACACGCGTTACTGTAGTTTCCGTCGCTGGTCGTAAACTGCAAGTTGCCGTTGCTGCTCACGTTGACCGTTGAGTACGAAGCGCCATAGAAGGTCACCGGAAAGGGCAGCGCGACCGGCGTCGTGCAGTCGTCGCAGTGATTTCCGATGTCCAGCGCCCCCGGCACAATCGTCGCGCCCGTTGAGGTCGAAATGCTGAATCCGCTGCATTGAGCCTGCGCCGAACTTGCTGCTATGGTCGCCGCAGCAAACGCGCTCCACAAAACAAAGGAAATGGAACGGTTCGTGGCTCTCATGGCGGGTTCCTGATCGAAAAAAGAACATACACCGACAACGCGGAAGTGACTGGTCAGTCATCATACAGGATGACGTGACTCCCTGCAAGACAATCCGGAATGCACGACCCGGAATTCCTTTCATATTCCCCCCTTATCCAAAAAAAGCACCCGAACTCGCTTTAGTTCAGGTGCCATATCTGCTACCGCATTGAACAAACGACGCCAGTTTACTCCCCACACAACGTGCAAGGCCCTTCGCTGTACATGAGCAGGAAACTGCTGATGTCGCACGGATCAAACACGCTGACGTCGTTGTTGAAGTCGATGTCGTTGCACGTCGCCGTTTCCGGCAAGCACGGCCCTTCGCTGTACACGGAAAGGAACGCTTCAATATCCTGCGGATCAAATAGCGATGTGTCGTTGTTGAAGTCAATCGAATCACACAATCCTGTTGCGGTCGGAATC
>CAZEZV010000009.1:0-31285 GCA_964516725.1 uncultured Phycisphaeraceae bacterium
CAAGGTCGGGCTGTGAGAAAAGTCCTTGGTCCTTGGTCCTGGGTCCTCAGTCCTTGGTCCTTGGTTTACTCGCAAGGACTCAGGACCAAGGACTCAGGACCAAGGACTTCATTCTCCACCCCGCTGCACACGCACCCCCTCCGGCAACGCCTCAATGAACGCCCTCCCATACCGCGTCGTGATCACCCGATCATCCAGAACCACCACGCGCCCATGATCGTCCTTGCTGCGAATGAGCCGACCAAACCCCTGCTTGAACCGCAGTACCGCACGCGGCAACGCGTCCTCCATAAACGGATTCCCACCCCGACTCTGAATCAACTCACCCCGCGCCTGCACCAGCGGCCGATCCGGCGGATCAAACGGCAACTTCGTGATAATGACGTTTCGCAGTCCCCGTCCACGAACATCCACGCCCTGCCAGAAACTCGCCGCACCCAGCAGCACGCTGCGTTCATCCTCGCGGAAGCGTTGCAGAATCAATGTTCGACTTCCATCACGCCCCTGCACCAGCAGCGGCATCGCCAGCCGATCCATCTTGGGCTGCAGCACCCGCGCAACCTGATTCAGCGTCGCAAAGCTCGTGAACAATACAAACGCTCCGCCATCGGTCGCGCGAATGTGCCGCTCGATGTTGTCCGCAAGCGCATACGCATAATCGCTCGCGTTCGAACGAGGCGTAAAGCGTGACCCGCCACGTTTCCCCGCAAACGGCAGCGACTTTCCGAACCCTGCGTCCGTCGGGAACGCAAAGTCCGCATCGCTCACCTGCGACTCATCCTCAGCCCGAGGCTTCACCTGCACGCGCTCAACAAACACTTCAACCTGCTTCGCATAATCAAAGGGCGAAGCCACCTGCAAGCACGCCGCGCCCTCGCAGCCGAGTTGCTTTGCCGTGTGTGCGAATGCGGGATCGCATTGTGCCCTTGTGTGCCTACCTCTGACGGCAGACGTGTCTGACGACTCAGATAGGTTCGATGTGTCCGATGGATCCAATGGATCCAATGGATCATGCGCGTTTCTTGCAGTCCGTCGCGCATTGCTGTTATGCGCAGTCGAGTTGGCGTCTCGTGCTGAGTCATCAGAATCCGCCACAAAGTGCAAGTTCCGATCCGCCTGCTCGGCTTGAATCCGCTCCTGCTCGATCAGCTCCTCGATGCTCATCGATTCATCAGAACGCCGCGGCATTCGCGAGTCTGAATCGCCTCCTGTGCCAGCACCACTTTCTCGCGCGGCAAACGACGAACTGCGATCACCGCTTTCATGTTCGCTGCCGCCGCCCGCCCGTCCCGCCGTTGCACCACTCATCGCCAACGTCGCGCTCGTCAGCGTCACGCTATACCCCTGCGCAAACAACCGATCCCGAAGCAACGGCGCAACCTCAATCGGCGCACACGCAAACGTGACCCGCTTGCCACTCCCAAACGCCGACTCATCCCCGCCCGTCACTTCAATCCAATACGCACTCGCGGGCGATGTCTGCTGAATGAGTGTGTGCGCATCGCCCGCGATCATCTCCGCGCGAATCGCAAACGCATTGAGCTCATACCGATCCGCCTCTTCCCTCGTCGATTCTCGCATCCCGCGAAGGGATAGCGCGAGTTGACGCATCACAGGCGTCAACGCATTCTCGACAATGTTGGGCTCGCGCACCCGCAGAATCCGCGGCTCGCTGCGCCCCTCCGCGCTCGCGCCATCCGCCCCACGAGTAAACCACGGCTTCTTCGCACCGCCTTTCGCGTCATCCCGAGAATCTCCGCCGCCAGAACCGCGCCGATTGAATCCACCCGGCGCATCCGTCACGTTCCGCGCCGCAGTCGTCTCCAAGTCCTCAAAGAAAGCCCGCGCCACATCCGCCGCACGCGTGCAAATCCCAATCGCCTTCTCGACCGGCGACGAATCGGTCGTGTTCAAAGTCAGTTGCGTCAAGTATCCCTTGCCCGTGCGAGGCTGATACAACCCGCTCAGCAAGTGCTGCACTCGACCTTCCGACAGCGACGCCCCAAAGTGCTCGCCCGCAGTCTCCTCAACCGTGTGCCCCTCATCCAGAATCACGTGCTGATATGCAGGCAGAAAACCCGCGTCCTGCACGCGCAGCGCGAGGTCGCTGAAAAACAGCGCGTGGTTGCAGATGATGAGATTCGCCCCCTCCATCTCCGCGCGAGCCGCCTGAAAAAAGCACTGCTCGTAATTCTGGCACTTCTTCCCCATGCAGTTGCCGCTGTCGCTCTGCACCTTGTCCCACACACCCCATCGCTCAATCGGCGGCAACGTGCTCAGCGTCCCATCCCGCGTCGTCTGCGCCCAATCTTCGATCACATGCAAACTTCGCTTCGCCGCGGCATCAGAAAAAAGTTTCTCCTGCCGCTCGCTCGCAAGCCGCAGCCGCCGCACGCTGACGTAGTTGCCCCGCCCTTTCACGAGCACACTCTTGAGTTCACGATGCTTGCCATCATCCGTCGCAGCAGCCGACAACTCGCCAGATTCCTTCAGTAATGCCAGCACTTTCTCAATAACCGGCAAGTCCTTGTTGAGAATCTGCTCCTGCAAACTGATCGTGTGCGTCGAGATGATGACCACCTCACCATACACCACCGCCCGAAGCGCTGCGGGCAGCAAGTACGCAAAACTCTTTCCGGTCCCCGTCCCCGCCTCTGCCAGCAAGTGCGTCCGCGTCTGCATCACCAGCGCAACCGCCTCGCACATCTCCTCCTGCTGCGATCGAACTTCGTACGGCAACCCCGTCACCTGCTGCATCGCTCGGGCGACCGGCCCGTCCGGCGCAAGCAACTTCGTGATGATGTTCGCAGAAGGTGTCTGGTCTCTGGTCGGCACGCGACCAAGCGTAAGTTGCTCAATTGTTCCCGGTGGCTTTGGTGGTGCTTTTTTCAGCACAGAGACACAGAGATCAAGAGGAAGAGGAGAAAATGCTTGATGCCTTGATGCCGCGTCCCTCGATGCCTTCTTCCAATTCAAACTCTTCTACACACCTCATCCCCCTCTTGATCTCTGTGTCTCTGTGCTGAAAAAGAGAACAACCAGTGACGGCCGAGCGCTACACCCTCAACACCGCAATCCCGGGAAAGTTACGATACAACCCGTCATAATCCAGCCCATACCCGACAACAAACTCATCCGGAATATCAAACCCCACATAATCCGGCTTCACATCAATCTTCGCCTTCCCCGGCTTGCGAAGCAACACACACGTGCGCAAACTCGCGGGCTTCTGTTGAGCGATGAGCCCCTGCAACGCATGCAACGTCTGCCCCGAATCCAGAATGTCATCAATCAAAAGCACGTGCGTCCCCGCAAGGTCGCCCGGCAACGCCGTCTTCATCTTGACGCCCTTGCTCTCGACGCTCGTCCCGGGATAGCTGCTCACGGCGACGAGTTCAATATGCAGTTTCACCGGCATCTCGCGGATCAAGTCCGCCACAAACACCATCGCCCCCGTCATGACGGCGATGATCACCACGCGCGAGTCAGGCGACTGTGGATCATCAATATTGACACCCGCCCGGCGAAGATCGCCCGTGATCTGGTGCCCAATCTCATGCACCCGCTGCGCAACGCGGTCGCGTTCAATGAGGATGGACGAAAAGTCGCGTTGGAGTGCCATGGGATGCTCGGGAAGTCGATTCACCACGGAGGACACAGAGAGCACGGAGAGAAAATCAGCGAAGGCCAGTGAGTTGTCCCGTTCTCCGCGCTTTACTATATCGCGCAAGCGACTCCTCGATAACCGCATGCGCTGCCGCCACCGGTTGGATGTCATCCACCTCAACTTCTTTGCCTTCCAGCGTCTTGTAGTCCTCAAAGAACCGCCGCAGCATCTTGAAGATGTGCCTGGGAAAATCATCAACCGTGGTCCGTTCGCTATAAATCGGATCCTGCGGCAGCACCGCGATGATCTTGTGATCCGGCGCACCCTGATCCACCATCGTCATCATGCCCACCGCGCGAGCCTCGCACAAGCACAGCGGCGGAATCTCCTCCGTGCAGTACACGAGCACATCCAGCGGATCGTCATCCTCCGCGAGCGTCTGCGGAATAAAACCGTAGTTCGCCGGATAAAACACCGCGCTGCTCAGCACGCGATCAAGCTTCAAAAGCCCGCTGCCCTTGTCAAGCTCATACTTATTGCTCGACCCCTTCGGAATCTCAATCACCGCGCGAAAGTGGCTAGGCAACTCCTGACCTTCAACAGCGGGCGTCACTTCATGCCAAGGGTGAATCATGGTCAAAAGTAGGCATTCGGGATCAGGCGTTGAGCATGGGCGGAGGCATTTGTTGCTGCCGTTTTCTGTGCGAATGCCCAATGCCCAATCCCCAATGCCTACCTTCCCCCCATGCTCACCATCTCCTACGCCAACTGCCTCGAAGACCGCGTCGCCGAGCACGGCATCGACCCCGCAATGCTCGAACCAGGCTCGCAAGTCTGCGCCGGCTTCAAGACGCTCACCAAGACACTCTCCCAGACCCGCGGCACAGGCTGGGAACGCTGGCGCGAACTCGCCAACGACCCTATGCGCACAGAGCACGTCCGCGCCGTCAAGGACATCGTCAGCAAGTGCAAAGGCAAGTTCGAAAATCTCGTCGTCCTCGGCATAGGTGGCAGCGCACTCGGCAACATCGCGCTGCATTCTGCGCTCACTCCAAGTACATGGAACCTCCTCCCAAGCCGCAGCGGCCCCCGCCTCTTCGTCATCGACAACGTCGACCCCGCTCTCTTCTCCAGCATCCTCTCCTTCTGCGAACAAACCGGCGGCCTCGAAAAAACCCTCTTCAACGTCATCAGCAAGTCAGGCGAAACCGCCGAGACCGCCGCACAGTTCATGATCATCCGCGACATGCTCAAGAAAAAACTCGGCGCGAACTACGCCAACAACATCGTCGCCGTCACCGACCCCGCAAAGGGCACCATGCGGAAAATCTGCGACGCAGAAAAGTTCACAACGCTCCCCGTCCCCGACGGCGTGGGCGGTCGCTTCAGTGCACTCTCCCCCGTCGGCCTCTTCTCCGCCGCGATGTGCGGCATCGACATCGACGCGCTGCTCGACGGCGCGAAGGCGATGGACATCCGCTGCTCGCGCGACAACCTGCTTGAAAATCCCGCCGCAATGCTCGCCTTCTTGCTCGTGGAACTCGGCCAGAAAAAGGGCAAAACCAACCATGTCATGATGCCCTACAGCAACTCGCTGTACCTCCTCGCTGACTGGTACCGCCAACTCTGGGCCGAGAGTCTCGGCAAAGAACAAGACAACAGCGGCCGCGAAGTCTTCACGGGTTTCACCCCCATCAAAGCCCTCGGCGCAACGGACCAGCACAGCCAAATCCAGCTCTACCGCGAAGGCCCCAACGACAAGGTGATTGGTTTGGTCGCAGTCGATGACTTTGGCACAGACGTGACGATTCCATCAGGGCTTGGCGTCGACGCGCTCAAGTATCTCGAAGGCAAGAGATTGAGCGTGCTTCTCAACGCTGAGCGCCGCGCCACCGAATTTGCATTGCTCGAAAGCCTCCGCCCCAACTACACGATTCACTTCCCGAAGATCGACGCATATCACGTCGGCGAGTTCATCATGCTGTGGCAAATCGCCACGGCGTACGCCGGCCTGATGCTCAACATCGACGCATACAACCAGCCCGCCGTCGAAACCGGCAAGCAAGCCACCTTCGGCCTCATGGGCCGCGCTGGATATGAGGATCACTTGAAGTCCGTTGAGGAAGCGCTCGCGCCGACGAAGTGGATTGTGAAGTGAAAATCTATCCCTGCTCACTACTTTGAACCGGAGGTTTGCGCATGTCCGACGAAGTATTCTTCAGCATGGAGTTGCAGGACGACCTCGGCTCGTTTCGCCTCGTGAAGGTTGTCTGTCAGAAAGTGCTCGATGTGCACCAACATGTCAGCAAACTGTCGAAGCCTGTGGCGTGGGACTACTTCGTTCGTGAACTTGCCTTGAAACAGTTTGGTGCGCACGGTTCTCAACTGTGGACGACAGACAAGCTATGTGATCAGCGAGTTGTCCTCTGGATATCGTCCTTTGATTCACCCGTTCACGTTCTGCACGCTTGGAAGCCTGGCAAAGGAAAGAACGCCGAACTGCTCGCGTTGACGAGATCTTTGATGCGAAAAGTCGAAGCAAGGGCAAAGAAATAAGAGCGAACCGCGCATGCAGAGTTTGCGTATAGTTTTCGGACCGACTTGGAGTAAAGCATGTCTTCCCTAGCAACCCAAACAAAGACAGCGCGTCAGGTATCTGGCCGTCCAGCAGCAACCCAGTCTATTGACGTGAAGCCCATGTTGCGTATCTCCGATACTTCACACATGGAATCCCAGTCGATTCACGTGAAAGGTGCAGTAACCGCTCGTTGGTTGGCGGATTACATCGCGCGCCTGCCTCAGGCAAACAAGCGAGTGCTGGCGCAAGCGCTTTCCATGTTGACTGAGCCCGAATCTGCAGATGATGTGAAGGCTGCGAAGTCTGCACTCCGTGAGGCACTCACCGTCAAGGCTGCAGGCGAGTCCGTTCGCAAGTTCCAATCACGCGCGGCCGGCTGAAACGCTGTTACCATAAAGCCATGCCCCTCTACGAATACACCGCCAAAGAAGACGGCACCAAGATCGAACTCCTGCGCCCCATGAGCCAGGCCGATGCTCCGGTTGAAGACCCCGACGGCAAAGGCCGCACCTTCGTCCGCTCGCACTCCATCTTCGCGTCAAAGAGCACCGGCGGCAGCACCTCAACCTCATGGGGCAACAGCCACACCCACTCCGGCACCTGCGGCTGCGGTAAAAAGCCCGGCAGTTGCGGCTCGCCAAACTAGCGTGATTATAGAGAACGAAAACTAGATCACCGCGCGCCCAAGGCTCGTAATCGCCCGGTCCATCAACCGATCATGCGCCCGCATCGCGTCGATGTTCGCATCTACCTCGCGCGTCGCGTTCGTCACGTTCATCAGCGCCTTGAGTTCATCCACCGCCGCCTCTTCGATGACGCCCTGCCGCAGCAGCCCCGACGCCTCATCCGCCTTGCGCAACGCCGTCTTCTCAACCTGGAACATCCCATGCCCGACTTTCCTGAACACGGCGTTGTCCGGCAGTTCTACAAACTTCAACTTCGAAATCTTGATGTCATCCATGTAGACTGTGCCGTCGCTGTCGATCTTCAGTTTGCCAGCATCGGGCAGCACAATCTGCTGATCGTTCTCGCTCATGACCGGCAGCCCTGTCCCGGCCATGCTCAGCACGCCCTGTTTGTTGCGAACCATCCGCCCGTCGCGCGTCAGTCGCTGCGGGTTCACCGTGTCGCTTGAATCCTCGACAACCAGGTAGCCCTTGCCCTCGACTGCAACATCCATCGGAATGCCGGTGGACCGCAGCGACCCCTGCTCCATGCTCACCCGATTGGGCAAAAGCATCGTCCCCGCGCCGAGTTTCTCCAAGAGTTCATTGCTCGGCAAGTTCCACACACCGTCCTCTTCACGCACACCGGGTCGGCTTGCAACCGTCGGAATGTCCGCCTTGAACCCAATCGAATCAAGATTCGCAAGGTTGTTGGCAAACACTTCCTGCCTGTACAAAGAGGTCATGACGCCGGATGCAGAGATTTGAAGGCCGTAGGACACGGTGAATCGAATAGCAAGCGAGGTGCCGGGCGGGGGTGCACCGTGGAAAATCAGGAAAATGGGAAAGTGGAAAAGGAAAAAAGAATCAAACGCATTTTTTCATTTCCCACTTTCCCACTTTGTCGCTTCCCCTCTGGCACCCCCTTCGCGTACTTCTCCCCCGGAGACCCTCCCCCATGGCAATCAATGCGCTTCAATCGGCATCCTCTGCACTTTCCGCGCTCAACACTGCGCTTGACGTCTCGGCGAACAACCTCGCCAATATCAACACGGATGGCTTCAAGTCCAGCCGGGCGAACTTTCAGGACCTTCTCTACATCGAAAAGGCCCAGCCCGGCACGCTCAACGCCAATCAGGACGAACGCCCGATCGGCACCTACGTCGGCCTCGGCGTCCGCGTCTCCGGCACGCATCTCGACTTCACCCAAGGCGCACCTCGCTTCACTGGAAAACCCCTCGACATCATGATCGAAGGCGAAGGCTTCTTTGAAGTCGCCGTCGAAGATCAACTCGGTCCGGGCGGCCTCGCCTACTCGCGTGCCGGAAATCTCTCCCTCAATTCCGAAGGCGAGCTCGTGCTTGCCAACGACCAGGGCCGGCGCCTCCAACCAATCATCACCATCCCGCCCGACGCCCGCAGTGTCTCGGTCGGCAAGGACGGCGTCGTCCGCGTCAGCCTTCCGGGAGAAACCGAGCCGCAGGAAGTGGGGCAGATGAACCTCAGCACCTTCATCAATCCTGCGGGCCTCAAGCAAGTCGGCGAAAACCTCTACGTCGAAACCAGCGCCAGCGGCGCCCCCAACAGCGGCGTCCCCGGCACCGACGGCAGAGGCACAATCTCCTCCGGCTTTCTCGAATCGAGCAACGTTGACCCAACGCGCGAACTCATCGACCTCATCCGCACACAACGAGCGTTTGAATTCAACAGCCAGTCCATCCGTGCGGCGGACGAGAGCTTGAGAAGCGTGGCCCAGCTCCGCCGCTAAGCCGTTTGAGCAAGCAGCCCGACCGTAAGGAAGCGGCTTGCGTCCGAACCTACACCATTCGATCATCAATTGACCGCACAATCGTTTCAAGAGCTCAAGCCCATGTCTCTGCTCACTCGCGTCATGTTCAGCATCCTCCTCGTCACTCGCTTCGCAAGCGATGTCGTTGCGCAGGTTCAAGTCCAGCTGCACAAAGCGATCTCGGTCAGCGACGTGACATGCCTCACTCTCGGCGATATCGCTGACATCTCCGGCACAAACACCGTTCACCTCAGCACACTCGCAATCCCCCGTGACCTCGGCACAACCGCGGGCGACAATCGCCTGATCCACATCGACGAACTCCGCAAGTTCATGTCCACCTCGCGCGACGTGAACTTTGGCGCGATTGCATTGAGCGGCCAATCCGTTCGCATCCGCCGAGTCATGGACACGCCGCCACCCGTCAAAACAGTGTCCCACGCGCAGCCCGCACACCCAGCGCCATCGGGCACCAGCATCCGTGATGTGATTCCAACTCGCATTGCCCTCGAACGCAATGTATCTGTGGATGACCTCCGCGTCACCTTCAACGATGCGGACCGCGAAGTCCTGGACGCCTCGCTCGAAGGTCGCTCCTGGAGCATCACGCCCACCGGCGAATCCGACAATCTGCCGCTGCAAGTTCGCATCTACAGCAACGATCAACTCGTCCTCGCCAAGTCCATCCGCGTCCGAGTCGAAGCCAAGAAAGAAGTCGCGATCGCCCTGCGAGCGATCCGCAAAGGCGAACTCATCGACCCGACTCTCGTCAAAGCCGAAACCCGCTGGCTCCCCCAGAGCATCCAAGCGGCATCGCCCAACACCGTGATCGGCAAAGCCGCGCGAAGTCAGATTGGCGCGGACTCCATCATCGAAACCCGCGACGCCGAAGAGCCCATCGTTGTTCGCAAAGGGGAACGCATCGTCATCGACTGCGTGGTTGATGGCGTTCTCGTTCGATCCACGATGCGAGCCGGCAGCAACGCAAGAGTTGGGGATGTCATCGTTGTTCAACCCTTGACCCCTCCCAAGTCCAACCGCGACAAGTCCAACAAAGCCGACAAGCAAAGCAGACAACCACCCCAACCGGAAGCAACCGTCTACGCCCGTATCAGCAGTCCGGGGCGAGGCGTCGTGACGACGCAGCCCACCATGCAGCCCGACCGTGAGGAAGGGCTTCGCACCGACGCATCGACCACGCAAACAGATCCAATCGAAACGCTCGTGAAGTAAGTCCATGTCACACCAAAACACTCGCGGAGCGAGGCACACTCTTGAGAGCATCGTCGCGCGGAGCGCATCGACAAACCCATCGGAGTAGTCCAGTGAACACATTCGCAAAGCGCACGACGCACCTGTTTGTCTTCAGCACTCTTTTCGCCATCACCACACCCTCCTTGGCCCAAAGCCTCTTCCTCACCGAAGCCCCTGTGAAGACCGAAGAAGGCAAAGAGCCCGATCCGCAGGAACCGCTCAAGAGCACGAGCCTCACGATGGTCGAGGCTCCCAAGCCGCGTGACTTTGCGATTCACGATCTCGTGACGATCATCGTGCAAGAACAAAGCCGCCAGAGCAGCACGGCGAAACTCGACACGAAGAAGGACGCGAGCCTCAAGGGCAAGATCAACAAGTTGCCTGACGTTGCCGACTTGCTCCAATTGATGCTCGATTCCTCCGACACGACACCCCAAATCGAAGTCGGTGCCGACGGCCAATCAAGTTTCAAGGGCGACGGCAAGTATGAACGCACCGAACGCCTCACCGACAAAATCCAGGCCACCATCATCGACGTCAAACCCAACGGCACCCTTGTCCTCGAAGCCAAGCGCACCATCGCGAAGGACCAGGAAGTGCAGACGATGGTCCTTGCCGGCATCTGCCGGCGTGAAGACGTGACGGGCTCCAACACCATTCTTTCGTCGCAGCTCGCCGACCTCACCGTGGGCGTCGAAAGCACTGGCGAAGTGAAGGACACCGCGAGCAAGGGCTTCTTCACCCGAGTCTTCGAGGCGATTTTCAACTTCTGACCCATATGACCACCAATAAAACGGCGTTCCGTCAGGAACGCCATTTTGCTGCGCTCATCGCGCTTCAGTCGTTGCGACCAAGGACTACTTCGAATCCGAAGCCGCGTTCTCGATGGCCTTGCCGCCCGCCTTGATGTCCTTGCCCGCGCCTTCAACGGTGTTGCATCCAACAACCACAACGGACGCGACGACAAACGTGGCGAGCAGGCAGGCGAGGCGAACTGAAGTCTTCTTCATGATGATGCTCCTAACTGTCAATGCGTGTGTACGTTCGCGCACTCGCGCGAAGTCCGGAACACTCCGGCGGCATAATTTAGGCGGGTAAAGCCAACTTCTCAGTTGGCCCGGCGTCCCGCCGGGCACCGACCACCAACTGCCTCCGTGCCCGGCGAAACGCCGGGCCTACGGAATCTCGGCCTCGACCAACTTCGCAAGCAGCAGCAACGACTCCTGCCACCCCATGTAGCAGAACTCCACCGGAATCTGCGCCGGCAGGTTCTCCTGCGTGATCGTCACGTCCGTGCCGCACAGCACTTTCTTGAGCTCAATCGTCACGCTCATCTCGCCCGGCATCGATGGATCATCAAACTTGTCTGCATATCGGATCTTCGAATGCGGCACAAGCTCGCGATAGGTGCCGCCAAATGAGTGCGCCTGGCCTGTGTTGAAGTTTGTGAAGGACATTTTGTACGACCCACCGACGCGAACGTCCATGGAATGAACCGTTCCGGTGAAGCCGTTGGGTGGGCACCACTTGCACAAGGCGGCGGGGTCGAGGAAGGCTTTGTAGACGCGCTCAGGGGGCGCGCGGAAGACGCGGTGCAGGATGACTGTGTTGGCGGGGCTCATGCGAAATTGTAAGCGATGCAGCGCTGACAATACGCTCACTGTCCATACGCACACTGGACTGGAACAAGTGCGTTGGTTGTGGTGCTTGTTGCAGGTCGATGCTGGAGATTGGTGAACCTTGGCTGGGCGTACCGGGACTTTCGCTCGAAGATTCGCTCAGGTCTTGCGCGGTTGGGGTGGGATTTTCCTTTGGGGTTGTGACGGATGTTTTGTGCTGTCGGATGAGATCGTGTTGGTCGGCGACGATTGTCGTTGGATTGAGTGTTCGCGAGGTCGTGTGATTTGTGTAAGCCGCTCCGTTGCGATCGGGCTGCATGCTTTGGGGGCTCGTGCTGGAGGCCGGGGTGCGTGGGCGCGTCAGTTCGAAGTGGCGGAGCAGGCGTGAGGCACAGCGGCGGAGTGTGGGTTTGTCGGCGCTGTTGGTGAGTGCGGCGTCCAGGGTGCGGAGTGCGCGTTCACGGCGGGCGGAATTTTCGAGTGTGGTGATGGCGGCGAGCCAGGCCTTGATGGCGGGGTCGGAGAGTCTTTGGATGAGGTCGAAGAGGTCTTGCTCGAGATGTTCGGCGAGCTCAAAGACGTCGTGATTGGCGTCGAGAAACGCGGCGATGAGGCGGCGGGATTCACGCGGGAGCGGCGGCAGAGATTCGAGCGGGTTGTGAGTTTCCCAGAGCATGCGGTATCATGAACTGGGGTTGAGGGAAATGCAAGGGGGAAGTTGCGAGCGACCGGAATTTTGCGCACAAGCGTGGTCGTTTGGGTGAAAAATGTCCGCCGCAGAGCGAGCGGACGGGGAAGTGGACAGGGCGGATGGGTCGGATGTTGATGGAGAAGAAGGCATCAAGGCAGGGCGGGGGCATCGAGGCATCAAGGCGGTTTGCCTTTCCTAGAGCACTGAAAGTCGTGTTTTCCAGCCCCCCGCGCAAGAACATCCTGTCAATTCCAGAAATCGCGCACCATTCGCCGATATACTCGGCTGCCGCGGAAGGTTGATCGGCAGGATGCCGGCGCCCGGCAGGTGTACTTGAGCCGCCTGCCAAAGCCTTGCGGTGCTGCCAGAAATGGATGTCAGGTGGCTCATAAAGGGATTGACACATGAAGAAGTTCAACGGTGGTGTGGGCAAAGGAATGCTGGTCGCGGTGCTTGGGATCGCGGCGATTTTGGGCGGCTGCAGCGGCAACAAGAAGCAGTCGGACCTTGCGATGCAGGAGTCGGCGGAACTGCGTGAGCAGAACGCGACGCTGACGCAGAGTGCGCGAGATAAGGATGCGCAGATCGCTCAACTCGAAGAGCGTTTGGCGAATTGCACGCCGGCGGGTGCGGCGGTTGCTCAGCCTGTCACCAATTGGCAGCCCCCGGTGACCGGCTACAACCCGCCCGTGAGCTCTGGAAATTCAAGCGAATTCACCGAGACCCGCCCGAACGGCGATCTCGTTGCAACCCTCGCCGGCAACGTGCTGTTTGACTCTGGCAAGACCACGATCAAGGACAGCGCCAAGAAGCAGCTTGACAGAATTGCCCGCGAAATCAAGAGTCAGCACCGCGGCGCGGCCATCCGCGTCGAAGGGCACACCGACAGCGACCCCATCAAGCGCAGCAAGTGGGCCAGCAACGAAGCCCTGAGCCAAGGCCGCGCTGATGCTGTGAAGTCCTACCTCGCGAAGGCGGGCGTGTCGTCCTCGACGATCGAGTCGATCGGGTACGGCAGCAGCCAGCCCAAGAAGACCAAGGCCGAGAGCCGGCGTGTTGAGATCGTGATCACGAAGTAAGCGACGACAGTCCGAACCCGTGTGCTCAATCCCGAAACACCGGCCTCAAAGCCCGGTGTTTCTTTTTGCGCGTACCGCCGTGCCACCGACTACGGCTTTGTGGAGTCGGTGGCACGGCGGCCATCCACGGCACGCCGGTTGCGAGGTGTGCCTTGTGAAAGCCGTCTCGCCGTATCTCCGCCGGGTTCTGGACCTTGAGGTTCCGGTCATCGTGCGCCTTGCCGAGCGACCTATGGCCTTGGACGAAGTTTTGAAGCTCGTGCCTGGCTCCATTATTCAACTCGCCAAGTCCGCCGACGCTGATCTTGATCTTTTCGTCAACGATCGCCAGATCGGCAGTGGCAGTGCGGTCAAGGTGAACGAAAACTTTGGCATCAAGCTCACGCAGTTGGGGACTGCGGAGGTTCGACTGTCCGCAGCAACGGCTATCGCCTCAGCCGCATCCGGCGAAGGCAGCATCGATGATGTTGCGGAGAAGATGCTGTCGAGCGAGTTCTGAGCACGCCGCACATACGGGGTCAATCGCACACACACAGCAATCGCTGACGTTTGAACGTCACTAGACTTCCATCGCAACTGTTCCACGCTGGTGTACCAGTTTGGCACAAGTTGAGATCGTTTTCGGACGATTTCCTAGGAAGGCGAAGAGCGTTGTTGTGGTTGCGGTGCGCCGATTGTCGGGTGCATGTACCTTCAGCCTTTTCGCCATAGTCGCAGGCGGTCAAGGACGATGCCCCGAGATATTCCAGTTGGAAATGGCGACTTGCTGATCACGTTCGACCGGCTCTACCGCGTCCGGGATATCTATTACCCGCACGTGGGGCAGCACGCGCATACCGAGCCCAGCTATATCCAGCGTTTTGGCGTGTGGGTTGATGGCAAGTTTGCGTGGATCGAGGATCCTGGCTGGAAGCGCAGCCTTGCGTACGAAGAAGACACACTCGTGACCCGCGTTGTGCTGTGTCACGATCTGCTGGGTCTTGAAATGACCTGCAACGACGCTGTGGACTTCCACGAGCCGGCGTACTTCCGGCGATGCGTTGTGCGAGATCTGCTCGGCAAAGACAGAGATGTCCGCGTGTTCATGCATTGGGACTTGTCCATCAAGGGCAATGCTGTCGGCGACACGGCGAACTACGACCCCGCGACGGCGAGCGTTGTTGTGTATAAGGACGACGCGTACTTCCTGTTCAACGCGTGCGATGAGAACAAGTGTGGCATTGACAACTGGGCGATTGGCACGAAGCGAGTGCGCGGCGCAGAAGGCACCTGGCGCGATGCGGAAGACGGGCAGCTTGGTCGCAATGCCATCAGCCAGGGAAGCGTTGACTGCACGGTTGGATACAACTTGCAAGTCCCTGCGCGCGGCACGGCGTACGTCACGGCGTGGATGGCCGCGGGGCGATCGCATGCGGATGTCAAAGCACTGAACCAACGGATTCTTGAAGTCGGGGCGGATCGCATGATCGCGCGGACGGCGGCGTACTGGAAGCTCTGGGTTCGCAAAGACGTGCCGGGCATGGAAAAGCTGCCGGCGAGAGTTGTTGATTTGTTTGTCCGCAGCCAGCTCGTGCTGCGCACGCAGGTTGACAATGGCGGCGCGATTATTGCAGCGAACGACAGCGACATTACGCAGTTTGGCGGCGATCACTACTCATACTGCTGGCCGCGCGATGGGGCGCTGGTTGCGTACTCGCTCGTGCTGCTGGGCCAGAGCGAACTCTCTCGCAACTTCTTCCGTTTCTGTTTGCGGGCCCTCAATGGCGGCTCGTACTTCCTCCACAAGTACAACCCAAGCGGCGAACTTGCGAGCAGTTGGCATCCGTGGATGATCGAGGGCCAGCGAGTTCTCCCGATTCAGCAGGATGAAACAAGCCTCGTGATCTGGGCGCTGCGCAAGCACTTTGAAACCTTCAAAGACGTTGAGTTCATCAAGAGTCTGTACAAGCCGCTGGTGGTTCGCCCTGCGGACTGGATTCTGAGCTACCGCGACATCAACGGCCTCCCCAAGCAGAGCTGGGATCTGTGGGAAGAGCGCCGGGGCATTCACGTGTTCACGGTCGCAGCGACGATCGGCGCGTTGCGAGCTGCGGCTGCGTTTGCGCAGGACTTTGGCGAACTCGATCATGCGCAGCGCTATCGCGAAGGTGCGGATCGCATGGTTGCCGCGCTCAAGAAGCATCTGTGGCATCCCGAGCAGAGGCGGTTCTGTCGAATGGCAACACCGCTCTCCAACGGCGGGTATCGCCTTGACATGACCGCCGACAGCGCGAACTTTGCGTTGTTTGCGATCGCGGGACTTTCGCCGACCGATCCGATGGTCGAGAGCGAAATGCGAGAGAGCCAGAAGCGTTTGACGGTTCGTACCGGCGTGGGCGGCTACGCACGCTATGAACGCGACTACTACCACCAGATCGAACGCGAGCGAGTTGATCAGGTGCCCGGCAACCCGTGGGCGATTTGTTCGATGTGGCGTGCGCAGTATGTGATCGCGACCGCAAAGACGTTCACGGAGCTAGAAGAAGCCCGGGGCTTGCTGGAGTGGTGCTGCTATCGCGCGGAAGAGTCGGGCGTGCTTGCCGAGCAGTTCCATCCGCACACGGGCGAACCGATCTCGGTCTCGCCGCTTACGTGGAGCCACGCGACCTATGTGATTGTGGTGGGGGAGTACTTGCTCAAGCTGGCGCAGCTTGAAGCGGCTGAGCGGGCGGCGACGCATGACACCGGCGAGTTGATTGCGGAAGGCACTTGATGTTCAAAGTGGTGGTGCAGGCGTCCTTACGTTCCAGCCGCACGCGCTTCCCAACTCCAAGCAAAGCTCGGGTCAAGCACTTGAACTTGAGCGTCTTTGATGAGTTGGCGGGTGATGGCGTCCATCGCGAGTCGCTCGAGTCTGCTGCGCAACTTCGCTTCAATCTTTGCACGATCTATCGGCGCGCCCGGCGCGACATCGCCTTCGCGCAGCACGACGCCGAAGCCCGAGGGCAGCGACAACACGTCACTCACATCGCCCGATCGGAGCGAAGCCAATGAGTTGCGGAGTATCGCGGGCAAACTCGGGTCCTGCGGGCTCACGCTTGCGATCAGGCCGCCCGCAGCGGCTGTTGAATCGAGTGAGTGTTCCAGCGCGAGGGTGGCAAATCGAACGATGCGCTGCTCGCCTGTCGTCGCGAGCACGTTTGTTCGCAGTGTCGACGCGGCGACCTGTGTGGGCAGCACTGCGAGGCGTATGCGGACGCGCGGTCCGTTCGCGAAGGCCTCTTCCTTTGCGAGCATCTCCGGTGTGATTGTGACTTGCTGTTGGGCGAGAGCTCGCAGTTTGGCGTTGCGAGACAACAACTGATCGAACCTTGTGGGTCCAAGGCCTCGCCCAACTCGCAGGCTTGCGAGCATTTCGGATGCTTGATCGATTGTGACCTGCGCTTCATCTGCGATTGCTTCGGTAAGTTTCGAGCGTTCGGCATCGATCGCTCGTTGATCAATTGTCAATCCGCGGTCGCTCAACGTTTTGGTCAGCATCGCGTCGAGCGCGTACTCCTCGATGGCGATGCCGCCGGAAAGCTCTGCGACTTGCGGAGAGATTGTTTCGGCGAAGAGGGGTTGATTTGCGATGAGGGCGACTGGGCGAGAGCGCTGCGAAGTTTGTTGTGGGGATGACTCGCTGATGTCTGGGCGTGCAGGTTTGCCTAGAGCAGGCGAAGTGAGGTCACCGTGCGACTTGCAGGCCGAGGCGAGAGAAAGAGCGGTGAGAGTTAGTGCGATGATGGCATGCTTTGCGAAACTCTTGGGCGTCGTCATGCGGAGTGGTATGCGCGTAGTCCGGGCGGGTTCGAGGGTGTTGGGTCGGCGGCGGGAGGGTGGAGAAGCACTGGTTGACGATTGAATAGTCATGTGGCGTGTGCAAGTTAAAAGGTCCTTCCGCAAACTTCCTTCGCCCCTGCCGGGGCTACTTGTTCTTAGAGACGTTTACCACGGGCGAGCAAGGCTCGCCCGTGGCTACATTCCGTCGACCAGATGGGTCGAAAGCATGCCGCGCAGGTGCCATGCAGGCGTTTCAACGTCTCCGAAACAGCTCGATTCGCTGCGTAACCTAGCGAGTCCGGACCCGCATCGACCTTTGCGGGTTTCAAGAAACGTACAAAGGAAACGCCATGAAAGTGTTCGTCGCCGACAAGTTTGAGAAGGCCGGTTTGGATGGGCTCAGGGCTTTGGGCTGCGAGGTTGTGAGCGATCCGAACGCCGGCGCGACCGGGCTTGCTGGGCTGGTGGCGGCGCATGATCCTGATGTTCTCATCGTCCGCTCGACGAAGGTTCAGGCTCCGGTCTTTGATGGCGCACAGAAACTCCGGCTCATCGTTCGCGCGGGCAGCGGTGTTGACAACATTGATGTTGCTGCAGCGAGCAAGCGCAAAGTCGCGGTGTGCAACTGCCCCGGCATGAACGCCGTCGCGGTGGCGGAACTGACGATGGCGCTCATTCTGTGCTGCGACCGGCGCATCAGCGATCAATGTCGAAGCGCGAAGGAAGGGAAGTGGAACAAGAAGGAATTTGGCAAGGCCAAGGGCATCAAGGGCCTCACGCTTGGTATCGCGGGCACCGGGGCGATCGGAAAGGAAGTCATCAAGCGTGCGAAGGCGTTCGGCATGAACGTCATCGCGTGGTCGGATCATCTCACGGCTGCGGCAGCACAAGACATCGGATGCGAGTTCGGCGGCACGCATCCTGAACATCTCACTGAGCTCGCCAAACGCTGCGACGTGTTTTCGGTGCACATTCCGCTTGTCGAAGGCACGAAGAAACTGTTCGGCAAGCAGTTTTTCGACAACATGAAGCCCGGGGCTTACTTCATCAACACCAGCCGTGGCGGCGTCGTCGACGAAGTTGCGCTGCGCGAGGCGATCAAGACCAAGAATCTTCGAGTGGGCCTTGATGTGTATGACCCGCAGCCTGCTGATGCTGAGTCGCCGTGGCAGTGCGAGACGGCGTGTTTGCCTGGCGTGTACACGACGCACCACTGCGGGGCGAGTACGGATCAGGCGCAGATGGCTGTGGCTGAGGAAGCGGTGCGCATCGTGAAGGTGTTCAAAGCAGAAGGCCGCGCCGAGAATTGCGTGAATAGTGAAGCGGTGCGATGAACCGTCGTCACTGCAAAGCGAAAGCGACATGAGCGTCGCGCTCGTTGCATCAAGCTCAGAGACACGTCAACGCCCGATCGTTGTTGCACCGCGCCATGAGTCCCAACGCATCGCCCTATTGAACCGTCCGGTTTGATTGGAGTTGGACGACTTGATGGCGATCGTGCCGCCAAGCGGAACACCTGCGACTGCTGAAGGCAGGAACTTGAACGGGTCGCCGAACGAACCGTTGCCGTCGAACGCGTATCCGAAGTCCAGCCAAGTTGCGTTGAAGTCGCCGCCCGGGATCAGGTGGTCGGATCGGGCGTTCATGACCGTCGCCATGAAACGGCTGCGCTGGCCCTGACTGAACGATGTGGAGCAGGCTTGGTCGGAATAGGACATGAAGTTGAAGCCGTCGGGGTTGTAGGCAGTGGGCGGCAGTTGGCAGTGATTCGGGAGGGGGATGTTGGCCATGTTGATGGGGTTGCAGTTACCGTCGGTACGGTTCGTCAGGTCCGGGTCGGCGGGGGTGTCGCAGACCAGATCACCCGCGATCGCGCAGTTCCAGCCGTTGGGGCACTCGACTCCGATGGCGGGCTCATGCGTGTGCAAGAGATCAAAGTAATGCCCGATTTCATGGGGCGTGACGCTCGGATTGCCGCGGGCGATGGAGCAACCGTTGACCATGGCGATGCCGCGTGCATCGGGATCGCCCGGGAACGTGGCCCGTCCACAAAAAGACGCTGAGTTCACATAGCAGATGTCCAGCGTGCCGGAAATGACGTTCTCGTTGAGCAAGGCGCGAAAGGTCGCGGTGTCTGGCAGGTTGTAGTATGTTCCGGCGACACCGAAGGGATGGGTGGTGTTGGTGATGATCTGGCGCGGCTCGGTCTCCTGGAACGCGACACCGATGGGCGCGAAGAACGCGTTCATCCCGGCGAGTTCCGCATCAAGCTCGGCGTCGGTGAGCATGTCGTCAGTGCTCGTTGGCCTGACTCGCACGAACTTGATGCGCACCGTGAGCGCATAGCGGGGCAGGAACTCGACGGGAATATCCGCGATGCCCGCCTGCTTGCGAGCCAGCATCGCCGCGGCTTGCATCATGTCGAAGGTGCTGCCGCAGCCGCCTTGCCCGGGTGGATTGACGGGAGCCGGGGCGACGTTGGGCGCGGCTGGTTCTGGGTTTGGTGTTGGAGATTGCGACGGCATCACGATGCCTTGCGCGAGGGAGAGGTGCGAGATCGCAGCCGACGCAATGGTTGCGAGTGCCGTGCGATGTTTGTGTGACAGGTTCATGTGAGTCTCCTGAGTTGTGGTGTGATGAACGCGTGCTGTTGTTTACTGAAGGTTGACGAGGACAAGCACGAGGCCTTTTTCGCCATTCGCCAGCGGAGTCATCGCCTTGCCGACGACACTTCCTGGAGCGCGGGTGTCGTCGCTCACTTTCATTGCATGGCCCGGCGTCGGTGAGGTTGTGAGCCTGTCGCCCGGCGTCACTGCGCCGTAGCTCGCATCGACGTAGCACCACACGCGCCCCGTCATCGCAACAGCGTGATCGCCGTCGGCGTGCTGATGATCAATCGCGCGGAGCGTGAGGCCTGGTGCAAGCCCGTTTGCGCCGGAGATGATGCCGGCGACTTTTGTGTCATAAGACTCGGAAGAGACCATGAGTTTGCCCGGGCTCGCGGCGTCAATGACGACGAGCATGCCAGGCGCGGCGTCCGTTGCGTCGCTGGTAGCTGTCATCGGAGAACTCGCAACATCAAACGGCTCGGCGACGTCTGCGCCGCCACGGATGGTGATGACGGGCACGGAGATTTCACCGACGAAGTAACCCTTGCCGTTCGCGTAGATCGCGTTACCAGCGGTGTTGGTGTTTTCGCAATAAATGCCGGACTTGTTGGCGGCGAAGGCTTTGGCGATGAAGCCGTCGCCCGTGCTTGACTCAGCCCACCCGCCTTCGCCTGCGCCGCCCAGCCAGCCTTTGTTGCCGTTGCTAGTTCGTTCGGCGTAGAGGGCAATGCCGCCCGTGCTTGTGTATGCCGCAACACCAGCGTTGGTGTCGCTCACGCCTCGCACTCCCACTCCAGAACCGCTGACACCCCAGACGCCGTCGCTTGATGTTGAATCACCGACGACACCACGCCCACCGTTGATGGCGGAGCCATATACGCCGTACGAACCGTCGCTGGTGCTGTTGACCTGTCCGAAGACACCGACACCGCCGCCGGTACCGGCGTTGTTGAGGCCCCGCACGCCCGTGCCGCCCGCGGTTGAGTTGATGCCGAAGACGCCCGCACCAGCGACTGCCTGCGCGGTTCCCCAGACGCCCCAGACGCCGCCGGTTGCTGCGGTGGAGATGCCTCGAACGCCAGCGGAATTGGCTGTGGAAGAAGAATTGGTGCCGGTGATCGTGCCGGTGGCACCGTTGAGGCCAGAAACAGCCAGTGGATTTGGAATTCCCACGAGGAACTGAGACGAGTCAAGACCATCGAGCAGGTCTGCGTTGAGGTTTGTCACTTTGGTTGTACTTGCAACCGTGAACGGTGCGCCGCCGTTGTTGAACGATGCCTGATTGAAGAACGACGCCGCACCCGAGATGCTCATCGCGCCCGCGAGTGTTGTCGCACCGTCCACGGTGAGCCCGTTGTTGACGCGGAAGTTATCCCACACGCCGATAGTGCCTGTGCCGCTCGTGTCGAGGGTCACGGCCGTGGCGTTTGCGACACCGAAGAGCGAGCCGGGGTTGATGGTGAAGTCGGTGTTGGACACTCCGCCGCGGACGTCGAAGCGCTGCGCGGGCGATGTCGTTCCGATGCCGACGTTGCCTGCTGACGTAATAGCCATGCGAGACGTGTTGCCACTCGTGCGGAACTGAAGGCCGTTGGGCGTGTTCACGTTGTTGTACATCACGCCGCCGTCGGAGTTGTTGAGCGGGTCGCCGAACAGAATGCCCCGCTCCTCTGCGTCGGGCGTGAGAATCGAGAGATAGCCGCGCGAGCTATTTTCGAGAACAAGTGCGGAGTTGCCATCGGCTGTTGCGGCGCCAGCGGAGCCTTTGAAGGCGTGTATGGTTCCTTCGGGTGTCGTCGTGCCGACGCCCAGTGTTCCGTTCATCCAACTGTTGCCGGTGCCGCCGTCGAATGAAAGCGTGGTGGCCGCTGCGGCGTTGCGGATCGTCATGAAGCCGGGCGATGTTGCCGCGTCGTTGGGCCAGATTTCAAGGCCATTTCGCAGGCGCAGGATGCCGAGGTTGCCGCCCGTGCCGGCGAGGTTGATGCCCGGTACCAAGCCACCGTCGAGGCGGAATTGCAGGCGCTTGTCTGCGACCGCGATATCAAGAGGTGAGAGCGGTGCGCTTGTGCCGATGCCGACGTTGCCCGCGCTTGAAATCGTCAGGCGATCCGCTGAGCCCATGTTGACTCGCCAGGAATTGTCCGCGCCGTCCATGTATGTCCACATCGATGCTCCGCCGGTGTTGGCATAGCCATAGAACGGTTTGCCGGTCGCGGAGTCGGTGCGGATGTACATGCCGCCGTAGTTGTTTCCAGTTATGAGGGCTTGCACGCCGAATGCTTCGGCACCACTGACCGCGGAGGTGCGGTTGACGCCGACAAAGGAGTTTGTCACATACAGCTTGTTGTTGGCGTTCAGGGCTTGCCCTGTGCCGGAGTCGGTTCCGAGGATGTGCAGCTTTGCGGTGGGAGATGCCGTGCCCGCGCCGACGTTGCCTGTGCCGGTGTATGTGGCGTTGGCTCCGCTGAAGATCCAGGGCGTCGCGCTGGGAGAGACATTGAGCGCGTAGAGCGAGTAGGGCGCTGCGGTCACTTCTTGGCGCGGAGAAAGCGTTGTGTATGCGCCGCCGCCTGCGGGCCTCACGGCGATTTCGACCCAGCGTCGATTGCCGTTGAACGCGGTTGGGCCGAAGTTGAGCTGCGTCGCAAATGTACCATCGGTGGGCGTTGTGTTCAGCGCGAACAGATCGACGCCAACCTGTCCTGTCAGAAGCGCCGCGCTGTCAAACAATCGAAACCGGATGTCAACCGGAGAGGTCGCCGGGTTGCCGGCACTGAGCAACTTGCCTTGATAGGTCCAGGTCGTTGTGAGAGGCTGGGCGAGAACCGACGTTGGCAAGCCTGCCGCTGCTGCGATGCATGCCGCGATACCGAACCGAATGGTGGACGTGTTCTTCATAAAACCTCCCATGGGCCCACCAACCAAAGCCCGGCATCGGGCGTGGAAGGCGGCTCTGTGCGTGTGCATGGCTTTTTTGCCAGACCAATGCACTGCGAGAATCCGGAATGAAGCGGACCACGTTTTTGTGAGAATTCGCGTTTCCTGTGAGACGGACTGCAATCGATTGGTGGTTGTTTGGGCATCGCTACACTTGCGTTCTCGTGTCATCAACGGAAATGGAAATGGACCATGCGCAGTCGGTTTGGGTGTCGTCATGGCGAAGGTTTCGGACAACACGCCGCACGAGCAGCCCGATTCGGCGGGTGAGCATGTGCGCATCGATCCGATCGAAGAGCGATCAGCGGCGGAGTTGCTGCCGCTTGTCTATGAAGAGCTCAGGAGGCTCGCCGCGGCGCGACTGGCGCGCGAGGCGCGGCGAGATGATCTCATGCACCCGACGTCTCTCGTCCATGCGGTGTACCTGCGACTGGTTCAAGATGCTGCGGACCAGGAACGCGCATGGCACGGGAAGGCCCACTTTTTCGCAGCGGCGGCGCTCGCAATGCGTCGCATTCTGGTTGAGCGCGCGAGGCGCTTCAGGCAAGTCAAACGAGGCGGCGGGTGGACGCGTGTCGGGTCGGAGGAGCTGCTCGCGGAAGCGGGGGTTGATCGGATCGACCTGCTCGCGTTGGACGCGGCACTCGAGGCGCTGCGAACTCATGATGTGACGCTGTACCAGGTCGTCATGCTGCGGTACTTTGCGGGGCTTTCGATCGACGAAACCGCAAACCTGCTTGAACTTTCGGCAACGACCGTCAAAAGGCACTGGAGCGTGGGCCGGTTGTGGTTGCTGGAACGCATTGAGAAGGGGGATCGGGGGCGGTGCGAAGAGAAGGACTTGGGGGGAACGGACGAAAGCGCCCCCGGCGCGGCGGAGCGTCGCAACTGATGAGCAAACATGTGGAGCAGACATTCGAGAGCGCGCTGGGCGACCTGCTTGAACTCTCAAAGGCTCAGCGTGAAGCTGCGCTGGAGCAGATCGGGCGGAGCGACGCCGCGCTGCGCGCGAGGCTTGAGTCCGTGCTCGCGCTGGGTGAATCTCGCACCGGGGAGTTGCTGACGCCACCCGAGAGCGGACTTGCGCCCCCGATTCCCGACTTGGAGCAAGACCCGCTCATCGGCGCGAGCTTTGATGGGTACACGCTTGTCGGATTGGTCGGCGCGGGCGGTTCGGGGCGTGTGTACGAGGCGATGCAGGCTTCGCCGGGCAGACGGGTCGCGCTGAAAGTGCTGCAAGGAACGCTGGTGAGCACCGCGCAGGTGAAGCGATTTCGAGAGGAAGCGCAGGTGCTGGGCGGATTGCAGCATCCGGGGATTTGCGGCTTGATCTCATCAGGCAACGCAACTATCCGCGGCTACTCGCTGCCGTATCTGGTCATGGAGTTTGTCGAGGGTCTGCCTCTGACGCAGGCCGCGATTGGGTTGTCACTGGATACAAAGTTGAGTCTGATGATCCGGGTGTGCGAGGCGGTTGAGCATGCGCACCGCAAGGGCATCATTCATCGTGACCTCAAGCCTGCCAACGTGCTCGTCGAGTTGCCGGCAGATGAGCAACCAAGGCCCCGCGTTGTCGACTTTGGGCTCGCGAAACTTGTCGGCGAGCATCAGCAAACGCTGACGCGTGACGCGAACGCGATCATGGGCACCATTCAGTACATGAGCCCCGAGCGACTTGTCACAAGCGGCATGCAAGCCGCGGTGCCCGATACCCGCTGGGACGTGTATGCGCTGGGCGTGATGCTGTTCGAGGTGCTTGCGGGGCGGCGCCCCTTCGAGTGTGGAAGCGATTCCGCGTCGGTTGCGGCGATTCTTCGCTCGGGCGACAGTCCGTCTCTCGCAGGCGTGTTGCCGGGCGTTCATGCCGATCTCAACCTCATCGTCGCGAAGGCGATGGCCCGCGACATCAACCAGCGGTACGCGTCGGTCGCGTCGCTCGCGGAAGACCTCCGTGCGCACCTCGCGCACCGCCCAATCTCCGCACACCCGCCCTCAATGCTGTATCGCGCGCAGAAGTTCGTCCGCCGTGAGCGAGGGCTTACGCTGGGCGTCGGTCTCGCGCTGCTGGCGATCATTGGGGGCACGATCGGGACGGTGATCGGCCTGCGCCGCGCGGTGGATTCACGCAATCACGCCCACGCTGCGCTGGATGTGAGCCGGGTCAATGAATACATCGCAAAGATTCAATCAGCGTCGGCGCAACTTCGCAACAGCGATGCGTGGCAGGCTCGTCAGAGTTTGGAGGCCGCGCCGGAGGAGTTTCGCGGGCTGGAATGGCGCCTGCTGCACTCAGAGTGCGAGCAATCGGTGCGGCAGATTCCGCTACCCGGCCCGCCCGATGCACATGGCTACCCATCGCTCGCGAGCAGCCCGGATGGGCAGCGGCTTGCCTATGCCCGGGGCACTTCGCTCTCCATGATTGATCAGAAAACCGGTGCAGCTCGGACCGCTGTCCTTGACATCGGACCAAAGGCAAGTGTGCGTTGCCTGCTGTGGTCAAAGCACCACGGCACGCTCTACGGATGTGTCGCGGACGAGCAGACGACGCTGATCGTGATTGATCCTTCATCGCTCGCAGTCGTGAAACGAGTCGAAGTCGATGCCAGAGCTGGGGCTTTCGGGTTGAGCTTTGATGTTGAAGAACGCCAGATCGTGATCGGCGGCGGCCGGTTTTCCGATCCGCGCCCGCGCGGGTACATTCAAGTCCGCGATGCGCAGACGCTCGAACTGTTGTTTCAGGACGATGCTCGGCACTTTGGCACACGGGCTTTGCCCACGGCGTTGCCCAACACGCTCGTCACCCTTTCGAACGATGACCGCGTGGAACTTTTCAACTGGAAAACCAGGCACGCAACGCAGCTGTCCATCCCCACCGACGGGGGCGGGCAAGGCCGCAACGGGTTTGCAGTGTCGCCCGACGGCTCTCTCTTTGCTGTCGGCAGCATGCTGGGCACACAGGTCTGGTCGGTCTCGCCTCTTCGTCAGGTGATCGGCTTTGGGGCAACGCCGGGTGTGTCGTGGCATCGCCTCGTGTTTGGGCCGAACAATGACACGCTGTTTTCATTTCAGAACGCGGGGATGATTGGCTGGAACATCAACACTGGCGCGACAATAGCCCGCGCGATAGTGAAGTCTTCGGGATTCTGCAAGACGTTGGCCATCGCGCCTGACGGGCGCGAGGTGTTTGCGGTTCACGACAACACGATTCGCGTGATGAGAACCGACGCCATCGGTGGAGCGAGCATGATTCGCGCCCGCGAGGGCAGCGCACTGTCGCCAGACTTTTCGACGCTCGCGCGGTTGTCGCTGCCCCCTGACGCCGCCGGCATGGTCACGATCTCGCTCGCGGACCCGATCACCGGCGCAACGCTGAGCACACCCGACCTGCTGCCGCCGGGGTGCCACGCGAAACACGCAGTCTGGTCGCCAGATGGCGTGCTGCTGGCGATCGAGTTTCGTTCGTTTGAGACCGGGCTGGATGGGCTCAGTGTGTTTAACACCAAGACCGGCGTGAGGCGAGAAGTGACTGGCAGCGGGCGCGTGTTTGGTGGCGCGGTGTTCTCCGCCGACTCACAGCGCATCGCCTTTAAGACGTCGCCAAACCAATGGAAGATCGCAGGCGCGCACACGCTGGACGCGCTCATGGAGCGCACCGAAGATGCCAGCACGCACATCAACAACCTTTCGTTTTCGCCTGATGGACAGTCGATTGCCGTAGGACTTCAGCTGACAACGCGTGCTGTTCAGGATGGAGCCGACCCGATACCCATAGTCGGTCTCGTCGCGCTGCGCCGGAGCGTTGATGGAGCGGCGATCGGCGAACTGAGGTTTGATGAGTACTCGCAAGAGTGGATTCATGCGTACTTTTCACCCGACGGGCGATGGATCGCGGTGCATTTCGTTCAGGACGTCGTGCTCGTGGATGCTTTGACGCGACAGGTGACAAGCACAGCCTCGCTGCGTACTGATATTCACGGTCTTGCTTGGTGCGCGGACTCGACTCGCCTGCTCGCGGGCTGCGGGGAGGGCACCATGCGGATTCTCGGGATCCTCAACCAACGTGCGCCTGATGACAGCGAGCTTTCCCCTCACCTCGTGGAACTGCTCTCGTTGCGAGGCGATTCGTGGATGAAGCGGCCGTTCGCTTCTTCTGACGGAACCCGCGTCGGCTGTGTCACCGTCTACCCCGCCAATCGTTGCTTTGTCTGGGACACGAGGCCGCCGTCGCAGCGCACAGTGCAAGGCGAGTGACTTGTCAGCGAGCGTGCGAGGGTCTTGACCTTTGTTGGGCGACGGGCTGCGAAGCCCTGATTGGCCGCGCGGTCGACTTATGTCGCGGCGCAAGAATGCGGCCTTTTTACAGTCATTCCCGGCGCAATCCGTCGTGAAATCGAGCCACACTCGTGCAGGTCTTTGCCACTCGTCAAGGCTTACACTCGCCGCTCATGCACCCTGCTGCCATCGGTCCATTCACAATCGAACGCGAACTCGGCCGGGGCGGCATGGGGGAAGTGTTTCTTGCTCGCGACACTCGGCTTGATCGATTGGTCGCGATCAAGGCGCTGCCGGCACACCTCGCACAAGATGCGGACCGCCTCGCGAGGTTCCAGCGCGAAGCAAAGGTTCTCGCGTCGCTGAGTCATGCCAACATCGGCGCGATTTATGGACTCGAAGAGGCGAACGGTCACCAGTATCTGATTCTTGAGTACATCGAGGGTGACACGCTCAGCGCACGGCTTCATAACGGTGCGATTGCGATCGACGAAGCGCTGCCGCTGGCACGGCAGATCGCCGAAGCGCTTGAAGCCGCGCACGAAAAAGGCGTCATCCACCGCGACCTCAAACCTGGCAACGTGATGGTGACGCAAGACGGCGTTGTCAAAGTGCTTGACTTTGGTCTGGCCCGCACTGCCGACGGCTCGCCCTCAACAACGCACGCGCCTGTCAACACACAATCACCAACACTCACCTCACCAGTGCTGGCGCACTCGCCCACAATTCCCGGGGCGATCATGGGCACTGCGGGCTATATGAGCCCGGAGCAAGCGCGTGGCAAGCCCGTTGACAAGCGCTCCGACATCTTCTCGTTCGGTTGCGTGCTGTTCGAGATGCTCTCCGGGTCCATGCCTTTCCGCGGCGAGACCGTCGCCGACTCCTTGGGCGCCACGCTTCACAAAGAGTACGATGTGGCCCTCCTGCCTTCCGCGGTGCCGGAGCGCATCCGCGAGTTGCTCGCCAACTGCCTGGCCAAAGACCGCAAGCAGCGCCTGCACGACATCGGCGACGCCCGGCTCGAACTCGAACGGGCGATCGCAGGGCGTGAGTGGCTCGACGCTTCCGAATCAAGGCCCGCCCGCATGAGCCGCGTGCGGCCGGCGACTGTCGCCGCTGTCGCGCTGCTCATGCTCGCCATCGGCGGGGTGGTGGGTGCGCTCTTGATGCGTCCCGCGCCGATGCCTCCGCCGCAGCCGCTCCACCTCTCGGTCGCAACGCCGGCCAAGCCCGAACTGAACGATTTCTACGGCATCTCGCCCGACGGGCGGTTCATCGTCTACAGAGTCTTGCCGGAACTTGAAGCCGAGAGCCCCACCCCCCCGGGCCTCATGATGGTCCGGCGCCTCGACAGCGACAAGGCCGAGCCCATCCCCGGCACCGAGGGCGTGCAGAAGGCAGCTCTCTCGCCCGACGGGCGCTGGGTCGCCTTTACTGCCGCCAAGGACCGCGCCCGCAGCAAGGTCAACCTCAAGAAGGTCGCGCTCAGCAACGGCCAGCCTGCGGGCACGCCAGAAACGCTCTGTGAACTCCCCGCCACAACCGAGACGAATCTGTGCTGGTCGTCGGACCGCGAGATCGCCATCGCGCAGCAGTGGAACCGGACGCTCATTACGGTCCCCGCGTCGGGCGGTGAGCCGCGGGAGGTCTTCCGCGACGAAGACGCCACAGGCTTCGGACGTCTGGGCGAGATTCGCCCGCTAGTGCCCGGCCAGTCCATTCTCGCCTCGCGCGGAAGGATTGTGCGCGGGGAGGGCAAGATCTGGGTCGAGATCGTCGATCTGGCCTCCGGCAAGCGCACCACACTGCTTGAAAACGCTGAGCGAGCGCAGTATCTGCCCACAGGCCACATCATCGCCCGGCGGAACAGAGACACTCTCATCGCCGCACGGTTTGATCTCGCTTCCCAGAAGATGATCGGCGAGCCCGTCACGATCTGGAACGGCAAACTCGGTGGTTCGTTCTTTGTCTCGCCCGCCGGTGCGCTGGCGATGCTGATGCAACCCGCGGACATCACCGGCCGAACCCTCGCCTGGATCGACGAATAAGCCAGGCCCGTGCCGGTCGGCGCCCCGCCCCGCGCGTACCGCAACGTGCGCGTCTCTCCCGATGGTGGACGCGTTGTCACCAACTTCGAGTCCACCGAACCCGGCAATTTGGGCTCTGACCTGTGGATCTACGACTTCGCTCGTCGAACCTTCAGCCGACTCCCGACCCAGGGTCCGGCGTGGGATCACATCTGGACGAAGGACGGGAAGCGCATCGTCCACAATCTCGTCGCCGAAAACGAGATGTGCATTTTGGAACGTCCCGCCGATGGATCGGGCGAGCCCGAGAAGCTGTTCGCCGTGCCGAGAGGAACCTGGCTCATCCCGATGGAGTGGTCGCCCGACGGCAAAACGCTGGCCTTCTATCAGCGGGACCTCTCGAACCCCAATGGGGACGTGTTGATGCTCGAAAAGGACGCGGCCAGCGGCACGTGGATCGCCACGCCGTACCTGAATTCGCCGGCAAACGAGTTTGGCCTTTCCTTTTCTCCCGACGGAAAGTGGGTGCAGTTCATCTCTGATGAAACCGGGCGGCGTGAGTTGTATGTCCAGCGCTTCACGGGCGCCCGCGCGGGCGCTTCGGACGCCCGATCAGGGCGCGTCCAGATCTCCACCGCCACCGGGGTTCAAGGCGACGGCTGGTGGAGCCCCGACGGCGAGGAGATCCGCTTCGTCGACAGCGATTTGCAGGTGTTCAGTGTCCAGATCCAGACCGAGCCGACCTTGGCCGCGTCGGTTCCCAAACTGCTCTACAGCATGAAGGAATTGAAGCCTCAGTTCAGAAACGGTGTCTTTGCCACCGATGGTCGACTCCTGGTCATCCTCCGGGCAGAAGACGAGGGCAGGAACCGCCTCGACTTCATCGTGAACTTCGTCGACGAGATGAGAGCCAAGGTTGACGCGGCGAAATAGACTTGCCGCTTGTTCCGTACACTCCGTTTCCCCGCATCACATGCATCCAACCACCATCGGTCCATTCAATATCGAACGCGAACTCGGCCGGGGCGGCATGGGGGAAGTGTTTCTTGCTCGCGACACTCGGCTTGATCGATTGGTCGCGATCAAGGCGCTGCCGGCACACCTCGCACAAGATGCGGACCGCCTCGCGAGGTTCCAGCGCGAAGCAAAGGTTCTCGCGTCGCTGAGTCATGCCAACATCGGCGCGATTTATGGACTCGAAGAGGCGAACGGTCACCAGTATCTGATTCTTGAGTACATCGAGGGTGACACGCTCAGCGCACGGCTTCATAACGGTGCGATTGCGATCGACGAAGCGCTGCCGCTGGCACGGCAGATCGCCGAAGCACTTGAAGCTGCTCACGAAAAAGGAGTGATTCACCGTGATGTCAAGCCGGGCAACGTGATGGTGACGCCCGAGGGCGTGGTGAAGGTGCTTGACTTTGGTCTTGCCCGCACCGCCGACGGCTCGCCATCAACGACCCATGCTCCTGTCAACACACAATCACCAACACTTACCTCGCCAGTGCTCGCGCACTCGCCCACGATTCCCGGCGTGATCATGGGCACAGCGGGCTATATGAGCCCTGAGCAGGCGCGTGGCAAGCCCGTCGACAAACGCTGCGACATCTTCTCGTTCGGCTGCGTGCTTTTCGAAATGCTCACGGGAGCGCAGCCATTCCGTGGGGAGACGGTTGCGGACTCGATCGGCGCAACGCTGCATAAAGAATTCGACCTCAACCTTCTCCCCGCGGCTACACCCCAGCGCGTGCGGGAGCTGCTGACCAATTGCCTCGCCAAAGATCGGCGTAATCGCCTGCACGACATCGGCGACGCGAGGCTTGAACTCGAACGCGCGATCGCCGGGCACGAATGGATGAACGCGGGCAGTGTCGGACAGGCTTCTCGCTCCACTTCTTCGCGTTGGCTTGTGACGACGATGGCGTGCATCGCATTCCTTGCGGCTGGATGGATCGTGGGGCGGTCTTTACTGCGACCAGCACCGGCAAGACCGGCGCAGACGTTCCATGTTTCAACCGCAGTACCTGCTAAGCCAGAACTCAACTTTGTCGTCGGTATCGCGCCCGATGCGAGTTTCATGGTGTACAAAGCGTGGCCTGAAATGGACCCCGATAGTGTCAAGCCCGGTGGCGTGCTGGTGGTGCGATGGCTTGATCGTGATGAGATGAAAGTGCTCGATGCAACTGAGGGCGTTGTGAACGGCGCGCTCTCGCCTGATGGACGCTGGATCGCGTTCGCAGCGAGCAAAGACCAATCGCTGACAAAAATAACACTAAAGAAACTTGCGCTGGATCATGGCAGGCCGGTTGGCACAGCCGAGACGCTGTGCGACTTGCCTGCGGGTGGGGAATACG